>NZ_CP007542.1:3168582-3485441 GCF_000478825.2 Synechocystis sp. PCC 6714 | reverse complement strand
ACTGTAACAGTACAATTCAGTTTTGAGCTAGAATCACCTAGTTGTGACCGGGATCATCACAAGGTTTATGTTCTCTATATTTGGGGAAACTTATTCTAAATGCCTTGAAATGAAATGGCCAGAAACGCGAAAGCCCCCACCACCACCAAAGCGATCGCCACGACAAAACTAATCGACAAGCGGGGCTGATAGATGAAACCTCCCCGTTCAATGTGTTTTAAGTCCTGACGATGGTTAATGGCCGCCGCTAATAGCGCCAGGGTACCAATAACGATAAAGGATAATCCTAGAGTACGGGATAGGTGGAAACCACTTCTACCATCGGGAAAAGCTCCATGGATGGCCGCCACAATCCGATCAATACCCACGCCAAAACTAATGAGGGAAAGACTAGTACGAATCCATGCCATCAATGTTCTTTCCGCGGCGGCTCGGCTACGTTCCCGAGCTAATTCATTGGCCAGATTGTAGGATTCTGGCGGTGGAGGAAAATTATCCATAAAAATGCAAGTCAGGGGAAGTAGAAATTATCTACAAATTGTTGAAGAGAAAGAAAGCTAATGGTGGACTGTGACCGTTGGCGATTATAAAAAACCTCAATCCAATTCAGCAATACCAGTGCAAGGGACTTTGGCGTGGCACTAGACTGGATTTGAAAAATTGTTCCATACCCCAAATTATTCCCATTTGAGTGGAGCTAACATTGACCATCCTTTTCAGGAAGTATACTGAGGATTAATTTCTGGAAAATACAAGACCATGTCATTATTTCCTGCTTTTGTCTCCTTACTAGGGATTCTACCAACAACCGCCGTTCAGCAAGCTCCTGTCATTGTTGAAGCCCACTCTTTTCTTATCAGCCAAGCTAACGCCGCTGATATTTTAGTGAAATTGCCCCGGCCCCAGGGCAGTCCCAGTAATGTGGGTAGTATGTTTATGGCCAATGCCTATGGACAACAGGGATTAAATTTCCAAACCAAGGGTAAACCGGCTCCCACAATGAAGTTTTACCAGGATGCTCTGACCAAAATGGGCTATGCAGAAAGAACTATCAATACTACCCAAGGAGACTGGGGCTTTAGCATTGTCTTTGACACCCCTGCTGGGCTGACCTTGACCCCCAAAGATGCAGGAAAAACAGTGGTGTTAGTCATTCAAGGAACCATGCTTGGGCCAGATACCATTAACCTCAATCTCCGCTTTGAAGAGATTTAATCCGGCGAAGAAGGCAATGGTCTCACCGGTCTGACATGCTTAATCTGGCAAGACAAATTCTCTGGTGTGGGTAGGGCCAACATTTATTACAAATCAATACTGAAGAATTATAGTCAATCAAAGTAAGATTGAGACGGCCAAGGTCTTTACCAAAGACGCTTTTAGCTCCGGTCAGTGTCTTACTTTCAACTAAATCAACTATATTTTCAGAAAGCCCAAAAACTACCAAGTGGGGTCATCGTAAAGATTGACTTCCAATTCCTGTACTCCCACTGGCACCGCACTAATGCAAGCGCAAATGGGAGTGCCGTCCCCTAATTCCACTTCGCAGGCATGGCAGGAGCCCATCAAACATCCCGTGGGAATGAGCACGCCAGCCCTTTCCGCCACGTCTAGAATCGGTTCCCCTACCCGAGCAATGGTACTTACATTGTCAGGCAAAAAATGTACTGTTACTACCATTTTTGTTTCCTATAAGATATTCTGTTCCGCTTTTGGGGTTGTAGCTCTCGGTGGATGTTGCACGCCCTGAATTTAATGATTTTCCAGGTCGGCGATCGCCTTGGGCACGGCACTGGTTAACACATCGGGGCCTTGGGCGGTGACCAGTACATCATCTTCAATGCGAATGCCAATACCCCGCCATCGCTCTGGCACTTCCGGCTGTCCCTCAACGGGTTTAATATCGGGGGCAATGTAAATGCCCGGTTCCACCGTGAGCACCTGGCCTGGCTCCAACGCTGTCCAGGTTTCCTTATCCCGTTTGTAGTTCCCGGCATCATGGACATCTAACCCCAACCAATGGCCGGTACGGTGCATATAAAAAGGCTTATATTTTTCCCCTTTGATAATTTCCTCCTTATCCCCCACCAACAAACCTAAATCCATGAGCCCGTCCACAATAACCGACACCGCCGCATCATGGTACTCGTGGTAGGGACTGCCCGCCTGTACCTTGGCGATCGCCGCTTCCTGGGCAGTTAAAACAATTTCGTAGAGGGTCCGTTGCTCAGGGCTAAACTTGCCGTTGATGGGAAAGGTGCGGGTGATGTCGCCGTTATAGTAACCGTAGGAACAACCGGCATCGATCAGCAGTAAATCCCCATCCAGTAAAGGGCAATCATTGTTGATGTAGTGCAAAATACAGGCATTTTTCCCCGCCGCCACAATGGAAGGATAGGCTGGCCCTAAGCCCCCCTCCCGACGAAAAATAATTTCCAATTCCGCCTGCACTTGATATTCGTAATGCCCCGGCCGAGCAAATTCCATGGCCCGCTGATGGGCGATCGCCGATAGATCACAGGCTCGGCGTAAAAGGGCTAATTCTGTTTCACTTTTCACTTGCCGCAGGGGATGTACCAAGCCTTGGGAATTAACTAAAGCCTGGGGACCATAGCCCCGTCGGGGATAGGCGGCCAATTGTCTTTGCCAATGTTTGAGGATGGTTTGGTTTAATGCTTCATCTCGACCGAGATAGTAATAAATTTTGTCCGCTTTTTCCAGATACTTCGGTAAATGCTCATCCAATTCCCCAATGGGATAGGCAATGTCAGCCCAAAAGCTGGATTGAACCCCCTCCACACCGTAGCGAATGCCCGTCCAGGTTTCCTTGGCCGGATCCTTGGGTTGGACAAACAAAATAAATTGATGTTCTTCGTGATGGGGCGCAAAAACGGCGATCGCCTCCGGTTCATTGAAGCCCGTTAGATAATAAAAATCACTATCTTGACGGAACACATATTCCACATCGTTGTGCATCACCGCTTGGGGCGCACTGGCAAAAATAGCCGTCCCCTGGCCCAACTTGGCCATTAGGCGATCGCGACGTTGACGATATTCAGCGGAACTAACAACCGGATGCATGGGCAAAAGTCAGACGAGTGGAAGGTCAATTCCCCCATTCTACTGGTTGGGGAAAAAGCACGACCAGGGCAGGTTCAAACCCGAGGTTTATGGAGAAGGTGGATAATATTTGCCCAAGAGCAAAGATAACTTTTCGTAGGTAGCCGGGGGAAACTTATCCGGGGGGGTCAGTACCGCATACTGCAATGCGTTGTGGGCAATGGACTCGAAAGGATTGACCGCCAATTGTTTAACGGTTTCCACAATCACCCGTTGGGCGTTGACCGCATTTTTTTGCAGATTGCCAATAACCATTTCCACCGTCACATGGTCATGGTCGGGATGCCAACAGTCGTAGTCTGTTACCAGTGCCAAAGTGGCATAGGCAATTTCCGCTTCCCGGGCCAATTTTGCTTCCGGTAAATTGGTCATGCCGATGACAGTACCGCCCCAACTGCGATATAAATTTGATTCCGCAATAGTAGAAAAGGCTGGCCCTTCCATGCAGACATAGGTGCCTCGGTCGTGGAGTGTAACCCCCTCCAACTCCAAACTGGCGATCGCCATAGAAAGACGTTGGGCCAACTGGGGACAGATGGGATTACCAAAGCCAATGTGGGCCACTATGCCCTCCCCAAAAAAGGTGGAAACCCGCTGGCGGGTACGGTCAATGAACTGATCGGGAATGACCATATCCAAAGGTTTTGCTTCCCCTTGCAAAGAACCCACGGCCGATGCAGAAATTAAATATTTAACCCCCAACTGTTTCATGCCATGGATATTGGCCCGGAAGGGAATCTCACTGGGCAAAAGGTGATGGCCCCGGCCATGGCGAGCTAAAAAAGCTACCTGCACGCCGGCTAATTCCCCCACAATGAAACTGTCTGAGGGAGAGCCGAAAGGGGTATCTAGGGCCACTTCCTCAATATTTTTCAGGGCTTCCATCTGATACAACCCACTGCCGCCAATAATGCCAATCTGTGCGTTCACCATGGTGGAATTCTCTGCCCCAAAAATTAAATCGACTATATCAGCCTACATTGCCGGGGCAATTGTTATCCCCAATAAAAGCGCTGTAAGCTTGCCATTGACCAGGAAGAAAAAGCTAAACTGGAGGGCAATTTGATTATCCTAACTATCTTAGGCAACCCTCATGTGTGGCATTGTTGGTTACATCGGCACCCAAACAGCGGTCAATATTCTCATCGAAGGGCTGGAACGCTTGGAATACCGGGGCTATGACTCCGCCGGCATTGCCACTGTCACCGAAGGCAAAATTGAGTCAGTGCGGGCCAAAGGCAAACTGTTTAACCTCAAGGAGAAGCTAGAAAACCACAGCAACTTTTCCCGTCTTGGCATTGGCCACACCCGCTGGGCCACCCACGGTAAGCCAGAGGAGCATAACGCCCATCCCCATTTGGATAACCAGGAACGGATTGCCGTTGTGCAAAATGGCATCATCGAAAACTATCAGACCCTCGGGGATCAGTTAAAGGAGAAAGGCTATCAGTTTTACTCAGAAACCGATACCGAGGTAATTCCGATTTTAATTGCCGATATTCTCAAGGATTTGCCCAGCGATGACCCCGATGAAGCTCTGTTGGCTGCCATTGCCAAAGCGGTACACCTTCTCGAGGGAGCCTTTGCGATCGCCGTCCTGGATGCCCATTGCCCTGAACAGCTAATTGTGGCCCGCCAACAGGCCCCTTTGATTTTAGGCTTTGGCCAGGGGGAATTTTTCTGTGCCTCCGATGTGACAGCCCTAGTGCCCCACACCACCACGGTATTGTCTCTGGAAAACGGCGAAATTGCCCGTTTAACCCCCCTAGGGGTAGAAGTTTACGACTTTAACCTGAAAAGGGTGAGAAAATTACCCCGTACCCTGGATTGGAGCGCCACCACGGTGGAAAAACAGGGTTTTCGGCACTTTATGCTCAAGGAAATTTACGAGCAACCGGCCGTTGTCCGTACCTGTTTAGCTACTTATCTGGATGAGCAATGGCGGGCCGCCGATAATCCTAAGCATAGTCCTGCACTGCTGGGTCTAGACCCCCAATTGACCAAAAATCTGCAAAATATTCAAGTTCTAGCCTGTGGCACCAGTTGGCATGCTGGTTTAGTGGGTAAATATCTACTGGAACAATTGGCGGGCATTCCCACCACGGTGCATTACGCATCGGAATTTCGCTATGCGGCCCCTCCCCTCACCCCCCATACCCTCACCATTGGGGTAACTCAATCGGGGGAAACGGCGGATACTTTGGCGGCGTTGGAAATGGAAAAACAACGGCGTTCAACCCTGGAAGATGCCTATAAACCCCTCATTTTGGGCATTACCAACCGGCCCGAAAGTACTTTGGCCACCATGGTCAATGAAATTATCAACACCCATGCGGGCATTGAAATCGGGGTAGCGGCCACTAAAACCTTTGTGGCCCAGGTGCTAGCCTTTTATTTCCTGGCTTTGGACATTGCCTTTCAGCGACGTAGCCTCAGCCTAGAGGCGATCGAGGAAATTATGGTGGGTCTACGGCAATTACCCGCCCAGATTGAAACTATTTTGGAACAACAGGGCAGTGCCATTGAATCCCTCGCCCATGAATTCGCTGAAACCCAGGATTTTATTTTCCTTGGTCGGGGCATTAATTTTCCCATTGCCTTGGAAGGAGCTTTAAAACTTAAGGAAATTAGTTATATCCATGCAGAAGGTTACCCCGCCGGGGAAATGAAACATGGCCCCATTGCCCTCTTGGATGCCAAGGTGCCTGTGGTGGCGATCGCCATGCCAGGATCGGTCCATGACAAGGTAATTTCCAATGCCCAGGAAGCCAAAGCCAGGGATGCCAGGTTGATCGGAGTCACCCCCATGGACGACAACCAAGCCCGTTCCGTGTTTGATGATTTATTGTTGGTGCCCCACGTGGAGGAAATGCTCTCCCCCATTGTGGCGGTGATTCCTTTGCAACTTTTGTCCTATCACATTGCCGCCCGCCGTGGTTTAGACGTGGATCAACCCCGCAATTTAGCTAAATCCGTCACCGTGGAATAGTCCATTGGTCAATCGGTTAATATCCCTAGGATTCTGCCCACAGGAAAAAGCTGTGGAACAATAATAAGTAAACCAATTTATCCCTTTACTCCCATCACTCCCTTGGTGGGGCAAATTTACACTATCCCCATGAAAAGCAAAAAATTTTCCTGGTCAAAAAGCATCGTTGCTTTACTTTTGGCTGTGGGTTTGTGGCTAGGAATAGCGGATTTGCCCACCTATGCTCTGGGGGGAACCCAACCGGAATTGGGTCAATCCGCTCCCCTGTTTACCCTGCCCAGCACCGCCGGAGATGGGGAAGTTAGCCTGACGGATTACCGAGGACAATGGGTAGTTTTGTATTTCTATCCCCAGGATTTTACCCCCGGCTGTACCCTGGAAGCCCAACGTTTTCAACGGGATTTAAGCAAATACCAAGCCCTCAATGCCCAAGTGATTGGGGTGAGCGTAGACGATTTGGATTCCCACGAAGCTTTTTGTGATGCGGAAGGACTTAAATTTCCCCTGCTGGCGGACTCGGACGGCACAGTGATCAAGTCCTATGGTTCTTGGTTAAGTGGCATGGCCCTACGACACACTTACCTCATCGATCCCGATGGTGTTCTACGGGAAAGATTTCTCGGAGTTAGACCCGCTACCCACAGTGAGGAAGTGTTGGCCCGGTTGGCAGAATTACAATCCTAATCGCTAGTCTTACGGCATTTCCCAAAACTTTACAACTCAAACGTGGGCTTGATCAGGGCATTTTGGCGGTCTTGACATGCAAGATACACCGCTTCCAGTAGGATTTCCGGGGCGCTGTCGTTGAGGGGAGCGATGAGGCGCAATCGATCTTTTACCTGTTTGGCTAACCTTTTCTCTGCCTGTTCCCTGGCTTTGGGTAATAAATCCTGCCGACGGAGGAGATAATCCCGAATGACTAACCAATGATCTGCTGTAATTCTCTCTAACCCTGGCCATTGTGCCAACTCAGCGGCGAGAATCTTCGCTTGCTCCGGTCGTTGTAATTTCAGGCGATCGCCTCTTTGATCTCGACTTTCCCGAATAACTAAAGTCCCTGCCAGTAAATCGCCAATGCGTTTTTCTTGGCGACCAAAAATGATTAATAAAGCACCAATGTAAAGAAAATCATCGATGGGGCGAAACAAGGCCCGTAAACTGGCCTCCTGTAGGCCCACAGGGCGGCCATCTCCACGGATGACCCGAATTTTAGCCCTGCGCTTACCGGGGGTTTGCCCCTGCCAGAGGGTCTCAAAAAAGACAAAATAGCCTACATAAACCGCAAAAATGAGGAAAATTTGGATAGCGGTGAGCCAGAGTTGCCATTCCCCGGAAGCGTAGAGGGAAAGATTGTAGGCCAACACCGCCCAAACAATCAGCAAAAACAAAATAACGCTTCCCAGACAGACATAGTCGATCAGCACCGCATAGAGACGATTGCCAATGCCCGCCAAAGTGAATTCGAGTTCGACGCTTTCGGGGGTTTCCACCTGGTAATGGTTGAACAGGGCCATGGTTTCTAGCTCGAAGGGAGGAAAGGAAAAGGAAGGGAAACAATAACGGTTCCAAGGGAAATGGGCTTGGCGGTTTTATCCCCGGGGCAAGCTTTAAAATTTCGCCCGATCGCCGTAAGATGAAGGCTGGCAAAGCTTGTTTTTATTGGCGTATTTAACAAAAGACTATGGACATTTTGACATTAGGTTGGGTAAGCGTGTTAGTTCTGTTCACCTGGTCCATCAGCATGGTGGTGTGGGGTCGCAACGGTTTCTAGGGCAAAACCTGGATTTCCCGCTGTTTAAGAATCTTTGATACCGTGGAAGCAACTCCTGTCCTTAATACCCTTTTCTTAGCGGCCCTAGTGATGCTGGTGCTGGTTAGTGGTGGCATTCTCTACCTCACCACCCTGGAATGGCGCGATCGCCGTCGGCAGGATCGGGATAAAAAAATGGGTCGCTAGTTTTGGGCGATTAATTTTGAGCGATTGATAAATTAACGGGTAGGGGATGATTTTACCCCTCTATGTCGCCGCCATTGTGATAGCCTATGGGTTTTTCCCGTCTACCGGTGATCGGGTTGTTCATGGCCCTAGTCACCACTGCCTTTTTGCTGGTTGCCAACTTCAACCAAAGTCCAACTCCGGCTAGTCTGGCTAAAGATGCCCCTGGCCAAAGCCGGTCCCCTGGGTTGGTTGTTGTAGCGGCCGGGGATATTGCCTGTGCCCCGGAAGACCCTGGCTTTAACAATGGCTTAGGGACAAAGGAACGTTGTCAGATGGCGGCTACGGCGGATTTGGTTGCTAGTGCTAATCCTAGTCTCGTTTTACCCCTGGGGGACAATCAGTACGAACGGGGGGAATTGGCCAACTACCAGGCTTCCTATCAACCCACCTGGGGCAGATTTGACCCCATTAGCAGACCCATTGCTGGAAACCACGAATATTATGGCCCCGATAAGAATGCGGCTGATTATTTTGATTACTTTGGGGAGCTAGCCGGCGATCGCCAAAAGGGTTATTACAGCTACGACCAGGGCGATTGGCATTTTATTGCCCTCAATTCCAATTGCAAATACATTGGCGGTTGTGAAATGGGATCGCCCCAACAGCAATGGCTAAAGCAAGATTTAGCCCAAAATAATAAAGCCTGCACCCTGGCCTATTGGCACCATCCCCTCTATTCCTCCGGTGCCCATGGCAATCAAAGGCAAATGGCTGATCTTTGGCAAACCCTCTATGATGGCGGAGCGGAAGTGATACTGTCGGGCCACGACCACTTGTACGAAAGATTTGCGCCCCAGGATGCCCAGGCTAAACTGGATACTGACCGGGGTATTCGCCAGTTTGTCATTGGCACCGGCGGGAAAAGCCTTTATCCTTTCAGAACATTGCAACCTAACAGTGAAGTTCGGGCAATGGGGGTTTATGGGGTGCTAAAAATGGAACTTCAACCCGACGGTTACCGCTGGCGATTTCTGGCCGCTAACACCACTGAGTTTAATGAGCAAGGACAGGATAGGTGTCATTAGTCCCTCAGCTTGATAAACAAGTCCTGGAAAACTGATTCAGTGCCTTTATCCCCGTTTTAAGCCAAGGAAATCGGAATAGGTTCCATTAGAGATGGTAATTCTCCTTTGCGACAAACCTGCGCTAAGCTTATTCGTGAGCATTTCTCGGTTGTACCTATGGACTTTTCTAGTAACGTTGCAGCGCAACTCAATGCGGGGACAATTTTGCCAGAGGGCATTGTCATTGTTACTCTACTCCTCGTGCTAATTGTGGATTTGATTGGGGGACGGAAAGTTGCCTTGGCCCTGCCCTACCTGGCGATCGCCGGTTTGTTGGTGTCGGTGGCATTATTGGTCACGTCCTGGTCCATGGCTGACCCCATAGGTTTCATTGGTGCGTTTAACGGGGATAACCTCAGCATTATTTTCCGGGCGATCGTTGCCCTGTCCACCGTCGTAACCATTTTGATGTCGGTGCGCTACGTCCAACAAACGGGGACTTCCTTGGCGGAATTCATTGCCATTTTACTCACAGCTACTTTGGGGGGCATGTTCCTCTCCGCTGCCAACGAATTGGTGATGGTTTTCATTTCCCTGGAAATGCTCAGTATTTCTTCCTACCTAATGACGGGCTATATGAAGCGCGACCCCCGTTCCAATGAAGCGGCGTTGAAATATTTGCTCATTGGTGCTTCCAGCTCCGCCATTTTTCTCTATGGTCTTTCCCTGCTCTACGGTTTGTCCGGTGGGGAAACCCAATTGGCATCCATTGCCGAAAAATTAGCCAACGCCGACACTGTGGGTCAGTCCCTTGGTTTGGCGATCGCCTTGGTATTTGTCATTGCCGGCATCGCGTTTAAAATTTCCGCCGTACCTTTCCACCAATGGACCCCCGACGTGTATGAAGGTTCTCCCACCCCCGTGGTGGCATTCCTTTCCGTGGGCTCTAAAGCGGCGGGCTTTGCGGTGGCCATTCGCTTGCTGGTCACAGCTTTTGGGGGCATTACCGACGAGTGGCACGTTATTTTTACAGCCCTAGCGGTGTTGAGTATGGTGCTGGGTAACGTGGTGGCTCTGGCCCAAACCAGTATGAAACGGATGTTAGCCTACTCCTCCATTGGCCAAGCTGGTTTTGTCATGATTGGCTTGGTGGCCGGCAGTGAAGACGGTTACGCCAGCATGGTTTTCTACATGCTCATTTATCTGTTCATGAACCTGGGGGCGTTTAGTTGCATTATCCTCTTTACCCTCCGCACCGGCAGTGATCAGATCAGCGATTATGCCGGGCTGTACCACAAAGACCCCTTGTTAACCCTAGGCTTGAGCATTTGTCTGTTGTCCTTGGGCGGTATTCCTCCGCTAGCGGGTTTCTTTGGCAAAATCTATATCTTCTGGGCCGGTTGGCAGTCGGGATTGTACGGCCTGGTTCTCCTCGGTTTGGTCACCAGTGTTGTTTCCATCTATTACTACATCCGGGTGGTGAAAATGATGGTGGTCAAGGAACCCCAAGAAATGTCCGATGTGATCAAAAACTATCCCGCTATCCAATGGAATTTACCTGGTATGCGGCCCCTGCAGGTGGGCATTGTGGCCACTCTGATCGCAACTTCTTTGGCTGGCATTTTAGCTAATCCCCTGTTCAACTTGGCCACCAATTCCGTGACCGGTACGCCCATGTTGCAAACGGCCCTAGATCAAACGATGGAAAATCCGGCGATCGCCATTTCCCACGAATGATGCTGTTTAGGCTTTAGGGATTAAACCATGGAGGGTAACACCGCAACGGCTCCAGAAATAGAGCAATTAATTCAGGCAGTGGAAACCGCAGACTCGGCCGAGAAGTTGGTAGGGGCAGTACGGGCTTTGGCGGCAACCCGATCGCCATTGGCAGTGCCTCCATTGACCACGGTATTGCGTTACAACAATCCGGGGGCGGCCGTAGCGGCGGTGGATGGGCTGATCGAAATCGGGGATGCGGCTATGCCCCATTTACTGGCCAATATGGACGGCTACAACTATGGGGCCAGGGCCTGGGCCACCCGGGCCTGTGCGGGCATTGGCGATCCAAGGGCGTTAGAACTTTTGCAGGAAGCAGCTTTGACGGATTTTGCCCTGAGTGTACGGCGGGCGGCGGCCAAGGGTCTTGGTTTTCTCCGTTGGCAAACTTTACCGCCAGAGGAACAGGGAAATGTACAAAAAATCATTTACGAAACTTTAATCAAAGTTTGTGCTGATCCAGAATGGGTAGTGCGCTATGGGGCGATCGCCGGTTTGGAAAATTTAGCTAAGCAGGCCCCCCATTATCACCAACCCCTAAGGGATTTTCTCCGGTCTTTTGTAGAGCAAGAACCAGAGGCGATCGTTAAAGAACGGATTAATTGGGCCTTGGAAAATATCGCCCAAGCCTAAGGTCTAGCTCTCATTGTTAAAGATTCACATTGGGGAAGGATGGCGAAATATACCCAAATCCGCCCTACACTGAAAGCAAAAATTTCCACATTTTCGGCTATGTCTCTAAGTTTTGTGGCCATTGTTAGTTTCATTGTTTTAGGTCTACTGGCCGGCTTTGCTAGCGGTTTAATTGGCATTGGTGGCGGGCTAATTATTGTGCCAGTGCTGGTGTTTGGTTTTGGTTTTACCCAACATCTAGCCCAGGGCACAACCCTAGCCCTAATGGTTCCCCCCATTGGCATAGCGGCGGCTTGGACCTACTACCAAAAAGGAGATGTGGATATCAGAGTGGCAGTACTGATTTGTGTCGGGTTTGTGCTGGGCAGTCTTTTTGGGGCCAGGGTGGCCACCAGTATTTCCAATGAATTGCTGGGGCGAATCTTTGGCGGAGCCATGTTGGTCATTGCCCTAAAAATGATCTGGGGCAGATAATTTGGCGATCGCCCTTTTGCTTTTTGCTCATTGGGGAAGTTCCTTTATAGTCATTTCAAATAATTTCGAGACTGCTTAAGTCTTTATTGACAAGCTTTTCGGTGAATTTGATTGCCTCAGTCTTACTAGAAACGACTATAACTCTCGGTGCAGAGGGTCAAGAATTGGGAGCAAGCCCTTGAATTAGTGATTGGGCATAAACCTATCGGGCACCTCCTGGAGATGATCATATTGCCAAGTAAAAGTACCCACCCCCAGGGTGAGGGAACGTAACTCAATAATGAAATTCTGCATTTCTGCTTGGGGTAAATGGGCTGTGACTTGATCCCAACTTTTCCAGTCCGATCGCCCTTCGTAGCCGAGAATTTGGCCCCGGTGGCCGCTCACCAATTGCAACACCCGGGAAGTAAATTCCGTTGGGGTGGTGACGTTAACGCTCAAAATTGGCTCCAACAGCACCGGATTACATTGGGGCATTCCCTCCGCCATACCTAGGCGGGCCGCCTGTTTAAAGGCCTGTTCGGAACTATCAACGTTGTGGTAGGAACCATCGGTTAACGTAACGGCTAAATCCACCACCGGGTAACCCAAGGGGCCTTTTTCCAGATATTCCCGGACCCCCATTTCCACCCCAGGGATGTACTGTTTGGGCACTACGCCCCCCACAATGGTTTCGCTAAAGCTAAAGCCGACTCCCCGCTCCAACGGTTTAATGGTGAGATAAACATCCCCAAAGGCGCCATGGCCACCAGTTTGATGCTTGTAACGGCCGTGAATTTCTGTGGCTTTACGGATGGTTTCTTTATAGGGAACTTGGGGTTGCTGGCTGACCATGGGCAGTTTATATTGTCTTTGCAACCGTTCCAAAGCCACTTTGAGGTGAATTTCCCCCTGGCCCCAAAGGATGACTTCCTGGGTTTCACTGTTCTGTTCCCAGGTTAAAGAGGGGTCTTCTTCCACTAGTTTGGCCAAAGCAGCGCTGAGTTTGACCTCATCCTTGCGTTGTTCCGGGGCGATCGCCAGGCCATAGAGCGGGGGCAGGGGATCAACAAAGGGCAAAGGTTCCACTTCTACGGTGGAAAGGGTTGTGCCAGTCCGAACATTTTCCAAACGGGCTAAGCCGACGATTTCCCCCACAGTGGCCGTTTGCACGGGAGTTTGTTGGCCGCCAAATAAACGGTAAATTCCCCCCAACCGTTGGCCGTTAAGACTATCGGAATCCTGCAATGTGCCTTGCCAAATGCGGGCCAGGGATAACCGACCCTGGGGAGTGAAATAGGTTTTCAACACCTGGGCAATGACAGGCCCCGAACCATCGGTGCTTAAACCCCGGCGATCGGCCGTAACACTGGGATCAGAAGCCTCTTTGATCAACACATCCAGCAATGGTCGTACACCAAAATCCTGTTCCGCCACCCCAATGACCACCGGTACAATTAAATCCGCCCCCAACTCCTGTTTGAAGTCCGCTTCAATTTCCGCTTGGGCCGGTTCCACCTCCTCCATCAACTCCTCCAACAGGCGATCGTCAAAATCCGCCAACGCCTCCAACATTTCCTGGCGAGCTTTGTGTTCTGCCCCGGCTAATTCTGGCGGTAAAGCAATGGGATCGGCGGCACTGCCATTGTGGTATTGATAGGCCTGCTCTGTGATCAGATCAATATAGCCCCGTAATTCTTCCCCTTGGTAAATAGGATATTGTTGGGGAATCAGGGGCCGAGAAGAAACAGTTTTTAACGCCTGCAACACTTCTCCAAAGGGTTGCTTTGCCCGCTCCATTTTGTTAATGAAAACCAGATGGGGAATGGTCCAATCATCCAAAAACTTAAGCAAAGGGGCTAAGGTCATCACTCGACTTACGTCGGCCTCACAGACGATCACTGCTGTGCCAGCCCCGATCAAAGCCCCATAGGTTTCCTGGGCAAATTCGATGGAGCCTGGACAATCAAGGAAATTTAGGCGCAAACCTTCGTAATCAATGCCTGCAATGCTTACCTCCACACTCATTTGGCGAGCCTTAGCTTCGGGACTACTATCACTCACCGTATTGCCGTCTTTAATACTACCCTTGCGGGTGATACTGCCACTAACCCACAAAATACTTTCGAGCAAAGTGGTTTTGCCACTGCCATAGGGGCCGACAATGGCCACGTTGCGGAGGGATTCATTGCTGGGGTTGTTCATAAAAAATACCTGAGAGGCTCCTATTGCTGAGCCTAACCCAGAATCCCCGACCTCAAACCTCTCCGCAATCTCTTGTAAAATTCGGGCAGGAGATTGTTAACTCTGGTTAAGTTTCAGTAAACAAAAAACGACATGGATTATCGGCAAGCGGGTGTGGATGTGGAAGCGGGACGGGAATTTGTCAGCCGCATTCGGCAGCAGGTGGAAAGCACTTTTCGCCCGGAGGTGATCGGGGGCATTGGCGGTTTCGCCGGGTTGTTTGAAATTCCCGCTGGTTACAAAGCACCGGTGCTGGTTTCTGGCACGGATGGGGTGGGCACTAAGTTAAAAATTGCCCAGGCCATGGACCGGCACCACACCATTGGCATTGATTTAGTGGCCATGTGCGTAAACGATATTCTGACCACGGGGGCGGAACCCCTATATTTTCTCGACTATTTAGCGACAGGTAAACTAGAACCAGCCCAACTAGCAGATGTGGTGACGGGCATTGTGGAGGGGTGTAAGCAATCTGGCTGTGCCCTGTTGGGGGGAGAAACGGCGGAAATGCCTGGCTTTTATGGAGCGGGGGAATATGATGCGGCGGGCTTTGCGGTGGGCATTGTGGAAAAAGCCCAACTTCTAAACGGCTCCCAGGTACAAATTGGCGACGTGGCGATCGCCGTGGAGAGTTCCGGGGTCCACAGTAATGGCTTTAGTCTGGTGCGAAAAATCATCGACAGTAACGGTTGGCAATGGTCCGATTGTTTACCCGGGTGGGGGCGCAAGTCTTTGGGAGAAATCTTCCTAGAACCTACCAGGATCTATGTCAAACCCATCCAAGCGTTACTGAAGTCGGGCATTAACGTCCACGGCATGGCCCATATTACCGGCGGCGGACTACCGGAAAATCTACCCCGCTGTTTGGGGCCAGGACAGTCAGTTCAAGTTAAAGCTGGAAGTTGGCAACCCTTACCTGTATTTAACTGGTTGGCGGAAAAGGGGCAAGTTAATCCCACTGCCATGTTGGAAACCTTTAACCTCGGCGTGGGTTTTGTCGTCATCGTTGCCCCCGACCAAGGCCAAGCTACCCTCGACTTTTTCCAGGGCCAAGGGTTGGTAGCTAATCCCATTGGCGAGGTGATAGAAGGCGATGGTGCTTTTGTCTGGCTAGATTAGAGTTTGGTTTCAACTTTATCCGCCCTGGCTTGAATTACTTGTAGACTGCCCCCGGCATAGAGACTATGGTTGACAACGGTAAAGCCAGCTTGTTCCAGTAATGCGACTAAGTCTGTGTTGATTAACTGCCAGGCCGTTTCCGTTTCAAACAAACCCATGAAAATAGCCAAAGGGGGCCAAAATAGCCAATTGCTGGGGCGATGCAAATCCACCAAGGTGAAAATGCCCCCAGATTTCAGCACCCTTTCCACCCCGCTAATAATGCCCTCTAGTTGTTCTGGGTTCATTTCGTGCAAAGCCACACTGGTATGCACTAGATCAAACTCTTGATCCCCAAAGGGTAAATCCTCAGCTAAACCCTGCACATAGGTGGCTTGGGGCACGTTAGTTTTTGCCTTGGCCAAGGCTTTGGGGGAAGCATCGAGTCCCACCACAGTGGCTCCAGTTTGTACCAAGTGGGCAGTGGCCTGGCCGCCCCCACAACAGAGGTCCAAAACTTTTTGACCTGGGGAAATTACTAAACCCCGTAACGGTAATTGGTGAAAACGCTTTTCTCCCCCCACGTTTAAGGTAGCGAGGCGGGAAACCAAAGCATAGACCCAAGGATATTGATAACTCCAAGTGCGGAAAATAGTTGCCATGGCCTAGGAAGAAATTGGGGCGATGTTTGTAAGCTGGGATTCTTTCCTTTTCGCCATCTATTGTTACACTTGGTAAAGAAACTGAAAAATTATCCTATTAAACTTAACAATTATGGGTCGTGTTGGGGTCTTACTGCTAAATCTTGGCGGACCGGAGAAGTTAGAGGATGTACGCCCCTTCCTTTTTAACCTGTTTGCGGATCCAGAAATTATTCGTCTGCCTTTTCCCTGGTTGCAGAAACCCCTGGCATGGCTAATTTCTACCCTGCGGGCGAAAAAATCCCAGGCTAACTATGCTGAAATTGGCGGTGGTTCTCCTTTACTGCAGATTACCGAAGCCCAAGCCTCTGCCTTGATGACTCATCTTGATCGTCTCGGCCAGAATGCAAAGGTTTACATTGGCATGCGCTACTGGCATCCTTTCACCGAAGAGGCCATTGAAGAAATTAAGGGCGATCGCCTGCAAAGGTTGGTGATTTTACCTCTGTATCCCCATTTTTCCATTAGTACCAGTGGTTCTAGCTTCCGGGTTTTGGAAGAGATGTGGCGCAGTGATCCGAGTCTGCGGCAGTTGGACTACACCCTCATTCCTTCCTGGTACGATCACCCTGGTTACCTCCAAGCCATGGCGGACTTAATTGCCGAAGAGTTAAAAAAATTTCCCAATCCAGACCAAGCCCATATTTTTTTCAGTGCCCACGGCGTGCCCCAAAGTTATGTGGACGAAGCGGGAGACCCCTACCAAGCGGAAATTGAGGCCTGTACCCGTTTAATTATGCGGACCTTAGATCGTCCCAATCAATACACCCTGGCTTATCAAAGTCGGGTGGGCCCCGTGGAGTGGCTCAAACCTTATACAGAACAGGCTTTGCAGGAACTGGGAGCCGAAGGGGTAAACGATTTATTGGTGGTGCCCATTAGTTTTGTTTCTGAACATATTGAAACCTTGCAAGAGATCGACATTGAGTACCGGGAAATTGCCGAGGAAGCCGGCATTAATAATTTTCAACGGGTGCCAGCCCTGAACACCCATCCGGTTTTCATCGATGCCCTGGCCCAGATGGTGCTGGATTCCCTCAATGATCCTCCCTGTACCTTTGAAACGGTGCCCCATCCGAAAAAGAACATGAAAATGTATCCCCAGGAACGCTGGGAATGGGGTTTGACCACAGCGGCGGAGGTGTGGAATGGCCGCTTAGCTATGTTGGGATTCATTGCCCTATTGGTGGAACTGATCAGCGGCCAAGGGCCGTTACATTTTGTCGGCTTGCTTTAGAAAACTGCTGAAAGCCCCCTAGCCCTCAATTCTGGAGGAATTAAATTTAAATTATTGAAACCAATCTTGAGAGTTCTTTAGCCAGGGAAATGGGGCGGTAATTGCCTGGGAACATTGAACTGCAACTGTTGCTCCAGTTGGTAGGCCAATGCTAGCACTGTGGCATCGGCGGCGGGCTTGCCAATAATTTGCACACTGAGCGGTAAACCCTGCCCATCAAATCCCACCGGAATGGCGATCGCCGGTAATCCAGCCGCATTGGCGGGGGGACAGGGGGCAATCCACTCAATAATCTTCTGTACTACATTGGGGGGAGCTAAATGGGCCCATTCCCCCACTTTAGGTGGTTGGTGGTTGAAAACGGGCAGAATTAAAGCGTCATACTGCCCCATAAAAGTAACAATTTGGCGGGAAATGACCTGCATATCCCTCACCCCCCGTAGATAGTCTCCCGCAGTGCCGCTGGTTTCCCCTAACCATTGATTAACCGGCTCCAGCAAAGGCAAAGGAATGCCGGAAGCCCCCACCCCCGCTTTCCAAATTTGGGCAAAGGGTTCAATCAAACGAGTGACATCAAAACAGGCCTCTTCCAATTGGTGGCCTAAATTTTCACAAACGGCGATCGCCTTGGTCACAGCCCCTTGAATGACTGGGGTGCTAGTAAAGGGGGGCAGGGAAAAAGCATAGGCTAGGCGCAACTCACCAGGGGCTTCCTCTGTGGTTTCTAAAAAAGGGCGATCGGGGGAGGGCAACCAATAGGGATCTCCCGTTATATAACCTTCCATCACATCCAGCAGAGCCGCCGCATCTAACACAGAGGAACTAAGGGGGCCATGGCAGGCAATGCCGCTTTGGTAATCCCCCACCGGAGCTTGGGACACCCTACCCCGACTCGGTTTAAAGCCCACCAGGCCGCAACAGGCCGCCGGAGTTCTCACAGATCCCCCCCCGTCGGAACCTTGGGCAATGGGGACTAAAGCCGCCGCCACCGCCGCTGCACTGCCACCGCTAGATCCCCCCGCAGTGTGGTCTAAATGCCAAGGATTACGGGCCGGCAAAAAGCCTGGGGGTTCCGTGTAGGGAAATGATCCCAGTTGGGAGGTAACGGTTTTACCTAGAATGGTGAATCCCGCCGCTTTCATTTTGGCCACAACGCCGTCATCGTAGGTGGCTAAATTTTCCCTGAGGGCGGCCACTCCATAGCTCACCGGCATACCGGCCACACAGTTTAAATCTTTGACTGCCATGGGTACGCCAAAAAATGGTGGCAAAGGTTCAGAATTACCCATTCCCGCTAAATATTCGGTTTTTTCCTTAGCATCGGCGATCGCCGACTCCTGGCCTACATAGGCAAAACTGCCCAATAGCCGATTATGGCGCCCCAGGCGGTCGAGATAATACTGGGTAACTTCCAAAGGGGAAACTTGGCGGGTACGGATTAGTTGGGCAATGTCCAGGGCGGTGAGCAAACAAAAATCGGTCATATTTTGAGTAAGGTGATTCACACCAAATTCCGTGACAAGGTTGTAACCAAATTGTTCACGGATGTTAACGTCCTGTCGACCATGTCCATTGTTTTTTTACAGTCAAATTCAAAATTCAAAACTATCGAGTTAGTGGACTAAGGTCCCAAATTTTTACGGTTTTATCCTCCGCACCGCTATAGAGAATGTTGCCCTCGGGACTAAAAGCCAAGGACAGAACCCAGCCTTTGTGGCCAGTCAGGGTGGTAACCTGTTTGCCGTTGACTAAATCGAAGATCATGATGTTTCCCTCTTTATTGGCGGTGGCTACCCAACGGCTATCGGGGGAAACGGCAACGGTATTGATTTCTAGGCTGGGGCCTTTGACGGTAAATAACTCCTTGGCATCGGCTAGATTCCAGGCTTTGACGAAATTTCGCACTGCCCCCACCAGTTTTCGGCCATCGGGGGTAACGGCTAAACCGTTGATAAAACCCGGTTGTTTAGGGGAAGTGCCTAGCAATTGAAAGTCATTAGCATCCCAAAATTTAATGGTGCGGTCATCGCCGATGGCCCCGGTGATAAATTGACTGCCATCGGGGGTAAAGACAACGGAGGTGGTGGGGCCAATGTTGTCAGCGAGGGTTTGTAACAAGTTGCCCGATTGCCGCTCCCAAATGCGAATGGTGCGATCGCCACCACTAACGCTAACTACCCTTTCTCCGTCGGGACTAAAGGCCACGCCACTGACCTTGTCGCTGTGGCCAGATAGGGTTTTCACCCTCATGCCATCCCGAACCCGGCGCAGATCAATGTTATTACCAGCGGCGATCGCCAACCATTGACCATCGGCACTGATGGCTAAATCAGCAAAATTGTTGACGGGACTCCTCTGGGCATAAACAACCTCTTGGTTCGCCAAGTTGATCAGGGTAATTTGTTCGTCCGCCGTGGCCACTGCCAAATATTTACCATCGGGGGTGACATTTAAAGCGGTAATAATGCCTTGAAAACCGCTGAGATTCTCCACCGTTACCGATGGTTTGGAAGAATTTTGAGCCACTGAATATGGATGGGGAATAATCTGCTCTGCGCCGACATTTTGCAGGGGATAGACCGAACAGGCAATGGCCGAAAAAAGTAAAAATGGAGCAAAAGGTATTTTGAATGGGGAAAAAGAATTAGCCATGTTAAAAAAATAAAAACAGTAGGTTAGCTAAAATACTGGTTGCCTTATGGGCAAGCATTTTAATCCATTGAACCAATGAAACCTGAATTTGCCACTGTCCAGGCCTGGGAACAGGCGGATTGTTTAATGCAACCGGCCTTAATTCGCACCATTGACCATCTCCGACAGGGTTTGGAACATTGCCCCTGGCGCAGTCGTTACGAGGAGGTGCAGGAACCCATACCAGGCCATCGGTTAATTCTGGAAAATGATGGGCAAACCTACGGAGTTAACATTTGGGATTTATGCTTTCAGGTCTGCTTTGCCAATTATCAAGCCCAGCCCTTTGGGGATAACTTGCCAGAGAATGCTCAGGTTTTGACTGTGGAAATAGACCAGGAATTATTTAACGACCAAGGGGAAGTGGATTGGACGAAATTAGACCATAAAGCTCGCCATTGCGTAGAAGAACTTTTAGCTGCCCTGCCCACCGTTGGCCATAGTTGATTTTGATTGCAGGCGATCGCCAGTGCGGAGAATTTGCCCCGCCAACATGGCCGCCCCAAAACCGTTATCAATGTTGACCACCCCTACCCCCACCGCACAGGAATTGAGCATGGTTAACAGGGGGGCAACGCCGCCGAAACTGGTGCCATAGCCGACGCTGGTGGGTACCCCAATGACGGGACAGTCCACTAACCCCGCCACCACACTAGGCAAGGCCCCTTCCATGCCCGCCACCACAATCAACACATCCATGGCTTGGATTAACTCTCGATGGCTCAACAGTCGGTGAATGCCGGCCACCCCCACGTCCCAGAGTTTTTCCACTCGGAAACCGCAGAGGCTGGCTGTGATGGCCGCTTCCTCCGCCACGGGCAAATCCGCTGTACCCGCACTGAGAACGCCAATGGTACCAGCATATTTAACTTGTAAAGGGGTTTGCACCAGAGCACAAATGCGGGCTTGGGGATAGTACTGCAACAGAGGAATGCGATCG
Source organism: Synechocystis sp. PCC 6714 (assembly GCF_000478825.2). NCBI lineage: Bacteria > Bacillati > Cyanobacteriota > Cyanophyceae > Synechococcales > Merismopediaceae > Synechocystis > Synechocystis sp. PCC 6714. The sequence goes on along the minus strand of NZ_CP007542.1, from coordinate 3,464,559 downwards.
CCAAGCATATCCGCTACCTCCGGCTCCACCCTGGTTACCAGCACCACCGGGTTATGCACCGCTAAGGCTTGGATAATGTACTCAATTTGTTCTGGCGTTTTGCCGGGGCCCCACACCACTTCTGGAAAGCCCGTCCGCAGTTGTCGCTGATGATCCACTTTGGCAAAATCATCGATCGCCTGGAAGCTGAGATGTTTTAGCTGCTCAAAACCCTCTTGGGCACTGGTGTGGCCACGGGCGATCGCCATGAGCAATTGTTGGAGGAAATCTGGGGTCATGGGCAGGGAAAACTGAAAAACAGGGCCATTGACCATTCTGGCCCATTTAGGCTAGGTTGCTCCCCCGTACATGGCCTGTAACACCAGGGCTGGATCTACTAAAACTCCGTTATGGCGTAATTCCCAATGGAGATGGGGCCCCGTGGTTCTCCCCGTCATACCTACCCGGCCAATCCGCATTCCAGCCATTACCTGTTGCCCCTGTTGGAGCACAATACCCCCCTGGCGATCGACTAAATACCTTTGTCCCTGATGTACTTCCACCTGGCCCATTAAATGGCAGTAGGTATGTTGCCAAGCACCGGACTGAATCCGCACCATGGTGCCACAGCCAGTGTGATCGGACATTTCCACCACTGTGCCATGCCACCAATTACGAATATAACTGCCCAGGGGGGCAGCCAAATCCAGACCATTATGGAAAGTGCTCGCTCCAGGAGTGGGGGCCCGGCGGGGGCCAAACCCAGAAGTGTATTGCTGGAAATTTTCCACCGGGAAGGAGGCATACTGCCAAGGGTTGGTGGAACTAGTGGCGATCGGAACATACTGGGCGGTGGCGTCTCCCCCAAGACCCAAACCCAACGTTAAGCTAGTGCTGGTCATCCCCAGGGCAAGGCAAAAGATTAGGGGCCGTCGGTAACGGTATTTCCCCACAGGTTCGGATAAATTTGACAAATACTGACAGAAATTCCCCCAGAAGGAATTCATGGCACCAATCCTCACACGTTTCACACTGCTCCCTAGTGTATGCCCAGAATTGTCCCCTGGCGACAGTGGACTTGGTCAATTTATCTCTTTATATCTTGGTTAGAAGTGTTGGGTTTTTGACCGAGAAAAATGGGATATAAGCCTGGCCCTTGGAGCACGTAGAAACTTGGGTCTTAGACCCGAACGCTTTGGGAGATTCGACCTCCATTTTGCCTGGAGCAATCCTGTCAGGGTAAGTTGGGTCTGTGAACAAAGAATCCTCGTCCTTTGGGGGGATGGGTGTCAATTCAGAGTCCGTGGGGTTTGCCTTGGTTTGGAGTAGATTTAGTCTGATTGAGTCAGAATGGAACTAGGTTCCTCCGTTGTTGTTCCCCACTCATCCGTGCTGTACAAAATTCGCCACTACCCCAACTCTGTATTGGCTGTTACCCTCAAACCAAGGGAACGCCTCTATGTTAGCCTTGGTTCTTTGATCAGCATGGACAGGGGGTTGGTAATTACCCGGATTGCTGGAGGGGGTTGGCTTCGGGCCCTAGCGAGGTTTTTATTGGGCAAAGACAATCTAATGCTCAATGCCATCCATAATCCCACCGATCAATCGTTAAGTTTTACCCTAGGTAAGGCTCTGCCGGGAAATTTGACCCGTCTGAACTTACCCAAAAATGGCATTGTCGTCAGCCCCCGGGTACACATTGCCCATACCAGTGGCGTCAATATGGGGGTGCACTGGCTTGGTTTATCCAGTTGGTGGGCAGGCCATGGTCTTTTGGGTTTGAAACTCCAGGGTAAGGGCCGCGTCTTCCTTGGTAGCTACGGCACCCTCAATCAGTTGTCCTGTCCCCAGAGTTTTGTGGTGGAACATTCCCATCTGGTGGCCTTCCAGCCCAAGCTCAAGCTCAAAGTAAATTTTCCCAGGGGCATTATCGGCGACATGCAATCCGGTCGGGGGCTGAGTTCCCGTCTACAGGGCAGTGGTAACATTTACTGGCAATCCCGCAGTCTGAGTAGTTTAGGGCGTTTTATTCGGCTCCGACTGCGCTAATTTTCCCTTTACCTGCCCTATGAACATTGAACTTCTCAATTCTCCCCAAACGGCGATCGCCAAGGTCATTTTGGAAGCCAACGAGGAATTAGTGGCTCAAAATGGCTCTTTAATTGCCATGAGTCCGGACATGACAGTGCAGAGTTCCGTGCGTCGTAGTGGTGATGGAGGGGGCAAACAAAGTAGTCGAGGAGCCCAAGCTAAAACCATCTTTTTGAATAATTACCGAGCGGGGGAAAATGGTGGTGCAATTTACCTTGCCCCTGCTCTGGTGGGAAAACTGGGGCACTATCAGTTGGAGGGGAGAAAATTAATTGTCCGGCAGAGTTCCTATTTGGCGTCCGCTAGTCAGGTGGACATTTTCATGGGCTATAAATCGACAGTTAAAAAGGAGCCCTATTCATGGTTGAGTTTGGTCGGCACGGGGGACATTTTAATCAGTGCCTTTGGAGCCATGTATACCCTGGAGGTTGACGGTAAACAAATTGTCAATTCTGACCATGTGGTGGCCTTTGATAATAGTCTTAAAGTCAAGCAGTATGAGGAGTTGCGCCCATGGCCCAGACGCCTAGTGCCGATCCAAGAAATTTTGTACGAATTCAGTGGCACAGGTGCCATTATTTGCCAAAGCCATGGACCCCAAGGTTTGGCCCAGGAGGTGGGCCGACAACTTAAACCCGAAAACTTCAAACTGCGCTAAAAAAATTCTAACAATCAGACTAAAAATTAGTACAAAAACGACGCAGTCAACGGAATCCTAAACCAAGCTTGCCCCATCCCTCCCTTGCCCACCACCGCCATGATGGAAGAAGAATCCCTAGAAAAACTCGAACAAAGTCTGGAGCAAGTCGACTCCGACGAGGAACTGGAAGAGGACTACACCCAGCATCTCTTTGCCCATCCCCGGGAAGTTGTGGGGGAGAATCAAGGTCGTCCAGTGGATGATGAGTTTAATTTGCCCTACAGCATCAATGGCCATGGCCTATACGCCACCGTGGCATTGACCCTTAAGCCTGGCCAAATTGTCTTTGTTGATGCTAACGCGGTCACCGCCATGGACCGTCACATTCTCTTTGTGAATAAGTTGCGGGGAGGATTACTGGATATTTTACGCAAGGCTCTAGGGATTGATGCCTTATTTCTCAACCAGTTTACGGCGGAACAAAACGTTGGTCATCTCCATTTAGCTCCTCCTTTGCCGGGGGATATTTGTCACCATTTTTTAACCATAGAGAAGGGGCTTTATCTACGGGCAGATAATTTCCTTGCCTGTCAGCCGACGGTGAAAATTGATACCAATTTCGTCAGCATGAAGCATTTCTACAACGATAGCCAGAGTTTTTTATTGCGTTTGGTGGGCCAGGGGGATTTATGGTTTAGTCTTTACGGCGGTTTAGTGGAGGTTCCCATTGATGGCACCCTAGCCTATAACCCTGATTACATCGTTGCCTTTGAAGATACCCTGGATTACGAAATGACTAAGCAGGAAGGCCTTGCCACTGACCGATTGCGGGGAGATGTGTGGGGCGGTAAGGGTAGACTATGCCGCTTCACCGGCCAGGGAAGGATTTGGCTCCAGGCCCGCCAGCCAAATAGTTTCTTGAACTATGCCCAATCAATTTTGCTCAATTTACGCTTTCCCCGACTTGGATAAAGGAATCCCCAGGGTCAAGTTCGTGCCACAGGGTGAACATTAACCGGGAAATTTTTGGCGCAAGGCTTGAATAATCTCTCCATTGGCCTTAGGAAAATTGTATTTTGCCAAATCGGCGATCGCCACCCAGCGAATTTCTTCACAGGCGAGGGTTTGGGGTTGCCCCGAAAGATATTGGCACAGATGGACGTAGAGAGTTAGGCGCACCTGGGGATAGCTATGGTCAATGGTGATGAGGGATTCCCCCACCGCTACCTCAATGGCAATTTCTTCCCGTACCTCCCGGACAATACATTCCGCTGCTGTTTCCCCCGGCTCCAGTTTCCCCCCAGGAAATTCCCACAATCCCCCAAAGGAACCTCCCACCGGACGGCGATCGATTAATACTTCACCTTGGTCATTAATAATCACCGCTACGCCAATTTGTTTATGTTTGCTGGGAAAAGTCATAGAATTTGCCAGAAATTTGCAAAATGAGCAAAAAATCCCCCAAGATATCGAACCTTAGGGGAATAATACAGAGTTTTAATGGTCGTTGACTAACAATTAACTCCGGCTAGCGTTACGACGGGCTTCCGCCGCTTCATCGGGATGAATGCCCAAGCGGGTTAGGTTCAAGCGGCCCTTACTGTCAATTTCCCGTACTTTGACAATGACCTCATCCCCCACGCCCACTTCATCTTCCACTTTGCCAACCCGGCCTTCCGTTAACTGGGAAATGTGGATCATGCCCTCTTTACCGGGCAGCACTTCCACAAAGGCACCAATGGGAATGATCCGGGTTACACGACCGAGGTAAACTTCCCCTTCGTTGAGCTTACGGGTCATGTTGTAAATCATCTGCCGAGCCCGTTCTGCCCGTTCCCCTTCACTGGAAGCAATGGTAACGGTGCCGTCGTCGGCAATGTCAATCTTACAACTGGTTTGTTCCGTGATGCCCTTAATGGTTTTACCGCCGGGCCCAATGACCATGCCGATGTGTTCCGGTTCAATTTTCAGGGTTAATAACCGGGGGGCAAAGGGAGACAACTCAGGGCGGGGTTCCCGGATCGTCGCCAACATTTTGTCTAGGATATGGAACCGGGCGGGAAGAGCTTGCATGATGGCCTTGGACACCACTTCCATGCTCAGACCATCAATTTTCATATCCATTTGCAGGGCGGTAATACCGGAATCGGTTCCGGCCACCTTGAAGTCCATATCCCCAAGGAAATCTTCAATGCCCTGAATATCAGTGAGAATGCGAATTTCATCCCCTTCCTTGATTAAACCCATGGCGGCGCCACTGACGGGTTTTTTAATCGGTACCCCGGCATCCATCAGAGCAAGGGTGGAACCACAAACGGATCCCATGGAGGTAGAACCGTTGGAGGAAAGAACTTCCGACACAACCCGCACCACATAGGGAAAGTCTTCCTGGGCAGGCAGTACGGGAATAATTGCCCGTTCCGCTAGGGCACCGTGGCCAATTTCCCGACGGCCGGGGGAACGCATGGGGCGAGCTTCGCCAACGGAGTAGGGGGGAAAGTTGTAATGGTGCAGATAGCGTTTTTCGTCTTCGGGATGGAGATCGTCCGCTAAGTCTTGGGCATCGCCGGGGGAACCAAGGGTAGCCAGGGATAGAACTTGGGTTAAACCCCGGTTAAATAAACCACTGCCATGGACTCGCCGGGGCAGAAAGCCCACTTCACAACTAATGGGGCGTACCTGTTCGAGTTTGCGGCCATCCACCCGCACCCCTTCTTCAACAATCTGTTTCCGCATTAACTTTTTGGTCAATGCTTTGTAAAGATTACCTAGTAGTTTGGGATCTTCTTCCACGCTTTGTTTGACGGGATCGGTTTCCGGTAACTCGGCGATCGCCGCTTCCACTTCGGTGGCTTTAATTTCATCAAGGGCGGTATCCCGACCATCTTTACCCAGGTCAAATTGACCGAGCACGGTGATGATTTTTTTAGCGGCCCTGCTTTCGATAAACTTTTCTACGGCGGTATTGACCGGAGGAGGTTCGGAAGTAGCAAGGGTAATGCCCAGGTCCGTCATCAATTCCTGTTGGGCGTTGATCAAGTCCTGCACCGCTTCATAGCCAAAATCGATGGCTTCGATGATGTCCTGCTCTGGCAGTTGATTGGCCCCGGCTTCCACCATAACAATGCCGGCGGGGGTGCCGGCTACCACTAGGTCTAAATCGCCGTTGTACACTTCCCGATAGGTGGGATTAATAATAAAATCATCCCCCACTAAGCCCACCCGCACAGCGGCCATGGGGCCTTTGAAGGGTATCTGGGCTAGAATTACCGCCACGGAAGCCCCGGTCACCGCTAGTACATCGGGGGGAACTTCCTCATCCATAGACAGGGTAGTGGCAATTACCTGTAACTCATCCCGTAACCAATGGGGAAAAAGGGGCCGCAAAGGACGGTCAATGAGGCGGCTGATCAGTGTAGCTTTCTCTGGGGGTCGCCCTTCCCGCCTTAAAAAACCTCCCGGAATACGACCTGCGGCATACAGTCTTCCTTCGTAGTCCACCGTTAAGGGGAGAAAATCAATGCCATCTCTTCCTTTAGCTCTGGTCGCCGTGACCAACACCGCCGTATCACCGGATTGAATGAGGACTGAACCCCCTGCTTGCGGGGCTAGGGTTCCCATTTTGAGTCTTATATCCCGTCCGTCGAAGGATATGGACTTGTCAAACTCTTGCATTTAACGTGTTTTCCTTATGTGGTATGACGTTTCTTCTTCTCAGGAGATCCTAACACCATTGACGAACCGTGGGCCGACCGGACGGCGATCGCCAAGGCATGATCCTTGGCATTAATGGGCTTTTAGCTGATTTTTCTCGCCGCCATTGACAAGGTCAAGCAAATCGGATGGTCAACCCAGGGATGGACTAGGGCTGGCTAACTGTCCCCAACGGCTGGCGGGAAAAAAGCGGAATAGGGCATGGCCAATGATATTTTCCTGGGGTAAAAAGCCCCACACATGGGAATCGTTACTGTTGTTGCGGTTATCCCCCATAACGAAAACCTGACCTTCGGGCACCCGCACTGCGGGCAGATTATATTGGGGCGGTTCTAAAATATACTCTTCCTGCAAAGGTTGGCCATCCCGATAAACAATGCCGTTGTTAACTTCCACCGTTTGCCCCGGCACTGCAATTACCCGTTTAATAAAAGCTTGGTCTCCTTTGTAGCCCTGTACCTGCAACAACTCCGGCGGATGGAAAACTATGATGTCTCCCACCTGGGGCGGATGGAAATGGTATGAGACTTTTTCCACCACCAGGCGATCGCCTTGTTCAAGGGTGGGCAACATGGAATCGGAGGGAATATAACGGGGTTCCGCCACAAAAAAGCGCAGTAACAAAGCTAACAGCAGAGCAATAACTAATAGTGGGGCATTTTCTTTGATCAATTGCCAAGGGGAAGGGGCGGGGGAATCTTGCATAAATGGGGATATTGAACAGGCAACGGACAAAAATAAAAATTAAGAAGAAGGACGTCTGCAAAGTCTGGATTCGCCCTGTAAATATCCCAAACCTGGGGGACCTTTTACCCCCTAATCCAAGCCCGAATTTAGCTCGGTGAACCTGGCTGGCAAAAAATTATAGATGGGCAAACCCTGACAGCTAGGGCAAACCCTTGGTAAGCAAGGGTCACAGATCAAGCATAATCGAGGAGAGACCATGGCCTCAACGGCCTGTTTAGATTGTTACTTTTCAAACCCCTTTCGATCGCCCTATGGTTAGCCTTACCCCCAATCCTAGTTACAGCGTCAGTCTCCTTTTGGAGTTACCCAACCACGCCGGGACTTTGGCCAGCGTTACCCAGGCGATCGCCGATGCGGGGGGAAGCTTTGGACAGATTTCTTTGATCGAAAGTAATCTCAAGTTAACCCGGCGGGAAATTGCGGTGGATGCCTCTAGCAGTGAGCACGCCGAAAAGATTATTGGGGCGGTTAAGGCTCTGGACAATGTCAAATTGCTGAAAGTTTCTGATCGTACTTTTGATCTGCATCGCCAGGGAAAAATTAGCGTTGTTAGTCGTATTCCCCTCACGTCCCAATCGGATTTGGCCATGGCCTACACCCCGGGGGTGGGGCGCATCTGTCGGGCGATCGCCGAAGATCCCGAAAAAGTCTATTCCCTCACCATTAAAAGCAATACGGTGGCGGTGGTGACCGATGGCAGTGCGGTGTTGGGGTTAGGCAACCTTGGCCCGGAGGCAGCCCTGCCGGTGATGGAAGGCAAGGCCATGTTATTCAAGGAGTTCGCCCAACTGGACGCTTTTCCTATCTGTTTGGATACCCAGGACACGGAAGAAATTATCCGCACGGTTAAGGCGATCGCCCCGGTGTTTGGGGGGGTAAATTTGGAAGATATTGCCGCTCCCCGTTGCTTTGAAATTGAAGCTCGGCTAAAAAAAGAACTCAATATTCCTGTTTTTCATGATGACCAGCATGGTACCGCCATTGTCACCCTAGCCGCTTTGTTAAATGCCCTCAAATTTGTTGGCAAAGCCATGGCTACCGTTCGCATTGTCATCAATGGCGCTGGGGCCGCTGGGTTGGCGATCGCCGAATTGCTCCAGGAATCGGGGGCCACCAATATTTGGATTTGCGATTCCAAGGGCATTGTTTCCCAAAATCGTACAGATCTAAACAGTAAAAAGCAAAGCTTTGCCGTACCAGCGGCAGGAACCTTAGCCGATGCCATGGCCGGAGCGGACGTATTTTTAGGGGTGAGTGCGCCGGGGGTGGTGACCAGGGAAATGGTGCAGTCCATGGCCAAGGACCCCATCGTGTTTGCCATGGCCAATCCCATTCCAGAAATTCAACCGGAATTAATCCAAGAGGATGCGGCGGTCATTGCCACAGGGCGCAGTGATTATCCCAACCAAATTAACAACGTGCTAGCTTTTCCAGGGGTTTTCCGGGGAGCCATTGACTGTCGAGCCAGTATCATCACCAACACCATGTGCATAGAAGCGGCCAAGGCGATCGCCTCTTTGGTCCATGGCAATACGTTGGACAGGGAACATATCATTCCTTCGGTTTTCGACAATCGGGTGGCTCCCACCGTGGCCGGTGCTGTGCAGTTGGCCGCCCGTAACGAAGGGGTAGCAGGGGAATAGTTAATTGGGAACGGTTAAGCCCTTACTGGTCAACCACTCGGCATTGTAAAGGCGGGACTGGTAACGGGCACCCCCATCACAAAGTACAGTAACAATGGTATGGCCCGGCCCTAATTTCTTCGCCAGCTGATAGGCTGCTCCCACATTAATACCTACAGAGCCGCCCATGAATAGGCCATCCCGCCGTAGAAGTTGGTACACCACCCGCAATGCTTCTGGGTCGTCAATTTGCACCGCATCATCAATGGGCACATTTTCCATATTGGCGGTGATGCGACTGTTGCCAATACCTTCGGTGATGGAATTGCCGCTGGGGTTAATGGCTCCGGTTTTGATGAAGCTGTAGAGGCCACTGCCCATGGGGTCCGCCACTACACATTGCACCGCTTCAGACTGTTCTTTGAGGTAGAGGGCCACCCCTGCATAGGTTCCCCCGGTGCCGGTGGCCGCTACCCACACATCCACTTTACCGTCCGTTTGTTGCCAAATTTCGGGGCCCGTACTGTTGTAATGGGCTTCACGGTTAGCCAAATTGTCAAATTGATTAGCCCAAATGGCGTTGTCTAATTCTGCGGCAATGCGTCCGGAGAGTTTGACATAATTGTTGGGATCCCGGTAGGGCACTGCGGGCACCGTTCTTACCTCGGCCCCCAGGGTGCGGAGTAAATCAATTTTTTCCTGGGATTGGGTGTCGGGAATGACAATTAAACATTTATAACCCTTGGCATTGCAGATGTGGGCTAGACCAATGCCCGTATTACCCGCTGTGCCTTCCACCACCGTGCCGCCAGGTTTGAGTTTCCCTTCTTTTTCAGCGGTTTCAATGATGCCCAGGGCCGCCCGGTCTTTGACGGAGCCACCGGGGTTCATAAATTCTGCTTTGCCTAAAATTTCACAGCCGGTTTCGTCACTGAAACTGTTGAGGCGAATCAAGGGGGTGTGGCCAATGGAGTCCACAAAGCCGTGCTTAATATCCATGCTGAGTTTAGGTAAGGCGGTCAATTTGGGGTTAAAACCCTGTTAGGTTATCCTACCCCAGGGAGGATGGGCAGATGTAGGGGGAATTTCTGCCGCAATTGATTGATCCGGGTCAATTATTAACAATTTGGATCCCGTGGCCGATGGTGTGGGTTAACCAAAAATCCACGTCGGGATCGTTTAATTTTTCTTTGGCGATCACCAGCACCTGTTCCGCTTCTGCCTGCCCTCGGCAAAGGGTAAACACGCTGGGGCCGGAGCCGGACATCATGGTGCCCAATCCCCCCCCTGACTGCAATGCCTGGCGTAACTTGGCCACGGGCTGATGGGCCGGGAGAACAACTTTTTCCAAATCGTTGTGGATATGGCTGGCAATTTGCCCTGGGTTGCGGTGGTGAATGCCCTGGAGGAGGGGCCCCGCATGGATGGTTTTGCGCCGGGCCTGTTGGGACTGGTCATCGTTTAAGTAACTATGTCCGAACTGTTGCCGATAAGTTTGGTAAGCCCAGGGGGTAGAAACTTCCAGGGAACGATGTTTGGCCAGCACCACCCAGAAACAATCCCCGTCCGGTAAGGGGTCTAACTTTTCCCCCCGCCCCGTGGCGATCGCCGTGCCACCGCCAATGCAAAAGGGAATATCGGACCCCAGTTGAGTCGCCAACTGTTCCAATTCCGGCCTGGTTAAGCCCAAATTCCAGAGCAGGTCTAAACCCACCAACACCGCCGCCGCATCGGCCGAACCGCCCGCTAAGCCCGCCGCCATGGGAATATTTTTGGTCAGGGTAATATCTACGCCACCGTAATTGTCATGGGCCTGGGGAAAATGGTTGATCATCAACTGGGCCGCCCGGTAGGCCAAATTAGTGGCATCGTTGGCCAGGGGACTGTCCCCACAACTGAGGCGGATATCATCGGTACCATTGGCCCGCACGGTAATTTCATCTCCCAGGGCAATGCTCTGCAACACCATCACCAGCTCGTGGAAACCGTCGGGGCGATCGCCAAGAATTTCGAGGAAAAGATTAATTTTGGCCGGGGCATGGAGGGTGTAGGAATGCATTAGGTTGGGGTTAAAAAAGTCGGCGATGAATTAGTTAAATTTTCAGTTAACTCTAACCATTGCTCTAAGCTCAAATCTTCCGCCCGGGCAGTTTCTGGCAAAGCTAACTGTTCTAATAACGAGGCTAATTGTTCTGGAGCGAGTAATCCCTTGAGGTTATTGCGTAACATTTTACGGCGATTGGCGAATCCTAAGCGGAGGAGTTGATCCAATAAACGGCGATCGCCTGGTAACTGGTCCACGGGGTAGGGAGTTAAACGAATGACGGCGGAATCGACTTTAGGGGGCGGCGTAAAGGCTTTGGGGGGCACATCCACAATCCAATCCACCCGGGCTAGGTATTGCATCCGCACCGATAGGGCACCGTAGGCTTTGGTGCTGAGCTGGGCTGTTAACCGTTCGGCAATTTCTTTTTGCACTAATAAAACGATGGTTTCAAAGCCTGGTACCCTCGGTTTTTGGATGGTACCCAACAGTAGTTCCAAAATCGGACTAGTGATGTTATAGGGAATATTAGCTACTACTTTATTGAGGGGTGAAAATTGGGAAAAATCTTGTAATAAGGCGTTTAAATCTAATTTCAATATATCCCCTTCCAAGAGCAGAAAATTTTCCCTTTGCCCTAATTTTTTGCGTAATTTAAGACATAAATCCCGGTCTAGCTCCACCGCCACCACTGGATTACCTGTGGCCAATAATTGTTTGGTTAGCACCCCCATGCCGGGGCCAATTTCCAAGAGGCGATCGCCGGTCTGGATATCTGCCGCCGCCACAATGGCCTGTAAAGTTGGTTGATGATTCAGCCAATGTTGGCCAAAGCGTTTGCGGGGTCGAAAAGCCATAAAATTTTGCTTAATGCTTGGTTCACTGCCCTGCCGAGGCAATGCCAGAAGCCCATTGTACAATTTGTCCTATCCTCCGCCGCCATTTGAGGTGTGATTTTACCGAGGAAAAATTCCTCAATTATTTTGTTATGGCCTACCGCTTGGTCGTTGCCCCAGAGCAAATTACTGATGTCACGGTTATTTTGACTGCTCCCCAGCGTCATTATCTCCAGCGGGTATTGCGGCTGCAAATGGGGGACGGTTTCATGGTGCTGGACGGGAGCGGCGGGGTATGGCGGGCCCGGTTAAATGATGTTGATGATGGCACAGCCCAATTGTTAGAAACGGTTAGTGAACGGAATGAATTACCTATCCCAGTCACGTTGGCGATCGCCTTACCAAAGGGCAGTGGGTTTGAGGAAATTATTCGTCCTTGCACGGAGTTGGGAGCCACAGCTTTTCAACCTTTACTGACGGAACGCACTCTCCTGCAACCAAGCAAAAACAAGCTCCAGCGTTGGCAACGTATTGTCACGGAAGCGGCGGAACAGTCGGAGCGGCAATGGTTACCGCCAGTGGCATCCCCTTTAACCTTTGCTGAATTTGTGGAGGAAGTTGTGGGGCCAGAAACCCTGGCTTTGCTCTGTGTGACCCGTTTAAATAGCCCTATGCTTGGGGCATACTTGAAACAGAGTAATTTGCCAGCCCAAATTGTCTTGGCCACTGGCCCGGAAGGGGGATGGACGGATGACGAAATTTCCCTGGCGATCGCCAAGGGGTTTCAGCCGGTGTCCCTCGGTAAGCGTATTTTGCGGGCGGTGACGGCCCCCACCGTGGCCCTAGCTCAAATTAATGCCCTGTTGGAAGCCTAATATTTTTCGGCCTGTTTCCCTATGTATAAAGCCATTGCCGATGCCATTCATAGCCAAGACCTGGCCACAGCGGAGCAACTGTTGGCGGCGATCGGGGAGGACGGTGCAGAAAATCCCATGACGGGGTACTACCAAGCTCGGCTAGCGGAGGCCCGGGGGGATTTAAACGAAGCGGAGCAAAAATTTCGCCAGTTGTTGGTCATTAGCCACAGTCCCCAACTACTGTCAAAAATTCGGGCCGGTCTGGGTCGTATCCAAGCCCACCATCAAGCGGAAGCGGCAAGGTCTTTGGCGGAGCACCAGGCAGCCATTGAGGAAGCTAAGGCGGCTCCTGAGGCCCAATCCCAGGGAATTTTTGTGTTAGAACCGTTGCCCCCAGCGGAAAAACAGGCCAAGGCAGTACAGTTTGGCGAAATAATGAAAATTGATCCCTACACAGCTCGTCTACAGTTACCCAGTAGGGCTTGGCGGCTCTATCGCACCGGGGCGATCGGGGAATTGAACTATTACCATCAGCAATGCCAAGCAGCCCAAATTCCCAGTTTTTCTGTGCCATTGGCTGACATTTTAGCCCTCAAGGTTTTTCCGGTTTTTCACATTGAAAGTTTGTCTCCGGTGGTCACGGTTAGCTATCGTATTAATCGGCAGGAGGAGGGTAGTTTTAGCTTTACTTGGCAAGATGTGGGTCAAACGGTGGAGGGTTTATTGCCCATTTTTGAGGAATGTGTGGATGTGAATGTGCGGGGCAAAATCCAGCGCAAAACTGAAATTTTAGATTACGCCCGCATTTGTGATTTACATTTACCCCAACACCAAACGATTCTGCGTTTTTGCGACCAAATTTATGAATTTACCCAGGGAGTCAGCCTAGATAATGGTGACTCCGCCCAAGGGCAACGGGGCACTGCCCACCAACAATGGCAACAACTAAGCCAACTATGGCAAACTAATTTACCTGACAAACCAGTCTGGAAAGAATTCAAAGCCTTTGCGGAAACGGCTCTAGATTTTCAGGAATTACTTAAACTAATCGATCCCCACATTCCCTTTCTGCGCCGGGAAGAAACTAACTGGGACAAAGCTTTTCACCTCTACAGCGCCCTAGCCTTCTGCCGCAATCTGCCCCCAGACTAAGGCTAGCCCCCGACGAAACCGTAGTGCCTCCGATGAGTCCCATTGGTCTTTAGTGTAAAGTCCGACAGAAGGGATATGATTCTGATTGAGTTTCCAGTCCTGTGAGTGCCAATGTCGGAAAATTTTGACCTGAGCTACCGTGAGAAATCACTCCAACAGTTTGAGAGCTATCCCTATCCAGATATTTCCATCGAAGATCCTTTAAATCAAGACATTGGAGAACTGCACAAAAATTGCTTAGCCACCCCCCGTTACCGCCGGGATAAAACGGTGATTAAGGATCAAGAAAATCGGATTTTGTTAGATGTAGCCTGTGGCACAGGGGCGACGACACTGAGAATGGCCTGGGCTAATCCAGGGGCAAAAATTGTCGGCATTGATATGTCACCGGAGTCGGTCAAGATTGCGGAACAGCGCTTGAAACACCATGGCTTTGGTGATGCTGAGTTCCACGTGCTGGCGATCGAAGATTTGGGGCAGTTAGGACAAAAGTTTGACCTGATCAATGCCAGTGATGTTCTCTATCTGCTTCCTAATTTAGCTTTGACCTTAAAGCAGTTGGGCCAGGTGTTGCAACCTGATGGCATCATTCGGGGCAATCTACACAGCTATTATCAAAGATTTAATTATTATCGGGCCCAAACTCTATTTCAAAGAATGGGACTAATGGAGGACAACCCAGAAGAAACTGAGTTGGGGATTGCTAGAGAGTTTTATGCGGCCCTCGGAGATGGAGTTAATTTGAAAGCAACCACTTGGTCTTCTAGCCAGGCAAGAATAGACAGTGATCAGTGGATTTTAATGAATCATCTCTTCCAAAATGATAAGGGCTATACATTACCGGAGCTCTTTGATGCTTTGGCGCAATCGGGCCTGACACTGGTGGACATGGTGGACTGGCAAAAATGGGATTGGCACAAATTATTTAAGGAACCTGATAATCTGCCGGCCTACCTGGCAATGGGCTTGGAAAATGCCGATCGAGAAGAACAGTTATGTTTTTATGAGTTGGTACAACCCGATAAACGCTTACTTGATTTTTGGTGTGGCCATGCCATTGCATCGAACAAAGAATCTAGCAGAAATTGGACGGAAAAATCGCCAGAAAATTTAGTTGTTCATTTGCACCCATGTGTTAAGAACTTTGCACCTTTCCGCCAAGCAATTCTTGACCAAGAGAAACTTATTCCTTTGAACTTGTCCCAGTGTTTTCCTTTTATTGAGCAAAATTCTTGGTTAGATAGAACTTTGCTTACTGCCTTTTATGCACCTTTGTTGAATTCTCCCCAAACCGTTGAAAGTCTAGTGTCTCGATACTTGCAAATCCGTCCTTTTTACCCAGCAGATTTAACTCCTGTTAGACCAGAAGATGCAAAAAATTTGATCATGGGAATGATTGCAGAACAGGAGGAATGGGGATTGATAATGATTGAATCACAAAGTTGAAAAGGTTTAGGATGGGTTTTGACAACGTTCTAAAGTTTATGGTGGAAGCAGATCCCTAAGCGCTTGTGGACTGGCTATTGCCAAACTCCGGGGATAATTCCTGGTATAGTCATTTCAAATAGTTTCGGGACTGCTTAAGTCTTTATTGACAAGCTTTTCGGTGAGTTTGACCGCCTCAATCTTACTAAAAACGACTATAACTGTTGAATACGGAGTTGAAGCTGGAGCCGATTCGGGCGGATACATTACTTTTTCTGCAGGATCGGGGACGCATTCTACATTTAGAGTTCCAAAAAGAGCCCCAGTCCAAACCAGCAATGCCTTTGCGGATGCTGGACTATTGGGTACGGCTCCATCGTCAGTATGGCTCTGGCATTGAGCAGGTGGTGATTTATTTGAAACTAACCCAATCGCCATTGGTATTTGAGGACCGTTTTCAGTTTGAGCGAACCGTGCATTCTTATCGAGTATAGTCAATTCAAATAAGATTGAGATGACTAAAGTCTTTACCAAAGACGCTTTTAGCTTTAGTCGGTGTCTTACTTTCAATTAAATCAACTATAATTCGGCTGTGGGAAGTGGAAGCGTCGTCATTTCTCCATCAGCCGTTTTTGTTATCGTTGACAGTGTTGGCAAAAAGTTCGAAGCCTGAAGGTTTACGGCGAGGCGGGTAGATATAATCGAGGACAGGGCTGAACGCAATAATGTAGCCGCCTGTCTTCGGCTATTGGCTGGTATTAATTTTGAAAAGTCTTTAATTAACCTATACCTTAGGGAGGAAGTCATGCGGGAATCAGTGGCTACCAAAGTATTGTGGCGGAGTCGATGCAGAAAGGTGAACAACAAGGCCTAGAAAGGGGTCTGCAACTAGGACTTCAGCAAGGAGAACAACTAGGAGAGGCAACCCTAATCTTGCTACAGTTGACCCGGCGGTTTGGGATATTACCGCAATTAATAACCCACCAGATTCGGCAATTGGATACTGTCCAGTTAGAAAATTTGGGAGAGGCGCTCTTGGATTTCGACTCCATGGCTGATATTGAAAAGTGGCTAGGAGATATGAAACATGGGTGATGCTCTCTATGGCCAAGATTTTTTTACCTGGACTCAGAAACAGGCCCAGCTTTCATGAACCTGTTCGATGCAGCGACGGCGATCGGTTTCCTGGAATTTACGCTCAGTCTCCATGCTCGGCTTGGGCGACTTGTTTGAATAGATGACTTCGTGGAGAGCGATGGTCATAGTTGCGTTTTTGTGACCTTGGAGGCATTCCCAGTCTACTTTATGGGTCTATGGCAACAATTTTCGGGGAGAGTGATAGATAAATGGGAAGCCATGGGTAGGTTACAGCTAGAAGGGTTCCGACCAGTTATTTTAATTCCCCCTACACAAGGAAGAAGACAATCATGGCTAGTAATTTTAAATTCAAACTGCTCTCCCACTTGACCCAGAAGAAAGAAAACGAAGGTTTTACTTTAATTGAACTTTTGGTTGTTGTAATTATCATCGGTGTGCTGGCGGCTATTGCGCTACCAAACTTGATGAACCAAGTAGGTAAGGCCCGTAACTCCGAAGGACGTAACGGTGTAGGTGCCTTAAACCGTGCTCAACAAGTGTATCGTACTGAAAATCCCACGTTTTCTTCGAGTATCGCTGATCTAGATACAAAGGTTGCTACAGGTGAATTTTTCACCTTTACGAGTGCCGGTAATGCTGATGCAGCAACTAGCCTTGCTACAGCCAGTGATCCAGCGGGACAAAAAACCACTAATCAGACTGGTACTGTGAGCTACGATGACAGTACTGGAGAGTTCACGGTTACAACGGCTTTTCCAAACTAATAGTTGATTCCTTGCTTCCGATGCTATTGTTTGGGTTGTCATCAACAAAACATCGGTTGCTTTTTTTCGCCTGGGGGCAGGGACGGTTACTCGTCTACTTGTTCAAGATCGGGCTGCTCCCGTTAGTCAATCCGTCCCCCCTACAGGTTTTTGGGTAGTCAATCTTTGAATCCCTGCACAAAGTTGGTTCTTGACCAAATTTAAGCTCATGTTTAAAAAACCCAAGGTGAAGCTTGAGAACAAGGGGTTCACCATACTGGAGCTCGTGGTGGTGTTTTTGGTCATTGGCATTCTGTCTGCCATGACTTGGCCAGTTTTGATAAGACAAGTGGCTAAAGCAAAGGAAACTGAAGGCATCAAAATGCTCAGCAACGTGGGTTACTTGCAACAGGCTTATTTTTTTGAGCACCAACAGTTTGCCCCTGATTATAGCTCCCTCGGCGTTAATCCCAATGGCAACTACTTTGACCTTCTTCCCCTTAATACACCGGTTGGAGGTAACTATAGTACCAGTCAGGCTGTTACCAGAAGTGGTGGTCTAGATGCTTCCCGTAACTATTCCCAAGGAGTTTATTACAATAACGGCTCCTATGAAATAATTCTCTGCCAAAGTTCAACCCCTGGGGGAGCCGTATCGGCCCCTTCATCCTCCCTAGGTAGTTGTAGCGGTGGAGTTCAAATTAATTAGTCAATTCTCTCTAAACGCTATACAAAGTATTGCCTTTGGTGTAAGTAAAACGATAAATTAACGGCTGTCGCACATCCTTGCTCTTAGTAAAACCTGAGATACCTAAGCGTTTGCTGTTTGTTATTGCTATGATTTCTATCCAGATCAGATCCTGGCTTTCTTCTATTGTTCCTTGGTTCCTAATAATTTTTGGCTCTGCTGGTATTGTTACAATTCAGAATATGAGTCTTGGGAATGTCCAAAATCGATTATCTGAAGAAGACTATGAAAAACTATCACAGGATGAAGCCATTCAACTAAATTTACTACACCGTTCTCCAAGCATTGGATTTGATAATATTATCGCTGACTGGGTTTATCTGGGCTTTATTCAATATTTCGGTGATACTCCGGTACGAAATCAGACTGGATATGGACTCTTGCCAGAATACTATCAAGTGTTGGTAGATAAAGATCCACTTTTTACCGATGCCCTTTCCAAGCTAGATGTGGCCACGTCTTTGTTTGCTGGACAGCCTCAAGTCAGCGCCCAACTTCTGGGAGAGGCATTGTCCAAAATGCCTAAGAAATTTATCACCAAAATCCAGCCTTATTATCTCTGGCGAGCCAAAGGTAATAATGAATTGCTCTTTTTAGGAAACACCGATGAAGCCAAAGAGTCCTATCGTCAATCCATTGACTGGGCAAAAGCTTATGGTGATGAGGAAGGGCAAAAAATGGTTAGAATTAGTGAAAATTCACTACGGATTTTAGAAGCAAAACCTGATAGTAAAGAAGCCAGGATTGGCGCTTGGGTAGGGGTTTTAGCCAATCGACCTGATGAAAAAACTGTTAAGAGAGTAATCGACGAGATAGAAAAATTAGGAGGCACAGTGAAAATTGAATCAGATGGACGAATTACGGTTTCCCTCCCTAAATAAAGACAAAAAACGTCAGTGAAAGTTTTATAGGTTGTTATTATGACGAGAACATTCCACAACAGCATCTTGGAAGAAATTTTCCAGAGACAAGATACATAGTTGATCATCAAATAGCTTGTGTTTATTAGACTCCATTTTTTCGTTAACTTCTTCTCGCCAAATTGAATCAGTCCCCAATCTAACGGCGATTTCAATATACTGCTCCGCATTAGTGGCAATCGTCTCGGTAACACCAATCATTTTCAACATGCCATAGGAATGACGCGAACGCATAAATTTCCCTGGACAAGTGACTATAGGTAGACCACAGCCAATGGCGTGGCGGGTAGTGAGCCCACCTGACCAGCTCAAACAGTCCAAGAATATATCAGCTAGAGTATTAAGGCGAACAAAATCAAGATTATTTAACCTTGGCAAAAATTTACAGTATTTTTCATAATCCAGAGCATATTGCTCAAACGCAAGTCTGAGCCGTTCTCGAAAACAATCGGTAACAGCTTGACCATGCATAGGATCAAGAAAAACAAATTCAAATTTCTTACTAACTTGTGCAATGGCCGGAAAAATGTAGTCATGTTGAGGTAAGTATTTAAAGAGAGATTGTGAACAGAAATATATTATTTTTTCTTCACTTAGATTAAAATCGAGTCGAGATTTGCCTTCGATAGGAGGATGAACTGGTGGAAGAGAAAAACCAATATTGGGCAGTTTAACCAATTGTTCTGAATAATGTTTATCTCCGTCCTCCGGCTCCATTAAATCACTGGAGAGAAAGTAATCTATAGTAAAACTACCTGAAGTGATGGGATGGGCCCAGGTTGTACACTGAATAGGAGCAAGCCTAAGATTGGTGAAAAGAGTAAAAAATGGATCCATCCCTATTTCTGGATAAATAAGTACATCAAGGTTATCATCCCTGATTTTTTGAGCATATTCATTGAAGGATTTAGATTTTAAAACAATGGGAGTGAAATTATCACTGTATTCCTTGAAATCATCTTTAATGCCAGGAACATCATCATCAGGAGAATCAAGTAAATAATAAGTATTAATCTCAAACTTATTTTTATTAATATATTTTAGCCATCCCAAATAAAGTAGGCCCAAGCCTTGCATACGATAAGAAACGATACCAACTTTTATTTTTCTAATTATGTAAGGTGGAGATATCTCTATGTTGACTGTCCAGTGTGGTAGAGCTTTTTGTAAAACCTGGTAAACATAATTTCCATACATTTTTTGTAATAAAAGATCATTTTTATTTTGATATCCTAAATAAAAATTTGTCTTAGCCAAAAAGCTACGGATGACATCTTGCTGATGAACTGGGTTTTTAAGATCGGTATCCTGAATAAGATTAACAAGAAGTTTTGCAAAACGTTTTCTACATTCCTGTATTTGCTTAGGATTTATGTACAGAACAGGTAAACAACATAAGATAAGACGATTGATAGTAAGTATTCGCTCAGGAAACAATTCAATCATTTTTTGTAGAATTAAAATAGATTCCTCGGTCAAATTAGACATTGCATAGGCATTTGCTAACATTTCATAAAAACGAAAATTTTTAAGCTCGTTATATAGATTATTTTGATAGAATTTTTCAAGATATGGTAAGGCTGTATGAAGAGAGCCGGACTCCCCTGAATAGTAATGTCCATAGCCTAAGTAGTAATTGGCGAGGTCTAAGTTGCCTTGACCTTGATATATTTCCCCTATTTTCATTAATAAATAACCATTATTAGGGAGATTTTTGAGTCCTGTTGATATAGCTTCTATGGCTTCCGTCCATTTTTGAGAGTCAATCAAAATATCCGCTAAACTTAGATAGTAGTTATGGGGAGAAGATGGCTCAAGAATAGATTTTTTGTAATACTTAATAGCCGATTCTATCTTTCCCAGTTTTTCAGAAACCTTTCCCATAAGGTAGAAAACCTTACCATTACATGCATTATTAGATATAGAATTGATTAAGTATTTTTCGGACTCGGCAAACTCTTCTAAATGCCAATGATTAAGTGCTAGTGAATACCAAATAAATGGATCATTTACTCCCAACGCTATGGCTTCTTGGTAAACTTCTGCGGCATGATTATGATGTCCTCGGGTCGTTAGATTATCTGCTAAGGCAATAATTTTTTTTTCCAGTTCGTTTAGCAATTCTGTATTTTGGTATTCTGAACTTAGTGATTGTAATACTTGATAAATATTTTTAGCATTTTCTAAATTTTCATTGGTCAAATTTTCGGAAAACTGTTCTTCCAAAAATGAACGGAGTTGAGCAATA
The DNA here is from genome assembly GCF_000478825.2 of Synechocystis sp. PCC 6714. Taxonomy (NCBI): domain Bacteria; kingdom Bacillati; phylum Cyanobacteriota; class Cyanophyceae; order Synechococcales; family Merismopediaceae; genus Synechocystis; species Synechocystis sp. PCC 6714. Next base: position 3,443,695 of record NZ_CP007542.1, on the reverse strand, counting down.
TATAAATCAGTCTCTTCTGAGTTTTTATCTAGTAAAAAAGATAACCATATCGCCTCAGCATTTTCTGGCTCTCCTAATAGAATATAAGTCAACACCAAATAAAAGCAAGCCGTTAGGTCATTATAGTTTGTTTCTAGTATTTTCTCTAGATGGGCAATTGCATCTAAATAATTTCTTGAGACTATTAAATTTTTAATTTGAGTAAGTGGATCCATAAACAAAGAAGTGTGACAAACGGGATAATTAAAATTTGAGACCAAATATTTTTTGAATGCCTAATGCTAGTTTAGTAATTTTCATAATATTTACATAGGGAGTCATAAATCTCATGATCATTTTCGTGTATACACAGCACATCATAGTTGCATATTGTTCTATAGCCCTCTCTTTCCCAAACTTTAAATAGGTACCTATTTAATTGCTTAAGATCCTTAATTGAAGAAGTTGATAGTAAATGAAATCCCGGATCATCCCAAACAATAAAATGCGTATAGCCAATTTCAAACAGTTTGTCAAAAACCAAATCTGCTTGGGCCAGGTCATGGGCATTTCTAATTTGATTCTCGAATAATATGCCTGGCTTAACTTGAGAAAACCACTTAACGCTATCCAAAATGATATCAAAGTCAAACCCATCGGTGTCTAGCTTAACAAAACAAACCTTGTTTTTGGTTAAATCACAGAGTCTCTCAGTCTTTATATTAACACCATTTTCTTCTGCTTTAAAATAGGCTGTTCCTCCCCAATGATAAAGATAACCAGACACTTGACTACCGTCAGCAATAAAGATTTTTTTTAAGGTAACATTATTTTTAAATTTTGATGAATTGGCTTCTAATATGTCAAAATAATAGTCACTCGACTCAATCAATAATAATTCATTATTTGAATAGGTGGAAACTATTGCTGCTGTGTCACCAATATTTGCGCCAACATCAATGATCAAACTATCAGGATATTTTTTAGAAAAGAAACCTGCCGAAACCCCTACACATTGATCTCGATAAGGTTGCACAGGAAGCAAGTTAAGCAGCAAATGTTTTTCCGGTGCATCTATTTCGTAATCCCCTATCTTTATTTTTGTAAAGGCTTGATGAAAAAAATCTGTCATATCTTTGGTTGATTTGAATGTAGAAGATAAACAAGAAATCTAAATTTAAATAGGAAATCTGATGATAATTACCTCACTTTTTACTCTAGCTGTTGGAAAAAGCTTTGTATTAACTCTAAATCTTTGCCCTCATTTATGTTTGCCAGAAAACTAAGTTCTTTTTGTATAATTCCATTGAGTCTTTGTGAGAAATAATCTGGATTATTAAAATTTGAATTAATAACTGTATTGATGATAATAGATAGTGCTTCTTCTGGTAGTTCGGATAATATTAGACATAGTATTAAGTAAAAATAGAAATTTTCAGATTCAGGGAAATCATCAACAGCTTGCCGGTAAGTATTAATTGCCATTTCATATTTTTGCTGTTTAAATAGTCTATAACCTTTAATTTGATAAAGCTTTTCAATCCATTCTTGAGCACGGTTCTTCCAAGTATAGTGTTGTCGATAATGTTCAATTTGTTTATTTAGTTGCTGTTCAATATCCTTGAAATTTTCTAATTGAAAATTCTTAATATATTTGATAGTCGCCGTTAAAAAATCTTGTTTATATACTTCTAAATCTGAGTTGAAGGGAACCAACGTTGCAAATCCTGCGGTTGTTTCTGGTAAAGCTCCTAGATCACTAGTAATAACATGACAACCACTAACCATTGCTTCCATAACTGCAATACAGGAAGTTTCAGGAAAAGTGTTGGGGTAGATCAAAATCGACACATTCTTCAGTGCTTGAGCTAATTCTGGTTGGGACAGAGAGCCAACATATTCAACTCCATCTATGGCACTAAGAACTCCATATAAACCGCCAAAATTTTTACCGTCCTGTTCATCAGACATTTGATACACTTTCATACTAGAAAATACTTTTAATTCAGCATTAGGAAATTTCTCTCGTATTTTTGGAAAAATATCAACTAGAAGATTAAGACCTCTAAATGGAGTGCTTGTGTAAGCCAGCGTAATTGGTGTTATTTTTTTCGATAAATCCAAGGGCTCTGAATCAAATAAATATTCAAAGTTATACCCAATTGCATTTCTAAGAATAGTGACTTTCTCTTGTTCTATGCCAAATCTTTCTATAAAATTTCCTGCTTGCCAACTGCTAATACAAAAAAAAGCATCATACGCTTCTCTTTCCTTGTCTTGGACCAGTCTTTGTACAGCCGGCTGATCATGAGCATGATGATTCCAAAAAATAATTACCACGTTGGAACCACAAAGTTGTCTTAAGGTCTCACCATAGTGGGCACTGGCGCAACAAACTATAATATCAATAGCTTGCCAAAACTGATTTGTGACACAACTTATAGGTAAGCAGGCTACACCATAAGTAACAGTGGGAGAGGATATGTTATTAATCAAAAAAACGTCGTGTCCAAGGCGTGTAATTTCATTGGTTAGATAACACAGGGATGATTGAGTTCCACCCAGGGGGGCAGTATAGACAGTGTTAGTAGAATAGTCAAAGGCAATAGGATCAAGAAAGGCTATTTTCATCTTTGGTAAGAATAAGAATTATCTTGATGACATCCAAATATCCTGAGCCAAAGCTTCATCGCCCTTCAGGAGAGCATCAACCCCTTGATACCAATAAGCTCTTAACCCTTCAGCCATAAATCTACATCACCAAATAACACTCTACTAACCTACCCGGAAAAGTCAGATGCAGATCGCCCCTTCAAAAAACTTAGCAATTTTGGTCTTAATTCTAGCCTAACTGACAGCGGGGCTTAACGGCGAGCCTAGGGCAACCAATCTTCATCTAGAATTTGGTCAAGGGTAGCAATGGGAGTTTCTGGAAATGTAGTGAGGGGAAGTTGAGAACGCTTAGCCGCGATCTTGCGCCCATACTGGTAACATTCTTGCCAAATTTCTTGCAAATAAACTTTGAGACTGGGACTATCTGCTAATTCATCCTGGATCAACTGACGAAAATTAATGATCTCAGCCTCCCAATGATTGCGACTTTTCTGCCCCTCACTTTTCCAATAGGACAATTTTAATAAATGTTCAAATAATAATCTCAAAAGACTTTTGAGCTTTTTTTAATCCCGCCGACTCAAATCCTCTACCTCCTCAATTAAATTTTCCCAATCCAGATCATCTAAGTCTTTATTTTGTAGTTTGGCAACGGTTTCTAAAACCCAAAGATTGTAATCGGTCTCATAAAGACTTGTATTGGTTTTGCGGAGTTCAACAACCATGGTGTTTACCTCAGTGTTTAGTTATAAGTCTTATTTTAACTGACGCTCAATCAATGGTACTGTTATCTCCCCCACTGACTTACCAGGCGATCGCCTTTGGGGAGAATCAAAGCAGGTCTAACGGATAAAAACCCCAATGGCATTGCTCACCCGGGCCGCCGTCACTGGCGATCTATCCAACAACTGACCCCCCAGAGCTAGGGAAGTGGAACTGCCCCCATCCAGGTTTAACGCATTGACCGCCCCCAACTGTTGCAAAATTTGGGCAAATTCCCCCAAGCTAGCCCCGGCTCCCCCCACCCGGTTATGGCTAGCTACCAGGATAATGTTGCCGTTTCTGTCCACGGCGATCGCACTGCGGGAAGCCCTTTGCTGCTGAAAGGCACTGGAAAAACCTTCTCCTTCTGCGTTGAGGACAATGCGGCCTTGGTCAATCAATAATGGCCCTGCTCCTATGCCGTTGGGGAAAGCGTTGAAAGCTTCTGGCACCGATCGCCCGTTGACGTTAACGGTGGTCCCCACGGCTAGAACCCCGGCGGGAATTTGGCTGCCCCGGTCAATGATCAAGTAACCATCGTTGGGAATGGACATTTGCTGTTGGCCCGCTTTGGGCAGAGGATATTGGGCGGTGATTTGATCGCTTTGTACTACATAAACCCGTTCGTTGTCACTGAGGGGAACATAGGTGGGGCCCCAGGCGGGGGTATAGCGGGCAATGCCCCGTTGCACGTAACCACTGTTGAGATAATTGGCGGTTAACCGTTGCCCCGACCCAGTGGTGATAATTTCCGACAAAGATAGGCGGCCAAAGGTGGTTTGTCCTTGGTTGTTCCAGGCAATCGCCCCCCGATTCAAAATGGGCCCCGATAACCAGTTTTGCTGACTCCACACCGCCCCCAGAGGCAGTTGATTATTGCGATTAAAGAAGCCTGCATTGATGGCCACGGCGGCCTGTTGCTCCCTGGCAATGGTCACTAACGGAGCCGTGCCCTGGGCCATGGTGGAATTTGCCATTAGGGGCCGTAGGGAAATGCCTGGCGATCGGGGGTTTACCGTAACAGTGGTGACGGGAAATTGTCCCCCGGTAATGTTGACAAAGCGCTGTTGCCAAGTAATTCCCTCTGCCCAGTTGATCGTTTTTGCGGGAGGAGCGTCAACCCGGGCATCGATCACCAGCCGAAAAGGGGAAGTGAGGGTACTAACTTGGAGCTTGTAACCCACCGGCAACCGAAAATGGATTTTAGTGCTGGAGCCTAGCCTTTCGAGACGATAACGAATTTGTTGGCCGCCGCTGGTTTTACCGCCCAAATCGTCCTGGTCAATGGCTTGCACACCGGAGCTACTGCCATTGCCTTGGCCACCGATGGTACTGCCGGCGTTGATGGTGACCACCGCTTCCTCCTTAGCTTGGCTCACTTGCCAAAAGGCCGGTTGGCTCAGCTCCAACACCACCCTTTCTCCCCAGGGTTGCCGACCGTCCCGCACTGTCAAAATTCGGGCGTTGGTATTGGGCATCACTAAGGTATTGCCTTGGGCTTGCGCTGTACCCAATCTTTGCAATAGGGGCGTTACATCCAAATAACGGTTAGGGGCTACAAAACGGGCATTTAAATTCTGGCGATCGCCGCTGAACCATTGCACCGGTTGTTGGCTAGGGCTGGTGTTATTAAGCAAATCTAACCCCAACACCTGCATTGCTCCGGTGTCCCCCAGGCCGGTGTGGGTTTGGTTCCCCTCCTGCCATTGCCCCCAGGGCACAGGATAGGATTTACCGTCAATGCTAATTTGATTGCCCTGTTGGATAAAACCCGTGGGGGATTGGGCTACCGCAGGACTTGCCAGAAAAAGTTTTAGCCCCAGCATTACCGCCAGGGTGATGGAAAATAACCGTGAAAAATCTAACCAATTTCTATTCCAATTAACCATCTTGAGCAAATCCCCTGGGGCCATGAAGCCATTTTGCCATCAATGCACAGTACAACCTATGGTTTTGATTTTCTTTTCCCCACTTTGGCGCAGGAAAAAGGTAACTGGATCAGCAAACTGCATTTTAGGCCAAACTCCATTGGCGATCGCCGGGGGCTGGGCCAGATTGGCTAAGTAAACAACAATGGGCCTAGGATCAGAGAAAATATTGCCTTGATTTGCTGAGATTTGAACCTATGCTTGCCCGTCAACAACCCCGCCGTGTGGCCCGTGAACTGTCCCTGTTGAGCCTGAGCCAATTGAGCCGCAAGGACACCAAGCTCGAAACCTTGGAGCAAGCGGATTTGGAAGCATTACTGTTGGCCGCCACCCGTACCCTGAGTGGGGAAGCCCATGAAATTTTGGAAACCGCCGCTGCTGAATTGAACCGCAGTCACGATCGCCTATTGAATAGTGAAACCAGAGCAGGCAATGTCAAAAGTGCTAAAGCCATTTTGGAAGAGGCCATCACCCTGACGGAAACCGCCATCAACCGCATTGCCCTAGCAGTGGATCTGCCAGAAATGTTGCAATTAGCCGGGCAGATGGAAGTACGGAAATTTGCGCTGGAATTGATTAGCACCGTCTGTCGTCGCCGTCAGCAGATTGATGAGCAACTGCAAAGGGCAATGGTAGACTGGCAACTGTCTCGCTTGGCCAAAATCGACCAAGACATACTGCGCTTGGCGATCGCCGAATTGGATTACCTAGGGGTGCCCCAAAAGGTGGTCATTAACGAAGCGGTGGAATTGGCTAAGCGTTACTCTGGCCAGGATGGTCACCGTTTTATTAATGGGGTACTACGGCGGGTGGTTGAACAAAAGGTGGACCCCGACACTGTCCCCAGTGGTGAACCCCGTTAATTATTTGTTATTTTTTTTGTGACTGCCCTCCGGGTGCTCAACCCTTTTTTCCCTGACCATAACTATGGCGATCGCCCCTTCAAAACCATGACAGAAGCCCAAGCCTCCCCTGCCAAAGCCCCCACTGAAAAAAAAGCCAAACCCCCGGCGCTCGAAGAAAAACCCTTCACTGAATTTATTAACCAGGATTTTCTCCCCGCCCTAGAAACCGCCCTGGGCAAAATTGGTCTGGGGAAAGTAGCTTTGGAGTTCAGCCAAAAACCCCTCGCCATCCCCGGCGCGGACAACCAAGTCTACTGGCAAGTACAGGGCACCTGGCCTGGCGATCGCCAAGACTCGAAGCAATTTAACCTCTATTTCTTCGAAGAGAACATTAAAGGGGCCAAGGGTTTTTCCTACAGCGTTGATAACCGTCCCCCCAGCACCCTGGAATCCTTCATGATTGACGAGCGCAAAGTTACCTTAGATCTGATGGTGCTCTACACCCTGCAGCGGTTAAACGGCCAAAAATGGCTAGGGGGTAACTAAACCCAGATAAACTCCCAGTGCCCCGGCAAAACTAACTCCCCAGCTCCATGATTAGGTATCCCCCGCTCCTTGCTGACATTAACATCCAGAGTCTGCCCACCGAGCCGGAGCTAATTCTCGACAACCTAGCCATCACCACCCTAGTGGAGAATCTGATCGTTCTTCTGTTGGTGGCCACCCTGGTGGCCCTGGTGGCCCGTTGGCTCAAAATCCCCTACGTAATCGGATTAGTATTAGCGGGTTTAGCCATTCCCCGGGGCCTATCCGTGGGTTTGAATCCCGAACTAATCCTCAACCTGTTTTTGCCCATTCTCATTTTTGAAGCGGCGATCAACACCGATATCAGCCGGCTACGTAGTACCATTAAACCCATTACCCTCCTGGCCGGCCCAGGGGTGGTACTGTCTGCGGCGATCACCGCTGTCCTGTTAAAAATTGGTTTGGGTTTAGCCTGGATTACCGCCGCCGGCGTCAGTGTTATTCTCACCATCACCGACACCGTTTCCGTCATTGCCGCCTTTCGGACAGTGCCTGTACCCCGCCGTCTAGCCACCATTGTGGAAGGGGAAAGTTTGCTCAATGACGGGGTGGCTATGGTTTTGCTCAGCGTCATCACCACCATTCATATCCAAGGGAGTTTTAGTGCTGGGGACGGCATCAAACAAATTTTCATTGCCTTTGTGGGGGGCACTTTAGTTGGTTTAGGGCTGGGCTATTTATGTGTTGGCCTATTTCGCCAGTTGGACGATGACCTCAGCGATATTCTCCTGACGGTATCTGTGTCCCTGGGCACCTTCCAAATTGGTCAAATGTTGGGGGTCTCCAGTGCGATCGCCGTAGTGGTAGCCGGCCTAGTGATTGGTAATTTAGCGTTAAAACAAACCTCTGCTTCCATCAAAGTTACCCTGTTGAGTTTCTGGGAATACGCAGGTTTTGGCGTTAACACTCTCATTTTCCTTTTAGTAGGCATTGAGGTATACCCCCGCATTCTCCTGGCCACCATCCCTGCCGCCCTCATTGCCATTGTTGCCTATCAAATCGGCCGTGTTTTTTCCATTTATCCCCTGCTTTATCTGCTCCGCTTCTTCGATCGCCCTTTGCCCCTCCGCTGGCAACATGTTTTGATCGCCGGCAATGTCAAAGGTTCCCTCTCCATGGCCCTGGCCTTGGCATTGCCCCTCACTCTCCCGGGACGAGACCAGGTGATCACATTAGTATTTAGCACCGTCATGGTTTCCCTCATTGGCCAAGGTCTCAGCTTGCCCTGGCTGGTGAAAAAACTGCAATTGAGTAAACCTTCTCCCCTCAGCAAAAAAATTGCCACCCTCCAACTCAATTTAGTCACAGCTAAGGCAGCCCAGGCGGAGTTGAAATATCTGCTAGAAGCCGGTAGCTTACCCAAGTTTTTGTACGAAGAATTATTTGCCGACTACCAAGCTCGCATCGCCAATTCAGAAGAAGAATTAAGGGATTTTTATAACCAAAGAAATCTAATTTTTTCCCAAGGGGAAGTAGAAAAAGAGTATGTCGATGGGCTATATCGTCGCCTTTACCTAGCAGAAAAAAGTGCCATCAGCAATGCTTTGAGCAAGGGCCTCCTACCCGATGACACCAGTGATGAATACCTACAAGTGTTAAACGAAAAGCTCTTGGCTCTGAAGGACGACTAATGGCTCCAATGATAGAGATCCTGGCAATATTAATACCTTAGCCACTGATGTATAGTGGAAAAAGGTAAGTGCTATGGGAGGTGGATTTTAATGAACTTTTTAATGATTTTTCAAAATTTTCTCGCTCAAAAGTTCTGTCAATGGCTTCCATCCTCCGGAGCCAGCACTACCAGAAATCGAACAGTTATCCGGTGGCAACCCCTAGTCCAGGCTTGTTTCGTGGTTTCAGCTTTTGGCTTAGCCATTTTTGCCCTGGCGGGTCCCAGTGGGGCCCTGGACTATAACCGAGGCAACCTAGTGGGGGCAGATTTTTCCCATCAGGACCTCCATGGTTCAATTTTTGACCACTCCAATCTACGGGGGGCAGATTTCACCGGCGCCAATATCCAAGGGGCACGGTTTTTTTCCGCCAATATGGACGGAGCCATTCTGGAGGGGGCCGATGCCCGGAGCGCAGATTTTGAGTCCGCCCGCCTCACCCACGCCAACCTCCGCAACGCCCGGCTAGAGGGTTCTTTTGGTACCAATACCAAGTTCGGTGAAGTGGACATTGAAGGGGCTGATTTGACGGACATTATCCTGCGACCCGATACGGAGGAATACCTTTGTGAGCGAGCTAAGGGTACTAATCCGGTGACGGGACGGCAAACCAAAGATACTCTTTTTTGTCCCTGACCTAGCCCCGACATTGATTGGGAGCAAGCTGGTGCAGAGTTGCTCCATTAGCTCCGCAAAGACTCCAGTGGGAATTAATTCCAGTCAAAATTGTTGAATTAGCAAAAATGATTCAGCATTAGGGAAGGCAAGCCCTCAAGGGATTGTTGTTGTTGCTTTTTTGAAGGTTTTTCCATGCTCGAACAGGATGTTGTCATCGTTGGTGGAGGTTTAGCTGGTTGTCGGGCCGCCCTAGAAATTAAGCGTCTGGCCCCCGATACCAAAGTGGCGATCGTGGCCAAAACCCATCCCATCCGTTCCCATTCCGTGGCGGCCCAGGGAGGCATTGCAGCGAGCTTAAAAAACGTTGACGCAGAGGATTCCTGGGAAGCCCATGCCTTTGATACGGTTAAGGGTTCTGACTACCTAGCGGATCAGGATGCGGTGGAAATTCTCACTAAAGAAGCGCCGGAAGTCATCATTGAGCTAGAACATTTGGGAGTACTTTTTTCCCGTTTACCGGATGGTAAAATCGCCCAGCGAGCCTTTGGGGGCCATTCCCACAACCGTACTTGCTATGCCGCCGATAAAACCGGCCATGCTATTTTGCACGAACTGGTGAATAATCTCCGTCGCAATAAGGTGGAAATTTACGATGAGTGGTACGTGATGAAACTCATCTACGAAGATGGCCAGGCGAAAGGCTTAGTAATGTATGAAATTGCCACCGGTCGCATCGAAGTTATCCGGGCCAGGGCGGTGATGGTGGCCACGGGGGGTTACGGCCGGGTTTATAACACCACTTCCAATGACTATGCTTCCACAGGGGATGGTTTGGCCATGGCGGCGATCGCCGGAATTCCCTTGGAAGACATGGAGTTTGTCCAGTTTCATCCCACGGGACTATATCCGGTGGGGGTACTAATTTCTGAGGCTGTGCGGGGAGAAGGAGCATATTTGATTAACAGTGAAGGGCGCAGGTTTATGGAAGACTATGCCCCCAGTCGCATGGAGTTGGCCCCCAGGGACATCACTTCCCGGGCCATTACCCTGGAAATTCGGGCAGGGCGAGGGGTTAATGCTGATGGTAGTGCTGGAGGTCCCTATGTGTATTTGGATTTGCGCCACATGGGTCGGGAAAAAATCATGAGCCGTATTCCCTTCTGTTGGGAGGAAGCTCACCGTTTAGTGGGCATTGATGCGGTGGAACAACCAATGCCGGTGCGGCCCACAGTCCATTACTGTATGGGGGGTATTCCGGTAAACACCGATGGTCGGGTCAGAAAAAATGCCAACGAGTTAACAGAAGGATTTTTTGCAGCGGGGGAATGTGCTTGTGTTTCCGTCCATGGGGGCAATCGGTTGGGCAGTAACTCCCTGTTGGAATGCGTGGTCTATGGTCGTCGCACCGGTCGTAGCATTGCCGAATATATCCAAGGGCGATCGCTCCCGGCCATTGATGAAACAGTTTATAAAACCGAGGCCCAAAACCGCATTGATCAACTCCTCAATCAACAGGGCACAGTGCGGATTAGTGCCCTACGTCAGGCTTTTCAAGATTGTATGACTAGCCATTGCGGGGTGTTCCGCTCTGAATCGGTCATGGCGGAGGGTTTGGAACAGGTACAAAATCTCAAAGCTCAATACGGGCAAATATTTCTGGATGATAAACAACCGGAATGGAATACGGAAATTATTGAAGCCCTAGAACTGCAAAGCATTATGGCAGTGGGGGAATTGATCCTAACTTCTGCGATCCAACGACAAGAAAGCCGGGGTTCCCATGCCCGGGAAGATTTTCCCAGTCGGGATGACGAACAATTTTTGCGCCATACTTTGGCCAGTTTTGAAGGAGAACAGATCAAGGTGGAATATATGCCTGTGGTGATTAATCGTTTTGAGCCAAAGGAGCGTAAATATTAACTGAGTTTAGGTTCAAACAAAAGTACGAAGTGATTCTTCCATAGCCTATGCTTTGGCAAGTATTTTGCGGTCGCGGTAGAATGCCTTTGTCAATTAATCCCTAAGGGCGAAATTCCAGACCCATTTTTGCAATGAGTGACCCTATTACTTGGACTGCTGAAGCGACAGAGCGTTTAAAGGAAATTCCTTTTTTCGTTCGTCCTGCTGCCCGCAAGAAAATAGAAAATTTTGCCAGGGAAGCGGGCATAACGGAGATAACCGAAACTGTTTACGAACAAGCTAAACAAAAGTTCAATTAGCCTTGCCCCGCTGGCAGGTTAATCTGAATAGCGTCAATTTAGGTTCCAACCATGGCAGAAGATACCATTTTCGGTAAAATTATCCGTCGGGAAATTCCAGCGGCGATCGTCTATGAGGATGATCTTTGCTTAGCCTTTAAGGACGTTAATCCCCAAGCGCCAGTCCATGTGCTTTTAATTCCCAAAAAGCCTTTACCCCAATTGTCGGATGCAACCCCGGAAGACCATGCCCTACTGGGCCATCTTTTGCTCAAAGCCAAAGAAGTGGCGGCGGATTTAGGCATTGGCGATCGGTTTCGTTTGGTCATCAACAACGGGGCGGAAGTGGGGCAAACGGTGTTCCATCTTCATCTCCATATCCTTGGCGATCGCCCTTTTAGTTGGCCTCCGGGTTGAAGGGTTATGATGGGAAAATAAATCCACTTAACAATTCTTAACAAGATGCAGTCCGTTTCGCCCCAGATCACCGCACCGACAGGGAATTATTGGCACTGGCAAGGGCATGAGATCTACTATGTCCGGGCCGGAAAACCCCAGCCGGATCGGCCTTCTTTGCTCTTGGTCCATGGTTTTGGTGCTTCCACCGACCATTGGCGTAAAAACATGGAAGGACTCCAAGACCAGTTCCAGGTCTGGGCCATTGATCTGTTGGGTTTCGGGCGATCAGCCAAGCCGGCCTTGGAATATAGCGGTCAACTTTGGCAACAACAACTGCTAGATTTTATTGATCAAGTGATTGGGGAAAAAACTGTGCTGGCGGGCAATTCCCTGGGGGGCTACGCTTCTTTGTGTGCGGCGGCCAACGGTGGAGAAAAAATTGCCGGGGTAGTCTTGCTCAACAGTGCGGGGCCGTTTGGGGATCAGATCAGTGAGCGTAGTATTAATTTGGTACAAAAAATAATTCAAAGTTTGATGCTCCAGCCTCTGCCCAGTTATCTATTGTTTCAATATTTACGCCGCAAACCCACCATTCGCAAAACCCTGAAAAAAGTTTATGTGGACCAAACAGCGGTGACCGATCGCCTGGTGGAAGAAATTTATCGTCCCTCCTGTGATGCGGGGGCGGCCCAGGTGTTTGCTTCGGTATTTAAATCTCCCCAGGGGGAAATGGTGGATAAACTACTGGCTAAATTAAATGCTCCCCTGCTGGCCATTTGGGGGGAGGGGGATCCCTGGATGCGGGTGAAAGAAAGAAGTATCAAATTTCGTCAACATTACCCCCAACTGACGGAACACTTTTTGCCAGCGGGCCACTGTCCCCATGATGAAGATCCGTCCACTGTCAACCAATTGATGCGGGATTGGTTAGCTACCATTGGTTAATCCCTATTCCTGGGGGAATCCCCATCGTTTGCCATGACCCCATTGACTTTTCCGAATACAAGTCAAGCAAAAGTCCAATCTATTCTGCGGGCGTTGTTAACCATTGGCTTTAGTGTCGGACTGACAATGGGGACGGTGGGGTGTAGTCCCAGTTACTCCCGATCGCCGGTGGTAGAAACCTTACCGTTAACGGCCCAGGTAACCATTGGTGCAGAAACCATTTTGCTAGAAGTGGCCAAAACCCCCCTAGAACAGGCCCAAGGTTTAATGTTCCGCACTGAACTCCGTGGCGATCGGGGTATGCTATTTGTTTTTCCGGAGCCAAGAATTGCCCGCTTTTGGATGAAAAACACCCTCATTCCCCTGGATATGATTTTTCTTCGGGATGGGCAGATTAAATATGTTATCGCCAATGTGCCTCCCTGTAAGGCGGATCCCTGTCCAAACTATGGCCCCATCAGCCAAGAGGTGAACCAGGTGTTAGAGTTGGGGGCCGGGCGAGCAGAGGAGTTGGGCTTGGAAATTGATCAAGTGTTGGAATTTCTGCCTTTGTCGGTGAAAATTCCCGCCGAGTAGTCCCAATGGCTTATGTGTTGTTGCTAATTATTTTGCCTAATCCAGTTTCCCTTTTGGGGATTAGGTCACTTTTTGCCTGGCGATCGCCTCTAGCACCTGACAGGCATGGCCCTGACAGACACCACAATCAGCTCCCACCCCCATGGACTCCGACAACTCTTCTAGGGAGGTAATACCTTGCTGGGCAGCCGCTTCAATTTGCTTATCGCTAATACCCCGGCAAACGCAGATATACATAAGGGCTTTTCCGTAAATTTCTATGGGAGATTTAATAAAGGCTATTGCAAATTATTTTCATTATGTCGTAAAGGGGAAGAAAAGACAATTTTTTTACAGCCAGTTTGCCATAGGTGCCAAGGCTAGACAGAATCACCAGTTATTTTTGCCGACGAAACTACTTTATATAGCACTTAAAATTAATAAAACCCATATACTATCTCTTTTGCTGAATCATCCTCAACACCAATCAAAACTTGTTAAGAAGACGATTAGCAAAAAAGGGAATGATCCTAAATTGATTTTGATATAGCTCTGTTAATGTCACCGCTTCCTCGGGGGGAATCATACCCGATTGGTATTGCAAGACAATTAATAAATTCCAAAAAGCGAAAAGTAATGTGACCAAAACAGCCCATTTTTGCCAGGGATAGCCAGAAAGTTTTTGCCAAAAACCAGCAACGCCAAAAACCAATAGAAAAGTGCAATTACTAAACATTCTTCCCCCCACGCTGGCCCCTTGCCACCAAGACCACCAAGCGGCAATAAAATAAACTTGAGCTAGGAAAGTCACTAAAAAAATAGTGTTTAAACGGGGTAACAATTGCCAACCAATGATTAAACCAACGATGCTCAGTAAAGTTATTGGGTGCCAGACGAATAAACCCCGATGCCCCGAGAATAATACTTGCCAGAGGGACGGTTGCAACCAGTTAAAACTACCCCCATGGCCTGTGGCTTGTCCTTCTTCTAAATAGGGAATGCGTTCAATGCCACCATACTGCCACAGATAAATTAACAACTGAGGAATTTGCATTAGGACCACGACGGAGGCGATCACCAACAAGGGTTGCCAAAATGCTCTTTTTCTAAGATTTTGGGCAACAGTTTTACTAACTTTTTTCCAATGAACACTTGAAATAGGCCCTGAGTTTTGTTCATTATTCCCTGGTGATTTTGTCTCAAAACCCATGGCCGCCACTAATATGGGGGCTAGAAAAAATAAAACATCTTGGGGCCGCACCCAAGCAGCAAAGGCGATCGCCAAACCGAGGGTAATCTGCCAATGGGCTTTGGTCAACCAGGGTTTGGTTAATATGCCGTAGAGAAATAGGGCAATGAGAAAGGCCGAAACCGCATGGGACATGGATACTTCTAGGAATAGGTAATAACTCAAAGGTGAGGCAAACCAAATTCCGCCTACGGCCAGTAAGCAACTTATGTGGGAAAAATAACGCCGAGCAAAACGATAACTTAGGGCTAAACTGGTAATGCCTAAACCGACACTACCAAGGCAATAAAACAACTCATAGGGCCAGGACATACCATTAATAGGAATGGCACTATTAAATTGATGTAAGACTAGAGCAGCTAGATGACCTAAGGCAAAAAAAGGTAGTAGGACAATGCCTAAACCTAGAGTATATTTACTGTATTCTGGAATAGGACCAAATACCCGGGGACTGCTGTTAAATTGCTCTGCGGTTTCAGCATAATAACTATATTCATTATCCACTCTCAGATCACCGTCAAATAATAGGGACCTTAGAGGAGTGTAGTAGCCCAAACCATCACCATAAACCCCAAAGCCAGTGACAGAGAATTTAAGCAAAAAAATAGCCAGGGTAATTACTATGGCCAGGAAAAAACAATATTTAAGATTTTTTTCGTCATTAACAAAGTGAAAAATTTTGCCCATCTTGGTCTATCCTCCGCATCACACCAATGGCCAGGAACTTAGATTTTCTTTTTCGGTTTGCGCCAAACCCAAAGAAAGTTAGTGGCCATACTCCAAAAGACAGTAATCATTGTGGCCACAACGGCTGCTATTTTATGGTCCCAGCCTAGCTTATTGCCTAAAATGACAATGATTAAACTCCAAAGGAAAAAGCCACTAAAGTTCGCCACATGGTATTCCCAACAGCGTTGCCAAGAAAGAGTGGGATTACGAAAGACCCATAAGTCGATCGCCCCGTAACGGATGATGGTAATGACTTCGGCGGAGAGGACGGAAGCCCAGGTTAGGGTCATACCGAGGGAAACTTTGAACCAATCCAAGAGGACGACGTTCAAGACCATAGCAATAATGCCAATGATCCACCAGCGCACCATGGCGTTTTGCCAAAAGCGTTGTAGATAAACGGGCAAGGTTTCCCTAGTAATCATGGTGGATATGGATAAAGAGCAGATAATCCGGCTATTATACTGGCCAATGTTCTAGGAAAATTGGTATCCGATCGCCAAGGGAGATAAACCCCTGGGAATATTGGGAACACCGGCCTCCAATAGTACAGTGGCAAACCTAAATTATCGTTTTTATGTCTTCTCCCCTAGTTTTGCCGAATGATGGTCATTATTGGCTTGAAAATGCCCATATTCCCCCCAATTTAGTTCAAACAAAGCTTCCTTCTCCACAGAAATTTCAGGGGACAACGCCATGGGAAGATTTAGCACTCTACCATTTGGAGATTGCTGACGGCAGAATCAAAAGTATTGTTGCTGTTGAAGCGGGGAAAAACCTAGACGAAGGGATTGATCGCCAAAATATCCCCAGGGTAAATCTAAACCGAAGAATGATTTTGCCTTGTTTTGTCGATATGCATACCCATTTGGATAAGGGCCATATATGGGGGCGATCGCCAAATATTGATGGAACCTTTGCTGAGGCCATTGCCATTACGGAAAGGGATGCTGAACTGCACCATAGCTCAGAAGACATTTACCGAAGGATGGAATTTGCTCTCCAATGTAGCTATGCCCATGGCACCGCGGCGGTGCGTACCCACATAGAAATGGGAGGTCAGCAAAGTCAGATTGCTTGGAAAAGTTTTCAACAACTGCGACAAGCTTGGGCCAATCGCCTGATTCTGCAAGGGGTAGCCATGGTCACCACAGATTATTATCTAGGCTCCGCAGGGGAAAAGTTAGCAGACCAGATGGCCCATGAGGGCGGTATTTTGGGGGGCGTGGCCTACGCTGGCCCCCAAGTGAAGACTCAGTTAACCCGTTTAATGAGCCTAGCCCAAGCAAGAAATTTAGACATTGACTTGCATGTGGATGAAAATGGCGATCGCCACTCCCAAGTTTTACATCAAGCAGCCGCCACCGCCCTAGAGATCGGTTTTACTGGTCAAATTGTCTGTGGCCACTGTTGTAGTTTAGATGTGCAGACCCCCCAACAAGTGGAAGATACCCTGGAATTGGTTAAACAGGCAAATATTGCCATTGTCAGCCTCCCCCTGTGTAACCTCTATCTCCAGGGGCGTCATCAGCCCCAAAAACCAGCCTGGCGAGGCATAACCAAAGTCCACGCCATCCAGTCCCAGGGAATTCCCCTGGTGTTCGCCAGTGACAATTGTCGGGATCCATTTTTTCCCTTCGGAGACCACGACGGCCTGGAGGTATTGAACCAATCAGTACGCATTGGCCAACTAGATCCCCCCTACGGCCAATGGTGTACCACTGTTAACCTGACCCCAGCTCGGTTGATGGGATTAGCAAACAATGGAATATTAAGGGTAGATGCCCCAGCAGATTTAGTCATCTTCTCCGCCCGCTACTTTAACGAACTTTTTTCCCGTTCCCAAGGCGATCGCCTAGTGATACGCAGGGGAAAGCCCACCCACAAAAAACCACCCCACTACCAAGAGTTAGATGATTTGATGGGAGCTTGAGGCAGTTCAGTCCGGCAGATATCAATAATATTGGCGATATTGGCGGCTAGCCGCTTGACTAACCAAGTTTGAAAACGTGGGGAAAGGCACTTTTAACCATCAATCGGTCTTGCTTTGATAAGGAACCAACGCAGTCAAGGATATACTTATGTTCTAGAGTGAACAGCTTCATCCTTACCACCGAAGGTGTAAACAAGCCGGCCGAGCGGGTGTCTTCAATGGGGGTGTCTAGGGGCCAGGGAGCATTTTTTGCCGAAGTGATCATAGCCATAACGCTGTGGCCAATTCGGTTATTAAAAGCAGGAGCATCGGACAAAATTAAAGCGGGGCGACGAATATCAGATTGCCTATCCGTGAAGGGAACTGGGACAATGACAACGTCAAATTGTTCGTAAATTGTGTTCATAGGTGTCGGTATGCAGAATTATCAGCTTCAGAATTCCATTCGGTCATAGTGTCGACGGTGGCGGCCATATAGTCAGCCCCAGAGTCCCCAACTTTCCCTGGGGCAGGGCCCTGGGCTCTTTCGGCTTGGGGAAGAACCATTCCCTTGGGAGCGACCAACACAATGACTTCTACGGAAGTACCAGCTGGACACGGCAAATCCTGGAGCAGGAGCGTGCCATCTTCTGTCAATGTCGTAGCTAGTTTGTAAGCATTGATAGACATTATGTAGCAGTGTGAAATGTGGACCCTTGACAACCAAAAGAGTTTGTAATTTTCAACGTTATCTTAGGCAATGATGAACCAGTGCAAAATAGATACTGAAGAGAAAATAGCCTTTGGTTGAATAGAAGACATATTAGCAGAAAAGTAAACAATTCGCGGGGATAGCCATCTTTATAACTGTTTTTAACTCTGACGACCATAATCAGTCAGACCATGTATTGTCAATTTTTACAAAACCTTTATTAGATAAGCCCTTTGCCCAGGACAACAAGCTAAAGTATGTACTAGTAGAATTCATTACTTTAAGATGAGAACTGTTCCCCAACTTCACTTCTAAATGATTTTTGTTCCAGGCTTTGAACCAGCGCATGGAAGGAAATAAAGTAAACGATAATACTCTTTTCCCATTATTTCCTAAAGGAAATCTCCCCGGGTGGACGCAGTTATTACTTATCAATTTTAGATATAAAGCAGGGGATTTTTGTCCTTGATGGTCATAGGCAAAATTGTCTAAGGGCAACGGCGGTGGGTTGGGGCTGTTCTAGATGGGGCACATGGCCACAGGCATCAAGCCAGATTAATTGACTCTGGGGCAAAAGACTTTGGAATTGCTCAGCGGCTCTAACACCCAAAATTTTGTCCTGTTTACCCCAAATAACTAAACTAGGCAAAGTAATCTGCCCCAACTTTTCAGCAAAGGAACCATAACCACCACTTTTAGTAAAAGCAATCAGTCCTTCGCTCCAACCCGGACAAATTAAATGGGCGGCGGCACACCGGCGGGCATCTTCGTTGGCTAAGCTCCGGTCATAATAGGCCGCTTGACCAATACTTTGTCTTACTTTGGCGTTGGCCAAAAATTTGGTTAGCCACCGGTCCACTGGAGAAAACATTAAACGACTGGCAAAGGGTTGACTGGTGAGACCAGCACTATCTATCAAGACCAACTTTTTCACCTTTTCGGGGAAGCTAAGGCAAAAATCTAGGGCTACGGCCCCCCCCATGGAGACTCCCACTAAGGTAATAGGTTCTTGGATAACTGTTTGCCAAAAATGGTCTAAGTGAATTTTGATGTTGGCTGGGGTAGGCGGCAATGTTGTGGATCTAGCAGTAAAGCCGAATCCTAATAAGTCAACAGCGATCGCCCGGAAATCCTGATGCAACAGAGGGAGTAAGCGCCGAAACTCCAGCACCGAACTGTCAAAACCATGGAGAAAAAGCATCGGCTCCCCTTGTCCTTGGTCTACATAGTTAGTGGCCACGGTGACAGGATTGGGGTGATCGGCCAAAGGGATGGAGAGGGAAATGTGTTGCATTTGTCGCCAACATTCAAGGGAAGTTGCTTCTGTGAAGGCGGGTAGGGGCAAAGCTACAGATGAAGTCATGGAAAAAACACTGCCAGTCAAAGGTGGCGATCGGTGGACATGGGAAATCATTGTAGCGAGCAAATTTATGCCCAAGTCATCAGGAAGCCCATGGTAGGATCAGTCGAAAATTATCTCCCCAAGGAAAATTGGAGTGGATCTAACTATGGATTCAGGCAAAATCGTAGCCATTATCACCGGGGCTATTTCGATTATCTTAGCGGTGGCCTATCTAGTTCTAGTACAAGTTCTCGACTTTCGAGGAGAAATGGTGCCTGCTCCGACGGAAAATCTGGGTATGACCACCCCCCTAACGGCGATCGGGGTCGGCTATAATCAAAGCTATACAAATCTTTACATTAAAAACTTCCATGGCTGTCCCGGCAAAGGTTGAAATTTATACATGGAGTACGTGCCCTTTTTGCAACAGAGCCCTAGCGCTGTTGAAACGCAAGGGGATAGAGTTCCAGGAATATTGCATTGACGGCGATGATGACGCAAGGGTGGCAATGGCGGAGAGGGCGAATGGCAGGAAGAGTATGCCGCAAATCTTTATTAATGGCCAACATATCGGTGGCTGTGACGATATTTATGCTTTGGAAAGTGCTGGTAAGCTAGATGCTTTACTTCAATAGATCTTATAGACTGCTACGGATCTGCACTTAATTCAGTCTCCTGTTTTGCAACGTTTACGCCCCAACCCGACTCTAAGGATATTTCCGCCGTGAAACTGGCTTTTATCATCGATCCTCTGGATAAACTTGATCCAGGCCATGACTCGACCGTTGCCATAATGGAAGCGGCCCAGAAGTTGGGCCACGAAGTTTTTGTGACCTTAGTAGGAGATTTGGCCGTTATTAATGGCCAAGCTTGGGCCAAATTAGCGCCGGTGCAGTTTCAACCGGTCACCCTTGTGGATGGCCACTGGCAGGTCTCCCAACCTTGGTACGAAGTGGCGGAGACTAAATGGATGGCCTTGACCGAATGCCAAGTGGTATTTATGCGTAAGGATCCGCCGGTAACAGTACAATATCTTTACGCCACTTTTATCTTGGAATTGTTGGTCCCAACGGCAACCCTAGTGGTTAACTCCCCCCAAGGGCTACGGGAAGCCAATGAAAAGATGTATACCCTGCAATTTGCGGCGGTGATGCCCCCCACGGTGGTTAGTTTGGACAAGGGTTTAATTCGTCAATTTTTGGAAGAACAGGAAGCGGCGGTGTTGAAACCATTAGGAGGTAAAGCCGGAGAGGGGATTTTATTTCTTGATCCTGGCGATCGTAACTTCAATTCCCTGGTGGAAATTAGTACCCAACAGGGCAAAGAGCCGGTAATGGTGCAACGTTTTTTGCCGGAAGCAAAGGAAGGTGATAAGCGAATTATTCTGCTGGACGGAGACCCCATCGGGGCCGTCAATCGTATTCCCACCGGTGCCGAATTCCGCGGCAACATGGCTGTGGGAGGGCGAGTGGCCGCTACCACCATTACCCCCAGGGAAGAGGAAATTTGCGCCTTACTAAAACCAAAATTGCAAGCTGATGGTTTATATTTTGTTGGTATTGATGTTATCGGTGGGTACTTAACCGAAGTAAATGTCACCAGTCCCACGGGCATCCGAGAGATAGACCGCCTTGAGGGAGTCCGACTAGGGGAAAGGGTAATTTATTGGTTAGAAAAGCAATTTTAACCTGGGATCAAGATAGTTTAGTCACGATAAGTTTATAAGAAAAAAGATCTTTATTGAACTGGAAACTTATTTTAGCCTTGTTTTTTCTTGATCCCCATCGTTTTTCATCCCTTACTGTTCCATTATTTAAAGATTTTGTTACCAGCTAAGATCCTCTGCTACGGCGAACGTATCGATTTGTAAAACGAATATTAAGACAACCTAAAGAGAATTTACAAAAATTGGTCGTACAAAGGTAGGCGGAGTAACAGTTTGAGCCGGATTTTCCCCTTGGGTTGAATGGGGGACAATATAAATGTCCAGACGAAGTTTCTGGAAAACTACGGCCGATATTTTTCAAAAATTTTAACAATTGCCTAATTTCCCAACGCCTCCCCATGAAAACCGCTAACTTTATCACCTCCTCCTGCCGCTATTGCCGCTACTACCAAGCCGAAGGTAGGCGAGGCGGCATTTGCAATCAACTGAATGTGCCAGTACAGGGGCAGTGGAAAGCCTGTGCCTTGGCAGCAAGGCCCTTTGCCGGTTCCTGGGAAAATCTCGAAGATGTGGTGCATTTGGAACATGCCTATGCCCTCACTGCTAAGGATAATCCGGTGCCACAATCGGTGGAAAGTCTATCTACGCTGGAAGCGGCTTAGGCAAACTCGGTCTTGGTTTAATTTTGGGTTTCAATGGGAGTTGGCAATGGGTAATTCGATGGTACGCACTATTCATCCTCCGGGTTAGGGTAGCCAGGGATATTGACTAAAATCCGGGGCTCGTTTTTCCAAGAAGGCTTGTTTCCCTTCACTTCCTTCTTCAGTCATGTAATAGAGCAGGGTGGCGTTGCCGGCTAGTTCCTGTAGCCCTGCTTGGCCGTCACAGTCGGCATTGAAAGCGGCTTTGAGACAACGGATGGCCAGGGGGCTTTTGCTCAGGATTTCCTTGGCCCATTGGATGCCTTCTTCCTCCAGGCGATCGACGGGAACAACGGTGTTTACCATGCCCATGCGTTCCGCTTCCTGGGCAGAGTATTGCCGGCAGAGATACCAAATTTCCCTGGCTTTTTTTTGCCCCACAATGCGGGCTAAGTAACTAGAGCCAAAGCCGCCGTCAAAACTACCTACTTTCGGCCCAGTTTGCCCAAAAATGGCGTTATCCGCCGCAATGGTTAAATCACAAACTAGATGCAAAACGTGGCCCCCACCAATGGCATAGCCAGCCACTAGGGCAATAACCACTTTGGGCATGGAGCGGATTAAGCGCTGAAGATCCAAGACGTTTAGTCGGGGAGTGCCCTGGTCGTCGATATAGCCCCCTTCCCCCCGGACAGACTGATCTCCACCGGAACAAAAAGCATATTTACCATCACTGTGGGGGCCGGCTCCGGTCAGTAGGATAACGCCAATGCGGCCATCTTCCCGGGCATTGGAAAAAGCATCATAGAGTTCAAACACTGTTTGGGGACGGAAAGCGTTGCGTTTGTGGGGACGATTGATGACAATTTTGGCAATACCCTCCGCTTTGTAGTAGAGAATGTCGTCGTAATGTTTCGCAACTTGCCAATCCATGGGTTCCCTCCTAAGCAATCCTTACCCATCTTACGGGGACAGGGTAAAGGTTTGACCCAATTCTCGTTCTATCAATAACCAATGGTTAAGGCTGATTTATGAGTAAACAAATATAAAGCAATGCAAAGGATTGGCCCCAAACTTTGGCGATCGCCTTACTATGCAGATCAAGACCTCCGTGTTTACTTTGATTTTTTTCCATGACCATTGCTGCCCCTGAAACCGCTGTTGCCCCTGAGATGAAGCCGACGACACCGAAAAAGATTGGTGTGCCCAGGGAGTCCTTTGACCAGGAATGCCGGGTGGCCATGACCCCCGATACGGCCCAAAAGCTACAAAAGTTGGGTTTTGATTTGTTGTTGGAAACAGAAGCGGGAGCAAAAGCTGATTTTGCCGATCGCCTTTATGAATCCCTGGGTTGTGAGATCGTCGATAGTCGCCAAACATTATTTGAGCAAGCGGATATTATCCTCAAAGTACGGCCTCCTTCCCCGGCAGAAGTGGAGGAGTTACCGGCGGACAAAACCCTAATTAGTTTTATCTGGCCGGCCCAAAATCCTGAGTTATTAGAAAAATTAGCGGCGAAAAATATCACTGTGCTGGCTATGGATGCGGTGCCCCGCATCAGTCGGGCCCAAAAGTTAGATGCTCTTAGTTCCATGGCCAACATTGCCGGTTACCGGGCGGTAATTGAAGCGGCCAATCGTTTTGGTCGGTTTTTCACCGGACAGATTACCGCAGCGGGGAAAGTTCCTCCAGCCAAAGTGTTGGTCATTGGGGCCGGGGTAGCAGGGTTAGCGGCGATCGGAGCAGCCAAAAGTTTAGGGGCGATCGTGCGGGCCTTTGATACCAGGCCTGTGGTCAAAGAACAGGTGGAAAGTTTGGGGGGGGAATTTCTCCTGCTGGACTTTAAGGAGGATGGTACAGGGCAGGGGGGTTACGCCAAAGTGATGAGTGAAGAATTCATTGCGGCGGAAATGGCCCTGTTTGCTGCCCAGGCTAAGGAGGTGGACATCATTATCACCACAGCGTTGATTCCCGGTCGTCCAGCCCCCAAATTAATCACTGAACCCATGGTGAAATCCATGCGGGCCGGTTCCGTGGTGGTGGATTTAGCAGCGGAGCAGGGGGGCAACTGTGAAGTCACCAAGCCCGGAGAGGTGTATGAGTACGAAGGAGTCACCATCATTGGCTACACCGATTTACCCAGTCGCATGGCCAGCCAATCCAGTCAATTGTATGGCACCAACCTCTGGCATTTGCTCAAGGATATGGGGGGCGCAGAAGATTTCAAAGTGGATCTCGAAGATGAAGTGATCCGGGGAGCATTGGTGTCCCACGAGGGCAAAGTCACCTGGCCACCCCCGAAAGTTAATCCCCCCAGCCCAGTTCAACCGACTAAACCAGCGGTAACGGTGGTGGAAAGTGAAGCAAAATCCACCCAAAAATCCGGCCCTAGTAATTTCCTTTGGCTAACCCTAGCGGCGATCGCCTTGGTGGGCATTGGGGTGGGGGCACCGACTTCTTTTCTGTCCCATTTCACAGTTTTTGTCCTGGCCTGCGTAGTGGGTTGGCAGTTAATTTGGAATGTGGCCCCGGCTCTCCATACACCTTTAATGAGTGTGACCAACGCCATCAGTGGCATCATTATCATCGGTGGTATGTTGCAGATTTCCGGGCCGTTAAATAGTCCTACTACCATCCTGGGGGCGATCGCCATTTTGGTGGGAACGATCAATATTGCTGGGGGATTTTTAGTTACCCAAAGGATGTTGAAGATGTTCCGTAAATAATTTAATTTCTTTTTCAATTTAGTGGAGGTTAGAAAAGTGGCAAGAAAATCCAAAGAATTTCAACAACTGTTCTACGAAGAAACTCAAGCGCAAAAACGTACTAAGTCGTCTAATACTCATTCTGCTATTAAAAAGGAAGAGTTAGACGCCTATCAACAATTTAAAGAAAATCTTATAAACGATGAGAAAAATAAGGATCTTGTCTTCATAGATAAGCCAAAGGGCATAGGAAAAATGTCTCAAGTATTAGAGAAATTTATCGAGCCCTATACTGATGACGATGATGATTATGAAGACAGAAATTTTCTGCTGGAATTAGCTGTAGTGGCTTGGAATTGCGCTGTCTTGCCCGAAGGTGAGCGCGGAAGGATTATGGATAGTTTTCTTGCAGGAATCACTGATCCCCTTGACCAAGAAAGCATAGAGTCAACTGAAGAAATCAAAGAGCTTATTGAAGAATTAATTGAGGATAAGTTAGCTTTATTTCCTAAGGATAGACGGTTAATCAAACACTACAAATTAACTAAACATAAACTTGGATTTCACCTTTCAGTGGCTTACTCCATGGCTCGATGATTTTTGAATTTTATTTATGACTGTTAGCAATGTTTTTGATGGTTACACAATCGATCTTTTTCAAGATGAAGATGGGGATTGGTTAGCCCGTTTAACAGAAATGCCCAGTGTTCCTGCTTTTGCTGATTCTCCCCAAGGGGCCATCACTGAATTAGAAACTGCTTGGCAAGGAGTCAAAAAAAGCTACCGTAAGCACGGAGATCCCATTCCTATTATCGAAACAATTTCTGCAAAATCTTAGTTTTTTATCCCAACCCATTAACTCAACTCTAATGTCTAACAGCTTGCAAACAGTGGCTTACATTGCCGCTAGCGTACTCTTTATCCTCAGCCTGGGGGGATTGGCAAACCAAGAAAGTGCCCGCCGGGGTAATCTCTATGGCATTGCTGGGATGGCGATCGCCTTTTTAGCCACTGCTTTAGGGGGAAATTTTAGCGGTTACACGACTTTGCTGGGGGCAATTTTACCTGCGGTGGTGATTGGTTCCCTGTTAGCCTCTAGGGTAGCCATGACTTCCATGCCAGAATTGGTGGCCATTTTGCATAGTTTTGTCGGTTTAGCCGCTGTTTTAGTAGGTATTGCCAACTATCTGGCTCCGGAAAATGGTTTAACGGGTTCGGAAGCCTTTATTCACCAAATTGAAATCTATATCGGCGTATTTATCGGGGCGGTAACTTTCACCGGTTCCATCATTGCCTTTGGTAAATTGCGGGCCATTATTAGTAGCAAACCCCTGATGCTCCCGGCCCGGCACTTTTTGAACATTTCCCTGTTGGTGGCCACGGTGGTTTTTGGGGTGCAGTTTATGCAACTGGACAATCCCGCCGGTCTCACTCCCCTGTTGATTATGACCGCCATTGCTGGGGTGCTGGGACTCCATCTTGTAGCGGCGATCGGGGGAGCGGATATGCCCGTGGTAATTTCCATGTTGAACAGCTATTCCGGTTGGGCGGCAGCGGCGGCGGGCTTTATGCTCTCCAATGATTTGCTAATTATCACCGGGGCATTGGTGGGCAGTAGCGGCGCAATTTTGAGCTACATCATGTGTAAAGCCATGAACCGTTCCTTTATCAGCGTTATTCTCGGTGGTTTTGGGGAAGGTTCTAGTGCGGCTTCCCAAGGGCCAGCCCAGGCGGTAACCGGTACGGTCACTAAAACCAGCGCAGAAGAAGTGGCGGAAGAATTGCTCGATGCCCAAAGTGTGATTATTACCCCTGGTTATGGCATGGCAGTGGCCCAAGCCCAACATCCCGTAGCGGAAATTACCAAGTTGCTCAAGGAAAAGGGTATTACGGTAAGGTTTGGCATTCACCCCGTTGCCGGCCGTCTCCCCGGTCACATGAATGTTTTACTAGCCGAAGCCAATGTGCCCTACGACGTGGTGCTGGAAATGGACGAAATTAACGAAGATTTCCCTGAAACCGACGTGGTGCTGGTCATTGGAGCCAATGACACGGTGAATCCCAGTGCATTGGAAGATCCCACCAGTGCGATCGCCGGAATGCCGGTGTTGGAAGTGTGGAAGGCCAAACAGGTGGTGGTGATGAAACGGAGCATGGCTTCTGGTTATGCCGGGGTGGAGAATCCTCTGTTTTACAAGGAAAATACCCAAATGCTCTTCGGCGACGCGAAGAAAAATGTTGATGCCATTTTGACCCAACTGCGGGCCAAAGAAGAGGCCACCAGCGCCGATAAAGTTTTAGTTTCCGTCTAGGATTACCTCTGAAAAGACTATTGAGTCTCGAATGGGGGAAGTGGACAATTTCCCCTATTTTTCAGTAGGGAGCGTTACTAAGCTTTGAAGCTGATTGGTCAGGGAATTTGGTAAAGTCTTTTTGGCTTTTTGGCCGTGGATCTGGATAAACTGTCCCGTCCCCACTACGTTATAGTTGATTTAATTGAAAGTAAGACACCGACTAAAGCTAAAAGCGTCTTTGGTAAAGACTTTAGTCATCTCAATCTTATTTGAATTGACTATATTAAGCATTAAGCAGTTTTTCCCCAAGGGCAGGCAGGGAACATGGAATAATTCTTCTAGTAGTTAGGAGCAAAGTGCTCCGGGGCAGCTCTTGGGACAATGTTACTCAAGATTTTCACTCCGTAATGGGCGGACATCCTCAACTTAGTAGTCGTCTCTAGTAAGACTGAGGCAGTCAAATTCACCGAAAAGCTTGTCAATAAAGACTCAGCCAGTCTCAAAATTATTTGAGATGACTATACCAATTTTAAGTCAAGGGGGATCGGATAAAGTCCTCACCATTTTCCCTCCCTTGGTCAGGCGATAGGGTACTCCCCGCCACAATACTTGTCTTTGGGAAAAGGACAAAGCCCAAAAAATTAGACCACAGCAGTCCCTCAGGGGCAATAACGGTAAATAGCGGAGGGTTTCCCTATCCTCTAGTTCCTGGGCAACCATGGCCGCCGTTCCATAACGGATAACTAGGGTTATGAACAGAATCAACCAAACCCAAGGTTCAGACCAATGACAAAGGCTGAATAAAAGGGCAAAGGGCACTGCACGGATGATGATAGTGGCCAAAAATGGGGCAGGCCGGGCTAGATAGGTATTTTGATCCCAATAAATCTGATGATTCCACCAACTTTGCCATTGCCCTAAATCCACCACGGCCTCAATCACATAGGGAAACAACACCATTTTTAAGCCGCTATTCCAAACCCTCCTGCCCAGTTCAAAGTCTTCCACCAAATAGTCTGCCAAGGTGGCCAAACCTCCCAATTGGTTTAGGGTCGATCGCCTAATGGCAATGGAAGGGCCTAAACAGGCCTTAGATGCGCCCGTTACTTCTGCAAACAGAACGCTGGGCATGAAGTCGGCATTAATGGTTAGCAATTCCAAACCCTCGTACCATGTTTGGGCCTGGGTCAACTTAAACGGGGTGGTGACGCAACCTACCTGGGGATCCGCCAAGGGACTGACTATGGTTGCCAAGTAATCGGGGCGTAGATGGGTGTCACTGTCGCTGATCACCAAAATCTCATATTTGGCCCGTTTCAATCCCCCTAAGAGATTGTTAATCTTACCATTGGCACCCTGTTCGATCTGATCCAGTGCCACAATAATTTTTTCTGGGCCGAACTCTGCCTGAATTTTTTTGACTATGGCCAACGCCGGATCCTGTGGATCTTGCACACAGTAGATTATTTCGTAGGCTGGATAATTCTGCTGGGCAATGGTGCGTAAATTAGCTTCTAGGTTTTTTTCCCAACCCCGCACTGGTTTCAGTACTGATACCCCAGGTTGGAAATCCTGCCTAGGTAGGGACCTTGCCAGAAAGAGCTTGGTAGTAACCACCGTCAGCAGGTTATAAACAATGCCCCCGGCTATGGGTAGTAAACATAACCAGGACAACATTTCCCACCAGTGGCCAACATTCACCCGCGCCTAATCTCCGATAAATTTGCAACAATGCCGACCCCTAACCCTAGCAGATGGCGCGATCGCCGTGTTGTATGGCCGCCATCCCCAAAAAGATCAAATCGTCATTATTGTTCACCAATAGCTCAGGAGAATGCTTTTTTAAAAAGGCATATAGTATATTTCCATCTCCTCCGGTAAATACCATGGCCGAGCCAGGAAAAAGCTTTTGCCAATTCCACAAATAGGTTTGTAATGCCCCCAAAATTGAGTAGGTGACGCCGCTCAACATTGCCCCGAGGGTGTCCCTGGCCCAAAGGTCAGGCAAAGTTGAAGATGGGGTTAAATGTGGCAGGACCGCCAGGCGATCGCCAAGGGTTTGTAACTGTAGCCCCAGTCCGGGTAGGATGGCGCCCCCCACCAGTTTTTTGTCTTGGTCAAAACCAGTGATGGTCAAAGCTGTACCCCCATCGATTACCACACAGGGAAAGTCGTAGGTCAGCCCTGCTCCCAACGCTGCCAGAGCCCGGTCAATGCCAAAGCTTGGGTAAAGGTTCTTCAAAGGCAGATCTGCCAGAGTTAAAATCCTTGGCTGGTATTTGTGCCATGCTTGGGTTTGTTCAGGTACCACCGATGCCAAAACTAGGGGCACTTTTTCCAACGGAACGGGGAATTGTTCTAATGCCGGACTATAATTCGTTGCCCAGGTTTGCAAGGGGGTATTACCGCTACAATATGCCCAGTGCAAGCGGGAGTTGCCTATCATTAGGGCCAACCAAAGTTTTTGTTTGTGATTGTTTAGGGCTAAATCAAAACCCTGTATCTGGTTTTCCACAGCGATCAATTGCCTGCCCCCGGCAGACCAAGCTAATTTAGCTTTCCCATTAGACCACAGCTACCCAAAGCAATTAAATTATGAGCCGCAAAAATCTAATCTTGTTGGTAGTTTACGTTGGTTTTACCCTGGGCATTAGTTCTTGGTTAGGACAACGGGCTTACCAATGGTTACCAATCCCCGCGGCCCAGGAAGCTCAGCCCGTGGGGGATTTATTTAGTTTTTTGGTCAGCCTCGGTAGTGTGGTCTTTTTCGGAGTAGCGGGAGCCTTGGCCTATTCCATCATTTTCCATCGGTTCAGTGTTCAGAATCCCCAGGGAGCGCCGATCCGGGGCAATGCCCGTCTAGAAATTTTTTGGACAGTGGTACCAATTATTCTGGTGGCTTGGATTGCGTGGTATAGCTATGTCATTTACCAACGGATGAACGTGTTGGGCCCTTTGCCGGTGGTGGAAGTGCCTCCATTACTCGGGGAAAAGGCGATCGCCGCCGATGCCCCTGGAGAATTGACCATGGCCCAAGCCAGCAATATCAATCCGGAAAGAATTGGCGTGGAGGTCAAACAATGGCTGTGGACGTTTACCTATGCTAATGCGGGGGTAACTAGCCATGAGCTCCATTTACCCCTCGATCGCCGGGTAACGCTGAATATGACTTCCAAAGATGTGCTCCACGGTTTCTACGTGCCCAATTTCCGCATTAAACAGGACATTGTGCCCAACCGAGAAATTGAATTTAGCTTCACCCCCAATCGCTTAGGGGAATATAAACTCCACGATTCCCAATTTAGCGGCACCTATTTTGCCGTGATGACGGCCCCTGTGGTGGTGCAGTCTTTGCCGGACTATCAAGCCTGGTTGGAAAGCCAAAAATCCATTGCGCCCAAAGACCTACCCAATCCGGCTCTGGATGAATTTAAAAAAAACCCAGCAACACCTCTGAACAGCGGCTGGCCCACCGTAGCGCCCAGAACCCGTCAATAGATCCCAGTGACTTGCTGTCAATTGATGCATCGCTGGTGGTAAAGATTTGTAAACTATAATGACTTAGAATTTGAATGTAATCTTAGCGGTAGGGACTGAATGGAAAAACTAATGCGGATTGAGCGGCTTTTGCTAATTGGTCATATAGGCTCCATGGCTTTTGGCTTGGCGGGGTTATTGTTGGTGTTGCCCCACCCGGAATTCATTGCCCATTTACCTCCCATTGGCCAAGTAGCTTTTCAATGGTCCATGGCCGGCGGTGGAGTGGCTTATATGATCCTCGGTTTTGCCGCTGTGGCGGTGTACGCTTTCCGTACTCTTGGTCTTTTCCCGACCCTGGGATTTCTAATTCCTGCCCTGGGCATTTCCGTTTCCGCTGAGCTGTTGGGCACCAGCACTGGTTTTCCCTTTGGTTATTACCGCTATCTATCCGGTTTGGGTTACAAAATCGCTGGGTTAGTGCCCTTTACCATCCCCCTCTCTTGGTTTTATCTAGGATTCTGTTCTTACCTCCTTGTGCGGGCGGGCCTACGCCACAGCAATCTGCCCCGCATTGCCCAAGAATTGACGGCGATCGCCGTGGGGGCAACTTTGCTAATGTCCTGGGATTTCGTGTTAGACCCCGCCATGAGCCAAACCACTATGCCCTTTTGGGTGTGGGACGTGCCCGGTGGATTTTTCGGCATGCCTTACCAAAATTTTGCCGGTTGGTTTTGTACCGGGGCGGTATTTATGACTATTGCCACCCTGATTTGGCGACTGAAAAAAGTTGAAATCCCTGAAACTGACTACGGTTTACCCTTGGCCATGTACTTGGGCAACTTCGGCTTTGCCACGGTGATGAGCATTGGGGCCAATATTTATCCCCCCATTTTCTTAGGATTGCTGTTGGGGGTAGCGCCGGCCTTGTATTTCTACCGTCGGGCTGGGGAAAATTCCCGTTCCACCGCCGTTTCCCGCTTAAAATCCGTGATTGAACAGGACAAATCGGACTTGGCTGCTGCCAAGTAGTTGGTACAGTGGAAAGAGGTGGCCCCCCGGCCATTTTCTCCTTTCTGCTGACCATGCCTATGTCTAATTCCTCCATTTTACCTGTGGCTATCCTGGGCACCGGTTTCGGCCAGGCGGTCCATTTACCCGCCCTGCAATACCATGCCCAAACCGAGGCGATCGCCATTTACCATCGGGATTTGGCTAAGGCTAGGGGGGTGGCTAAATCCCACGGTTTACCCCATAGCTACGATAATTTGTCTGAGTTACTTGCTAATGGAGATATTAAAGCTGTAACCGTGGCCAGTCCGCCCTTTCTTCACTTTGAGATGGCTAGGCAAGCAATTTTGGCGGGCAAGCATGTGTTGTTGGAAAAACCCATGACTCTGCAGGTGGGGGAAACCATTGAGTTATATCATCTCGCCCAGCAACGGGGCGTGACGGTGATGCCGGACTTTGAGTTTCGTTTTGTGCCCGCTTGGCAGTATGTGTCAGAACTTTTGGCCCAGGGCATGGTGGGATCACTGAGGCTAGTGAAAGTGGATTGGTTGGTGGGTAGTCGAGCCAGCGCTGACCGGGCTTGGAATTGGTACGCCCAACAGGAAAAAGGTGGCGGTGCCCTTGGTTCTTTGGCCTCCCACACTTTCGATTATCTCCATTGGTTCTTTGGCCCGGCTAGGAGTGTGGCCGCTAATTTGAGTGTGGCGATCGCCGAGCGGCCCGACCCCCTAGACAATAATCGTTTGAAGCCAGTGACGGCGGAAGATACGGCCCTAATCAGTTTAACCTTGGACAATAACGTTCCCTGTCAAGTGAATATCACCTCTGTGGCCCATGGTGGCCGGGGCCATTGGTTGGAGATTTACGGTGAAAAGGGGAGTTTGGTGCTGGGCAGTGACAATCTTAAAGATTACGTCCATGGTTTTAGACTTTTCCACCATCCTGCGGGGCAACCCATGCAGGAGTTGACGGTGCCGACTCGTTTGGATTTCCCCAAAGTTTTTGCCGATGGCCGCCTTGCTCCCGTTGTGCGGGTAGTGGATGAGTGGGTACAAAGTATTAATCGAAAAAGAATACCCACAGCATCTTTGCGCCACGGAGTTTATTCCCAACTGTTAATGGACTTGACCAAGCAAGCCCATCAAGAAAAGCAATGGCTAACGGTGCCGGATCTTGATCGCCTCTTGGCCCCGTAGTGTATCCATGGCCAAAGTTCCGCCCCTGATTGTCATTTGTGGCACCACCGCCAGTGGGAAATCCCAACTAGCCCTTGACCTAGCCCAGAGGTTAAACGCAGTTATTTTGGGGGCCGATTCCAGGCAAATTTACAAAGAATTAGATATTGGCACCGCTAAACCCAGCCTTGGCGATCGCCAAACGGTGCCCCATTATCTGATCGACATTTGTGAGCCAACAGAAAACTTTACCCTGGCCGAATATCAACGGCAAGCCCAAGGGTTAATTGCCCAATTGAACAGTCCGATTCTTCTGGTAGGAGGCACTGGTTTATACATTCAGGCGATCGTCAAGGGGTTAAAAATTCCTGCCGTTCCCCCCCAAGTTGATTTAAGGACACAGTTGACCAATTTGGGGCAAACTTTTTGTTATCAACTTTTAAGTCAAGTTGACCCCATTGCCCAAAGTAAAATCGAACCAGCCGATGTGGTGCGGACCCTGCGGGCTTTGGAGGTTTTCTACGCCACTGGGCAACCCATTTCCAGCCTACAAGGGGAAGATCCCCCCAGTTATCCCATTGTACAAATCGGTTTAGGTCTGGAACCGGATCAACTCCAGCGGAGAATTGTCCGCCGTACCCACGCTATGGTTGAGGCCGGTTTAGTAGAAGAAGTCGAACGTTTAATAGAACAATATGGGGAAGACCTGCCCCTGCTCCACACCCTTGGTTACGCTGAAATTAGACAACATCTCCAGGGCCAAATATCCTTGCCCCAAGCGACGGAGTCCATCATTATCCACACCAGGCAATTTGCCAAGCGTCAGCGTACTTGGTTCCGTAAGGATCCGGCAATCCATTGGTTTGATGCTGACCAGGAAAACCTATTAGACTCGGTGACGAAATTAATACAAGTCGACACAAACAGAGGAATGTTTTAAGTATTGCCGGGGAAAATAGTTTCTACAATGGCAGTATTCCTAGTTTTCTTTCAAGACTTTGACTCCTAATGGCCATGGATAAAGACACCAAATTTGCTCTGTTAGTGATGGGAGTCCCCCTTTTAGGTGTGCTCTATTGCGCCTTTATTTTGGCGGTGATGCTTTCTTCGGAAACTGCTCGACAACATCCCATCATCACCGGCACTATTTTTGTCTTAGCCCCTTCCCTCATTTCCGGCACCATCTGGTTAAGGGCTTCCTTTAAAGCTAGAAAAGAAGAAAACTTGGGGATTTAATGGGTATTCTGTATCTGGTAGCGACTCCCATCGGCAATTTGGGAGATATGACTCCCCGGGCAGTGGAAACATTGCAAGCGGTGGATCTAATCGCAGCGGAAGATACTAGGCATACGGGCAAGTTATTACAATATTTCCAAATCACTACGCCCCAAATTAGTTACCATGACCACAACCGCCATGGCCGTACCCAAGAGTTATTGGCCAAATTACAAGCGGGGCAAAATATCGCCTTGGTTAGTGATGCGGGCACTCCCGGTATTTCCGATCCAGGCCAGGAATTGGTGGCGGCCTGCGGAGCATTAAATATTGAGGTGATACCCATTCCGGGGGCAACAGCTTTAATTGCGGCCTTAATTAGTTCCGGCTTAGGCACTGACCGCTTTGTGTTTGAAGGATTTTTGCCCATCAAAAACCAGCCTCGACAACAAATACTACAAAGTCTGGCCCAGGAAGAGCGAACGATTATTCTCTACGAAGCACCCCACCGGCTATTGGCCACATTGACAGATTTACACGCCTTTTTTGGTCAAGAAAGAAGCTTAACCGTAGCCAGAGAATTGACTAAATACCATGAGCAATTTTGGCGGGGGACCCTGGAAACGGCGATCGCCTACTTTACGGAAAATAGGCCGAAAGGGGAATTTTGCTTAGTCATTGCCGGTGCCCCGGTGGATGAAGTGCCCAGCTTTTCTGAGGAGAATTTGCGGGACGAACTGAAAAGCCTAATAAATAAAGGTTTAAGCCGCTCCCAAGCTAGCAAACAGTTAGCAGAAGCAACCCGATTACCCCGCCGCCAACTTTATCAACTCAGTTTAGAAATTGAGTGAAAAAATCCCCATCAATATTAGCTAAAAAACTTCTGCCGGGGGTTAAAAGTTTCCTTTTCCCGGAGATTACGGTAAAGCTCTAATTCTTCTGGGCTGGGTTCCGGGGGAATTTCCACCCGAATTTCCACTAACTGGTCCCCCCGATCGCCTTTGCTATTGGGAAAACCTTTCTTTGCTAAACGTAATTTTTGCCCATTTTTTAGTCCCGCTGGTACGGTCATTTTCACTAGCCCGTCAATGGTCATCACCTCAATAGCTCCCCCTAAAACTGCCTCACTGGGAGTTACGGGTACTTGGCAGGCGATGTCCGTACCTTGGAGAGTAAATAGAGGGTGGGGAGAAAGGTTAATTTTTAGGTATAAATCCCCCCCATTAATGCCCTGTTGCTTGAGGCGAATCCGTTGTCCGTCCCCCATCCCCCCCGGCATTTCCACTTCCAGGGACCGGCCATCTTCCAAACGAATTCTTTCCTTACCGCCCCGATAGGCTTTTTCCAACGGTAGGGTCAAATTAGCTTCCACATCCCTGGGCAGAGGCCGGGCCGGAGAAACCACTTTTGTACGTCTAGTTTCGCCGAAATCTTGCCATGACTCCGCTGGCTGACGGGTTGCAGTGCGCCCATTGGGGGTACGAAATTGACTATTAGCATTTGTTCCATTGGGCGATCGCCCGCCGTTATTATTAGCACCAAAACGACCGGTGGGGGGACGACGGAAACGACCAAATAAACGACTGTCTAACTCCCGACGCTTGGTTTCATCGGAAAGTACATCGTAAGCCTCGTTAATATCTTTAAATTTCTCTTCCGCTGTTTTATCGTTGGGGTTAACATCAGGATGATACTGACGAGCTAGCTTCCGAAAAGACTTTTTAATCTCCTCAGCGGTGGCATTGCGGGGAACTCCCAAAATTTGATAATAATTCCGCACTTGTTCCATAGGGTTGCCAAAAATACTCGCTCAATCCATTCAAACTAACTTACATCAGGGTTAAATCATTGACCGTCTGCGGTTGGGGAAATTAGAACCAATCATCGTCGTCGTCATCCCAGCCATTTTGCAGAGGTGCATTGCGACCCGACTTAGCGGGCCGTTCCTCATAGCGGCCATTGCCTCCCCGACCGGAACGACTGGGGGCAGTGCCTCGATAATCGTAATCATTCTGGCGATCACCTCTGGAGTAATCTTCCCTGGGAGCGGAACGGCGATCATCATAGGTACCCCCTAAACTATCCCCTTGGTAAGGTCGTTGCCTGGTGACCCTAGACTGGTCCCAATCAGCATAGGTGGTGGAACGGTAGTCTTTGCTCAAGGAAGGGCCCCGGCCAGCCCTGGGCAGAGGCGCTTCGGGGCGTTTGGCATTGTAGTTGTAATCGTCGTAGCGGCCAAAGTCATTACCCCCCCGGTAATCATCCCTAGGGGCAGGACGACGGCTATAGTAATCGTCATCATCGTCAAAATCACCGGTGAAGGTTTTCTTAATCGCTTCAAAAAAGCCCTCTTCCTTGTCGCCGTATTGTAGACGTACTTCCCGATTTAGTTCATACAACACATCCTGTAGATCTGCCTGGGCCCGGTCTAAACGGCGCTCATCATCTTTCTCTAAACTGTCTAAAATTTCACTGCATAACGCATCCACCTGACGACGGTAGGACACCGTGAACGCACTGCCAAAATCCAGGGTAATTTCCTTGAGTCGCCGCTGGGCCTGGTCTGTCAACGCCTTGGCACTGTTGCGTTTTTCAATCCGTTCCCGCCGTTCCCGGTCTTGGGCAGCAAAGGTTTCCGCCTCTTGGATCATACGATTAACTTCCCCTTCACTGAGGATGGAAGCTCCTTGGACAGTGATGCTCTGTTCTCGGCCGGTGGTTTTGTCCCTCGCTGTCACCTGCAAAATTCCGTTAGCGTCAATGTCAAAGGATACTTGCACCTGGGGGACTCCCCTGGGAGCCGGCGGAATACCACTGAGTTTGAAACGACCCAGGGAAATATTATCGCTGGCCATTTCCCTTTCCCCTTGGAGTACGTGGATTTCCACCACAGTCTGATTATTTTCCCCGGTGGAAAAGATGTCCGATTTCCGCACTGGAATGGTGGTGTTACGGGGCAGTAACTTTTTCATCACGCCGCCAATGGTTTCCAGCCCAAAGGAAAGGGGGGTTACATCCAACAGCAAAATGTCCTTCACTTCCCCGTCCAAAATGCCCGCTTGGATGGCCGCTCCGATCGCCACCACTTCATCGGGGTTAACGTTTTCGTTGGGTTCCCGGTCAATGAAACTACGCACTAAACCTTTGACCATGGGCATGCGGGTGCCCCCCCCCACCAGCACCACCTCATCAATTTGCACCGGACTTAGGCCAGCATCTTTCAACACCCGTTTAATGGGACGCTGGAGCCTAGTGACCAAATCCCCACACAAATCTTCAAATTCAGAGCGGCTCAGTTGGGTTTCCAAATGTTTGGGCCCATCCTCCGTGGCAGTGATGAAGGGTAAATTAATTTCCGTGGTGCTGACCCCAGACAGTTCAATTTTGGCTTTTTCTGCCGCCTCCGTTAACCGTTGCAACGCCTGGCGATCCTGTCGGAGATCAACTTTTTCCGCCTCTAAAAACTTTTCCGCTAACCAATCCACAATACGGCGATCGAAATCGTTACCCCCCAACTGGGTATCACCACTGGTGGCCTTAACTTCAAAAATGCCATCCCCCACTTCCAACACGGAAACATCAAAGGTGCCGCCCCCCAGGTCAAAGACGAGAATTTTTTGCATCCGCCCCTGGTCTAACCCATAGGCTAAGGAGGCCGCTGTGGGTTCATTAATGATCCGTAGCACTTCTAGCCCGGCAATTTTCCCCGCATCTCGGGTGGCTTGCCGTTGGGAATCGTTAAAGTAGGCCGGCACGGTAATCACCGCCCCGGTAACTTTTTCCCCCAGGTAACGACTGGCTTCTTCGGCCAACTTCCGCAAAATCATGGCAGAAATTTCTTCGGGGGCAAAGTCCTTTTTCAGCCGGGGACAGCGCACTTTAATGTTATCTCGGTCATCCCGACGGATGGTGTAGGCTACCCGTTTAGATTCTGGAGTTAAATCGGCGTAACGCCGCCCCATAAAACGTTTCACACCATAGAAGGTATTTTGGGGATTGAGCACCGCCTGCCGTCGGCCCATCTGACCCACCACCAATTCCCCTTCTTTGTTAAACCCCACCACGGAGGGAGTAGTACGCATCCCTTCAGCATTGGCGATGACAATGGGTTTACCGCCTTCCATGACGGCAACAACTGAATTGGTAGTTCCAAGGTCAATTCCGACGACTTTTCCCATGTTGTTTTCTTTGCTCCCAAAATTTGCAGAGCGGTTAATACTTGTTAACACTAGGCACTTGCCCAACCATTATAGGAGTTTGGGGCGGGACCCTGGGCAAAGTTCAACCTAGACCATAAAACCCCAACCAATGGGCCAGGGTTTTACAGACAAATTAGCAGATTGACGAACGATATTGATTCAAGTTAGGCGATCGCCGCCACAGGAATACGCAGATGGGGATAGAGGGGAAAACCAGCACAGAGTTCACCGGCCCGACGCAGACAATCCCCTTTTACGCATTCATCTTCGGGGGAAAGTAGGCGATCGGCAATGATATTGGCAATGGCCCGGAATTCATTTTCCTGCATACCCCGGGTGGTCATGGCGGGGGAACCCAGACGCAAACCACTGGTGACAAAGGGGGATTCGGGGTCGAAGGGGACGGTATTTTTGTTGGCGGTGATGTTAATTTCTCCCAACAGTTGGTCCCCCACTTTTCCGGTCATGGCGATGGAGCGTAGATCTACCAACATTAGATGGTTATCGGTGCCACCGGAAACTAGGTCAAAGCCCCGTTTTTGCAATTGGTCTGCCATGGCTTGGGCATTGGCAATTACTTGGCCAGAGTAGGTTTTAAATTCCGGTTTCAGGGCTTCCCCAAAGGCCACTGCTTTGGCGGCAATGACATGCTCTAGGGGCCCGCCCTGGGTGCCTGGAAAAACGGATTTATCTAACTTCTTGCCCAATTCTTCGTCATTGGTCATAATCAAACCGCCCCGGGGTCCCCGCAGGGTTTTATGGGTGGTGGTGGTAACTACATCGCAATGGGGCAGAGGACTGGGATGGTGTCCTGAGGCTACTAAACCCGCAATGTGGGCAATGTCCGCCATGAGATATGCTCCCACCTCGTCGGCGATCGCCCGGAATTTATCAAACTCAATTTGCCGGGGATAGGCAGAGTAGCCACAAATTAACAGTTTGGGTTTAACTTCCAGGGCCTGTTGGCGGATTTTCTCGTAATCTAGCCGACCCGTTTCCTTCTCCACGCCGTAATGGGCCACTTTGAACCATTTGCCGGAGACATTGACAGGGGAACCATGGGTTAAATGGCCACCGTGGGAAAGATCCATACCCATAATGGTGTCGCCGGGCTGGAGCAGAGTTAAAAAGACGGCAAAATTAGCTTGGGCGCCGGAGTGGGGTTGCACGTTGGCATGGGCCGCCCCGAATAATTCCTTGACTCGACTGATGGCTAAAGTTTCCGCCTGGTCTACAAATTCACAACCGCCGTAGTAGCGCTTACCGGGCAGTCCCTCGGCATACTTATTGGTCAGGACAGAGCCCTGGGCCGCCATCACCGCCGCTGAAGTAAAATTTTCGCTGGCAATTAGTTCAATGTGGGTGCGTTGCCGTTGTAATTCCCTGTCAATGATGGCCGCAAGGGCGGGGTCGCTAGTGGCTAAAAAGTCGAGGTTGGTTTGATTCACGTCTGATCTTCCTGTAAACAGTGCTGGGGGCGGAAAGCACCGCGCTTCTTGAATATTTATTAAGTTTACCACCGCTAGAGTTTGGCCAACGCCTACACAATCAAAGCTCGAAGCACCAATTATTCCTTCAAATTTGTCGAGTGGGCGTGGTAACAACTATCCCACCATTTCTAAAATCCTCTGTTGACAATGATCTTCCGGTACAGTCCTTAGTTCTGGCATTCACTCCAACTTTGTAGTTTCGACCACTCAGACAGAGTTCAATGATTTTGGAAAATACCGAACAAATTAGCCGCACCTGCAAACAGGGACAGTATGACAGCCACGAATATTCCTCTGTTAGCAAATTCTTGATTTTCCAGACGCTTGCCAATGCCGGATACTTTTTCATCAAGTGCTTTAATATCCCCCCTGATCTCAGCCTGGGACACCTTGAATTCATTCTGATTGGCTTCAATACGGTCTAGCCTTGCATCAATCTTGGCCAGAAGGTCTTTCAGGTCAGTCTCGATGGTTGCCATGGGCGCTTCTCCGTATTTCAAAATTTACGCCAGTAGTCATAATTTATCCTAGCCATCGTCAAGGTGACAAACTTACATTTAGCACAAAACGCCTGTCCTAATTATAGTGAAATTCTGTCCAAAAAAATTGGTTTTATTAAAGTAATGCTTCACAAGAATGACATCGGGGACTTGTTCAAGTAGCTTTTTAGGAGGTTTATCCATCGGGCATTGTTTCAGAATATTTCTGAATGGTGTAACTATCTGGTACATTATCCAGAAAACTTCTATTTATTATCGGAGAACACACGGAATATTTCTGGTTATCATTCCTTAAAAGGTAAGTATACGGAAATTTTCTGCTTTTTGTCTTCCAGGAGTTGACTAGAAGAAAAATGTCAGTATAATCAATAGTTAGACTGCTAAGCACCGAACTCTTTCCTTTACATAGAAAATCATCAATGAAAAGCAGTTGAGTATTCATTTTATTGCCAGCTTGCTATACTTAGAAAAGATTACTAATGCCTGAGTAACATGGAAAACCTTGAAGAAAAAGTAGCCCTGCTCGAAAAAGCAGTCTCAGATGAGAGAAAAAGACTTTCGTCAGATAGGCTCGATATTTCTTTTGGTGAGCTGATCAACCTATACAAAAATGATGAATTAATCATTAGACCAGAGTATCAAAGATTATTTCGATGGTCAGAAGTACAAAAAACTGCACTCATAGAATCTATTCTACTCTCGATTCCAATTCCTCCTATATTTGTAGCTGAGGATAAAAACGGTGTATGGGAGTTAGTCGATGGACTACAACGTGTTTCCACGTTCATAAGTTTCTTTGGTGAGCTAAAAGGTGATGGGTGGAAAATCGATTATCAAGAAGAAGATGTTAGCTCACTAGTTGAAGAGGAAGAAGAAATCGAAGAGGAAAATGGGGAAGGAACTGGAGAGGGACAAACTATAAATAAATGGACTTTACAAGAAGGAGGATTAGTTAAAAGCTTACAAGGTTTTAATGTTGATAGTCTTCCAACAAATCTAAAAATAAATTTAAAAAGAGCTGTTTGTAGAGTCGAGATTTTGAGAGGGGAAAGTAGTACCTCTATGAAGTATGAGTTGTTCAAACGTCTCAACTCTGGAGGATCAAAATTAACTCCGCAGGAAATAAGAAATGCAATTTATCGAGGATTAGATCCTAGACTTAACCAGCTTTTGCTAAAAATTACTCAAAGCAGGGTTTTCGGAGATCTTACCCAATTAAGCCGTGGCAGACTTAATGAATTATATGATCAAGAACTAGTTCTTAGATTTTTCGCTTTTTATGGAAATGCTGAAAATGTTAATGAGAATATGGAGAAATTTTTAAACAATTTTATGGAGGCAAGTGTTCAAAATGCCGATTTTAATTACGATGTTTATGAATCTCTCCTCATGAGAGTTTTAGAATTAATTAACCAAATAGGAGATTCCAAGATATTTAGAAACGAGCGTAACTTATTTGTTCCGGCTTATTTTGAAGGTATATTAATCGGAGTTGCTCAAAATATTGATAAATATACTGAAAATATTGAACTTTTGAAATCAAAGATAACAGAGTTAAAAAGTGATAAGGATTTCAAGAGGTACTCTGGAAGCGCTTCTAACAGTAGAAGTAGGATTAGAAATCGCCTCCAAAGAGTAAATCAAATCTTTCAATAGTAAACTTAGCAATCGGCTATGTATGATTTTGATGTGGCATTGCAAGGAATTATTGAAGAGCGAATCTCTGTTATTTTTGAAATTGAGAGAGCAATTTTTACGGATAGATATTCTCTATCTTCAAAGCATCAAGACATTTTCTCGACCCAATCAATATCGATGATTTACTCTCTATGGGAAAGCTTTATCCAAAAATCTTTCAACCTCTATATTGATGAACTTAATAAAGTTGGCATAGATTTTCATGATTTTTGTAATGAAATAGTTATTCATCATATGGAAAACTCTTTCAAGCAGTTTAAAGAATATCCCGGAAATGACAATAAAAAGGTGAAGTTTTTTACCTCACTTAAAGTGTTTCACACTAGTAGTAATTGCTCCATTTCAAGAGTTGTTAATACTGAGAGTAATGTTGGCTTTAATGTCTTGAACAAACTACTCAAAAGTTTTGCACTTGAAAAGTTTCCAGAACATTGGAAAGACTATGCATATCCAAATCCTAATTTGAAAGAATCATTAGAGGTGTTTCTACGGTTACGCAATGCTGTTGCTCATGGAGGTGATTTAGCATCCGAGGAAAAAATTGATCAGAAAGTCTATAACAGATTTAAGAAGTTGGTGATAGATTTGATGTATGAAATTCGATTGAAAATGTTGTGTGGACTTAAAGATACAACATTCTTAAAGTCACGGCGGAGTATTGCAACCAATAACGAGTAATCAACGATTTGCAATGTCCTTGATTGTAAGCAGAAATATAGAAAGCAACACAGTCTAACAATTACCTTGGAGCGGACTGCCTGAAAATCTTGCTGCCAAGTTCAGAATTGTTTTCAATCGCTCAAGTGTACTATTGGGCGATCGCCTCCAACCCTAGGGGGATAGATGGGTTAGATTTGTGAAAGTACAATGGCCTTTTGCCTTGCTCAACCATTGCCTGAGTGATGGATACTTAGGCCATAGTCGCTTGTTTTTAGGGCCTGTGTAACTTTTTGACTAAGGGTAAATTGGTGTTTCTCGCAACGAAACCTCTCCACTTGAACGCATTAGTCATTTTTTCCTGTCGATTATTTATTTCTCCATGACCCCTTCTCCTACTGCTCCCTCCTCCGACAATGATTGGCGCTTACTGTTGCGTCTGCTCCCCTACGTCAAGCGCTATCCCAAGGAACTAACGGCGGCCTTGATTTTGCTCGTTCCTGTGGCTTTTTCTGGGGCGGTACAACCTTTGATCATTGGGCAAGCAGTGTCCCTGTTGCGAGAGGAGCCGGCCTGGGGCTTTTTGGATGCCATGCCATTACAGCAGGCGTTGAACACCCTGGTGATCATTCTGGCCATTACCATTGTTGTGCGGCTTCTCTTTTTGGGAATACAGGGTTTTATCGTCCAAAAAATGGGGCAGGAAATTACCGCCGATGTGCGTCAGGATTTATTTGAGCATGTCACTTCTTTATCGGTAAATTTTTTCCATCGCACCCCCGTTGGTCGTTTAGTCACCCGCATCACCAGTGACGTAGAAGCTTTAGGAGAAGTATTTGCCAGCGGGGCGATCGGCGTAGTCAGTGACATTGTTTCCATTTTGGCCATTATTGTGACCATTTTTTGGGTGCAATGGCAGTTGGCTTCAATTTTGGTGGCCATGTTGGTGCCGGTGACGGGGTTGATTATCTATTTCCAACAACAGTATCGCAAAGCTAACTACCAGGCTCGGGAGGAATTGTCCCGTCTCAATTCCCAGTTACAGGAAAATGTGGCCGGTATTAATGTGGTGCAATTATTCCGTCGGGAGGAGTTGAACAGTCGTTCTTTCCGTCGGGTAAATGAGAAGTATCGTCGGGCAGTTGACAAGACCATTTTTCACGATTCCGCCGTCTCTGCCACCTTGGAGTGGATCAGTTTAGTGGCGATCGCCGGGGTGTTGGCTTTAGGGGGGTGGTTGATTTTAGGCAATAATCTGGAATTTGGAGTTTTGGCGGCGTTTATTCTCTACGGACAGCGGCTATTTAATCCCCTGCGGCAATTTGCCGATAAATTTACCATGTTCCAATCAGGTTTTACGGCGATCGAGCGCATTGGGGAATTGATGGAAGAGCCGGTGGAAATCAAAGACCAAGCGGTGATTACCCCCATTGAAATCAATAGTGCTTTGCGGGGCAACCATGGGGAAATTTGTTTTGAAAACGTTTGGTTTGGCTATAAACCAGACGAGTACGTATTGAAAAATTTAAACTTCACCATCAAGCCGGGGGAAAAAGTCGCCCTGGTGGGGCCAACGGGGGCGGGGAAAAGTTCGATTATTCGCCTCCTCTGTCGCCTCCACGATCCTTCCCAAGGACGGATTTTAGTGGACGGCATTGATATTCGAGAATTGTCCCAACAACAATTGCGCCGCTTTATTGGTGTGATTCTCCAAGATAGTTTTCTCTTTGCTGGGGACGTGAAACGGAACATTACCCTGGGAGAAGAATACAGCTTGGAAGAAGTGCAACGGGCGGCCCAATTGACCAGTGTTGATCGCCTAATTGAAGAATTGCCCCAGGGTTATCACACCCAATTACGGGAACGGGGTAGTAATT
This sequence comes from Synechocystis sp. PCC 6714, assembly GCF_000478825.2. Taxonomy (NCBI): domain Bacteria; kingdom Bacillati; phylum Cyanobacteriota; class Cyanophyceae; order Synechococcales; family Merismopediaceae; genus Synechocystis; species Synechocystis sp. PCC 6714. Next base: position 3,400,049 of record NZ_CP007542.1, on the reverse strand, counting down.
TGTCAGGGGGACAAAAACAGTTGCTAGCCTTTGCTCGGGTGGCCATTCGGGAACCATATGTATTGGTAATGGATGAAGCCACCGCTAGCTTAGATGTCCGCACTGAAGCGGATATTCAAGCGGCATTACTGCATTTACTCCAGGATCGTACTTCCATCATCATTGCCCACCGTTTATCGACTATTCGCAATGTGGACCGCATTTTCGTGCTGAAACACGGGGAAATTGTGGAAACTGGTAACCATGACCAACTATTAGACCTCAAGGGGCTTTACGCTAGTTTGTACCAGTTACAAATGCTGGGAAGTTGATCAACCTGTCGGGAACTTTCTTGGCAGTGTCAATGTACGCAATCGACTTTGCCGAGATTCTGTCTGAGCAGCCCCAAAGTCTGGGGTAGATTGAATGAGTGTTGATGATTTTTATTCACCATAGATATGAAGTTTTTTAAACTTTTCCCACCGTTCCTTTCCTTCTGTGCCGTAAGCATGGGTGTTGCTTGTCTTACTGCGCCTAGCATTGCCCAGGGCAGTGAAAAATTAAGCAATCAATGGGATGGACAAATTAACCTGCCCGATCGCCAAGCGTTTACCGTTGTTTCTTTTACGGAACTTCCCCAGCGGACATTTTGGCAATGGTCTAATCTCAATAGTCTCACTAGCCCAAACCAACTAATTCAGCAATTCTATGCCCAGCCTTTGTTGCCCCAGCAGTTAGGGGAAGGGGATTTTGGTTGTTTCCGCTCCAAAAGTGCCACGGCCACTGTGGTTGGCGATGATTCCGTTGCTGTTTTGCTCACCCAAATGGGTAGTTGTGATGATTCCGTGAGCGGGCACCAAACCCGGGTAGATTTTATACCCGTAGGCGATCGATGGCAGGTGGATTGGGTAGGGGAAAGGAGCCATTGTCGGGGCCGTTTCTGGGGGGAACCTGGGCAACTCTGTCCCTAGAATATTTTGGCAAAGCTAGTCGTGTTGATGATTCATTTTTACTGACCGTAAAACTTGTTGATGGTAGCAATCACATCGGCCATAGCTATAGTCATTTCAAATAATTTTGAGACTGCTTAAGTCTTTATTGACAAGCTTTTCGGTGAATTTGACTGCCTCAGTCTTACTAGAAACGACTATATATTGCCGGCCAACATAGCAGTGGTATTGAGCACTAGGCCTGGAAATTCCTGACTGGTCATCAATCAGGAGTTTTATGATCTTACGTTTTCGACCCAGACCATCCCCGCAAGCCCTGGGGTTCTTCGGTGTCGATTTTTAACAGAAAGACCGTTATTGGTTGACCCAAGGGGGAGCAGCCCATTGCCCTATCCCCTTTTCCCGGTCTACCGACTTGCCGCCGGTTTTACTGGACCTTGCCCGTTAGGCTGTCTGAATCCATCGTCTCGGGGGAGTCATTGACCACTTCCACTCTATCTCGTCAAGCCATCCTAAAGCACAGGCTTTTAGACCCATTCTTTTGATAAAAACAGCCAGATAATACATGAAATTTACTTCCAGCCCGCTTCGTTCATAATTTTGGTAGCGGGGGCTAAAGCGGGGCCCAATTGATCCAAATTGGTGGTGTCGGACTTAAATTCCCCAAAGGAAGCCACCGATTTATTGAGGGGAACTCCGGCCAAAACAGGATATTCGTAGTTGTTTTCCGCCAAAAAGGTCTGGGCCGGTTCGCTGACCAAAAATTCAATAAACTTAACCGCACCTTCCCGATTGGGGGCAGTTTTGACCACGCCGACACCACTGACGTTAACGTGGGTACCCCGTCCTTCCTGGTTGGGAAAGAATACCCCCACATTTTCGGCGATCGCCTTCTGGGAGGGATCATCACTTTCCAGCAACCGTCCCATGTAATAGGTGTTGGCCAATGTTAGGTCCGCTTCACCGGAGGATACCGCCTGGATTTGGGCCGTGTCATTACCCTGGGGCTCCCTAGCAAAATTGCTCACAAAACCCTTAGCCCACTCCAAAGTAGATTCTTCCCCATCGGCCACCACCAAGGAAGCCACCAGGGATTGGTTATATTCATTACTAGAAGAACGGATGATAACCCGACCTTTCCATTTGGGATCGGCTAGATTTTCGTAGGTGGACAACTCTTCAGGTTTTACCTTGGCTTTGTTATACATAATTACCCGAGCCCGCTTAGTGAAACCAAACCACAGCCCTTCCGGAGAGCGGAGATATTCCGGAATGTTCGTTTCTAAAATTTCACTTTCCACCGATTGGAAAATTCCATCTTGCTCCGCCCGCCATAAACGGGCCAAATCCACTGTGAGGAGCACATCCGCTGGACTGCTAGCTCCTTCAGACTTAATCCTTTCCAGCAGTTCATCCGCCTTGCCTTCAATCAAATTAACTTTGATGCCCGTTTCTTCCGTGAATTTGGCATACAGTTCGTTGTCGGTGTTATAGTGCCGGGATGAATACAAATTAATCACTTGCCCTTCCCCCGGTGTATTGGCGATCGGCCCATCGGGGGACTGACCACAGCTACTGAGAAACTGGGAGCCCACCACAACGGTAAAGGCAGTTCCAATGGACAAAAATAGGCGGCGGGATAACTTATGGACCATGGCGGTTGAAATTTCTCACTCTTCTAACAAAAGTAATTCTCAATAATCTTATCAGGGATGGACATTTATTCAATCACTTTTCTAATTATCTATTCCCTTTCAGCTTGGATTTGAGTTAATAATCCTTGCAAGAAAGGCTCTGTGGAGACGTCTACCATATTTAACTAGCAAAATCACTAATTGACTAACAAAATTAATTATTAATAATTTATTGAGCAAAGAAAATCCCCCTGGATTACAGAGGGACCAAAGTCATGACCATCCTGGACACTATGCCCGGAATTGCCTTAGCCGATTGAATGGTTGACGGATAGCGGTAAAGCAAAAATAAATGCTATTGACTAAAAACCGCCGTAGGGAACTGCCACACTACTGAGGGCCTGTTGCAGAAACTGCAACGCAAAGATAGCCAAAATGGGGGAAAAATCGATGCCTCCCAGGGGAGGGATAAAGGAGCGGAAAATGTTCAAATAGGGATCGGTCACAGGACTAAGAAAACCCATGATATTGCCGGCCCACTCCGCTGTTTGAAACCAGGACAGCAAAATACGGATGAATAACAACACTAGATAAATGTTGATGAAGCTGACGAGGGTAGAAAGGAGTAGGTCCATAACAGCAATCGTGATGTCAATGTCGAAGAAGAATTGCTTCCCATCTTAACCTGACCCTAGAAGTTTGTTGCTCCACTGACACAAATTTGCCGGGCAATGGTGAGGGCACTGTAACTTACCCCAGCGGTGCCTTCCCCAGGATGAACGGAATCGCCCACTAACCACAAATTATGAATGGGGGTGCGGGGTGCAAAGCCAAAGGGGCCAAAGGTGGTCAAACGCTGACCCACTCCACCAACAATGCCCTGGTCCCGGGCAGTATAGCGGGCAAAAGTACGGGGTGTAGCACTTTCCTGGTGCACAATGGTGGATTCATTAAGGTTGAAATATTTTCCCAATTTGGCGATCGCCGTTTTTGTATAACTTTCTTTAAGAGCCTGATATTGCTCCGGGGAAGTATTCCACCAGGGGGTTACATCAGTAAAAGAAGAAGCAATCAGAGTGCGATATCCATCGGGGGCTCGGCCATCCCCAGGCTTACTAACACTGACAAAAAGGGAGTTATTTTCGCCAATGGGGCCCCGGCCATCGTACAAAAACTGCAAATGGGGGGCACAGTCTGGGGGAATCGCATCTTCCCTCACGCCTAAATAAATGACAAAAGCACCGGAGCTAGGGGGTAAATTGGTTACTCTTTTTTGATAACCGGGCAATGGCTGATCCACCGTTTTCAGTAAATCCTGCACCGTTAAATTAGCTACCACGTGCTGGGCCGATTCTCGGCGGATAGCTCCAGTTTTTAAATCCCTGACTGTTATTCCCTCCACTTGGCCCTGGACAGCATGAATTTGTTCCACCCGTTGCCGGTAAAATAATTTCCCCCCATGGTTTTTTAATCCTTCCAAGAGGCGATCGCCTAGGGTTTGCATACTACCCTGGAGATGCCATAGACCCTGGGGAGCTTGGGAAACGCCCAAGGCGGTAGCGGCGTATAACAAAGCCGTCTCATCGGCCCCCACCTGGGAATAGAGTTTTAACTGTAAATCAAGGAAAGTTTTTAACCTTTGGTCTGACCCTAAACCCAACAGCTGTAACGTATCTCCCACTGTTAGAGGGACAAAGGGAGCAGTGAGTAGGGTATCGGGCCGCACTGCCCCCAGCAACTGGCCCAGGTCCCAAATACTGCGGGGCGGTAAAACGGGATCTCGTCCCTGAAAACGCCAACTGATTTGGAACAACGTTTGCAGTAATTGCCAAAATGCCTCGCTGCCGGGAAATTGCCGCTCCCTTTCCCTTTGCCATCGCTCAGGATCATGCCAAACATTAATGGGTTGTTTTTCCCCCGGTAAAAAGACGGCACAGGCTGGATCACATAATGTTGCTTCGGGTAAATTCACCTGCAATTGCCGGAGAATGCGGTGGTGAATGCCTCCCGGTTCCAAACCCGCTACCTGGGTTGCCCCCACATCAAAAATAAAACCCCGTCGTCGGAAGGTGGAAGCACAGCCCCCGGCCATGGCCGCCTGTTCATAAACTTTGACCTGATAACCTTGCTGGGCCAAGAGAGCGGCCGTTGTCAGACCGCCAATGCCTGCTCCAACCACAACTACGGATTTAGATTCAGCATTTTTGCAGGGCATGGGGAAAGGGGCATTGATGAATTTTGCTTTACATTTCTTAATGTAACTGGTTGTATCGGATCACGGCACCTATCCTGGGCGAGGTTAGTTTGCTCATCCCTGGGAGCAATGGGAACAAGACGTATTTGGGATGCTAATCTTTAGACCGCTGATTACAATGGTCGAGAAAATCCTCCCATTTTCCCTAGGTATTTTCGATGTTGCCGTTGATTCTACCCGCCCTTCTTTCCCTCACACTAACTGCTTCTCTTCCGTCCTCTAACCCTGAACCTATGGTTGCTTCCATCAATTACACTGACCTCAGCTTTGAACAGGCCATTGCCCACAGCCAGGATTTACTGGGACAAATTGCAGAGGATAACCTTAGTGACCAGGAAATAACCACGGCGATCGCCAATTTAGTAGCCACAGAAAACGGTGCCCGAGGCTTTTTTGTTACTTTTCTCACCACCCAGAACTTTCCCCTTGCCGATCAACCAAGTCCAGCTTTATTGACGGCTTTGGCCTCTGCTCCGGCGATCGTGGGGGAATTGTTGGTAAAAAATTTGGCCATGGCCAGCGCCACAGAAATTCTCCATCAACGGTTGGAAGATGGGGAGGCGGCCCAGGGTTCCCGCCAGGTGGCCCAACGGACCCAAACTTTAATTAACAAGTTGCAACTGCCGGGGGTGCCAGAAAAACTGACCGAATTAGAGCAAAGTCTAGAGGAGGCAGGACCCTACACAGCTTTTTTACAACGCTGGAACTATGACCAGGAGCAGAGGGAAGCCATCCGCCAGGCGATCGCCGCACTAGAGCCGAGCCGATAACGGGCATTGGGCAAAGAATTGTGGTTTTGTTCAAGATCAAGGAATCTGCCCCAAGGGAATTACCTTAACAAAAAAGACAATAATTTTTTCGTGGGGGTTGACAATCGCCGGCACAACTGATGTAATGATAAAAGTCTGAAAAAACTGGGTCTGTAGTTCAATTGGTTAGAGCACCGCCCTGTCACGGCGGAAGTTGCGGGTTCGAGCCCCGTCAGACCCGTTAAAAACTAATATCCAACGGCTGATCGACACTACTTGGGTTGCCAGTCTTTGATGTTCCAAGTGGGACGGTCCCAAGGGGTTAACTGTACCCCATCCAGGCGATCGCCCACCGCTACCACACTAGCTCGATGGACCAAGGGAACGAGAATATAATCATCCACTAACAAGTCATTCATCTGGATAAATAACTGCTGCCGTTTTTCCGGGTTCAATTCCGCCACGGCCGTTTGCCAAAGTTGGTCGTATTCGGTGCTGCAGTAGCGGCCATAATTGTCCCCACTCCATTGGTTTTCAGCGGAAGGAATAGCCTCACAGGTAAAAGTTTGCATATATTTGCTGGGGTCAGGGTTAGTATTGCCCGTAGTGAACATGGACAAATCCCCCTGGAACCGTTCCAAAGTATCGGGATTGGCCGGATCACCGGAAAAGAAGACGCTGGGATCAATGCTCTTTAGCTCCACCCCTACCCCGATCGCCTGGAGATTTTGTTTAACGACCTGTTGGGTCTTTTGTCGCAGGGGATTGACGCTGGTTTGAAAAACCATTTGTAGTTCTATGCCATTCTTATCCCGAATACCATCCCCGTTGCTGTCTTTCCAGCCCGCTTGGTCGAGCAATTGCTGGGCTTCGGTGGGATTGAATTGAAAACTGGTATTTTGGGAAGCGTACTGTTGGGGTAAAAGTAACACGTTGGCTGTGGGTTGGCCCGTCACACCATAAAGTTGTTTAGCAATCAAATCCCTGTCAATACCCAAGGTAATAGCTTTTCTCACCAGTGGATCTTGCAAAAAGGGATGGGGAAACTTCACCGAGGAGCGGTCCCCATTGGTGCGAACCGGATCGGGGTCACTAAGATTGAAAATTACCCGCTCACTTAAACTACCCAAATCCGTCACCACTTGCCCCTTACCACCCTGGGCCAGGGATTGGAGAATGCTATCTTCCACCTGTAAATTGAGCGCAAAATCCGCATCCCCGGTTTGCAATACAGCGCGGGCCGCTGAGGTGGCGTCCCCTCCCCCTTTCACTTCTACCTGTTGGAAGCCGACATTTTCTTGATCTCGATAATGGGGATTGACTTCATATAGCACCACGTCCCCCGGTTTAAAACTAGTGACCCGATAGGGCCCTGTGCCAATGGGCAAAAGATTGGCCGGCGCCTGGCGAGCTTTCTCGCCCACAAAGTCCTTATAAACATGCTGGGGAAGAATCATCCCTTCACTGCCCACAAAGGGTAGAAACCAAGCGGGATTGGGTTCCTTAAAGGTTATTTTGACTGTATTTTTATCCACCGCCTCTACTTTGGCGATCGCCTCGTAGGTGCCAGTGCTGGTGGCTCCAGTTTTGGGATCACTTAAAAATTTGTAGGTAAAAACCACATCGTCTGCCGAGAAAGGTTGCCCGTCAGACCAAAGCACATTGGGTTTTAGCTTCCAGGTAACGGAGAGACCATCGGCCGCCACGCCCCCATTTTCCTCGCTGGGAATTTCCGCTGCTAAAAAGGGCACTAAATTGCCTTCTTGGTCAAAACTAGCCAAAGGTTCTAGGGCGATGCGACTGGCTTCTGCATCTTTAAAACCAGTGGCCAAATGGGGATTTAAAATGGTGGGAGCCTGCCAGGACAGTATTTTCAATGTTTCTGAACGATTCTGCCCAGTTCCTCCGTCACTGACATTGGGGCTACCACAGGCAAATAGCATTAGGGGCAACAGTCCTCCCATCAATTTTTGGCAGGAACGGGATTTAAAAACGGCGGTAGGATTTAGAAACACTGGCAATGGTGTAAAGAAAAGCTGAATTTCGCTAGATTGTCCCTTGATTAGAGTCTGTTTGCAAAGTTTTTTGTTTAAGGTCCAGAGATTATGCCCCAGAAATGGGGCCGGAGAACTGGGGCAACTTAACAATGAATGAACTCCCCTGACCCAATTCACTCTCCACCGTTAAAGAACCCCTATGCTTAACGGCGATCGCCTGGGCAATGGCAAGGCCTAATCCTGCTCCTCCCCATTGTCGAGACCGGGTCGTATCCACCCGATAAAAACGGTCAAAAATCCGAGTTTGTTGGGCGACAGCAATGCCAATGCCCGTATCTTGGACTTTGATCATGGCTTGCTGTTTATCAGTCTCAAGAAGGACGTTTACTTCGCCTCCCGTTGGGGTGTAGTGAATGGCATTACTGATTAAATTACCCACCAAACGATAAAGTTCTTCTTCTTCTCCCCTGACCCAAACACTTTGCTCAGCGCGAAACTTGGCCGATAGTTTTACGCCAGCGGTAATACCTAACCCCGCAAACTCTTCCACCAAATCACTCACTAAATCATTGAGACAACAAGGGGTAAACTGAGTCGGATTCACCGTTGTTAAATCCATGCGGGAGAGGAGTAATAAATCATGGATTAAATGATTGAGACGATAATTTTGTCGTTTTATGGTTTGCAGGGTGCTATAGGTTTCCTCAGAATTAGGTTCTACACTTAATGTCGTTTCCAACGTTGCCTGAATCGCCGTAATTGGTGTGCGTAATTCATGGGCAATATCGGCGGTGAACTGCTGGATTTGTTGGTAGGAAAGATAAACCGGCTCCATTGCTAAGCCCGCTAACCACCAACTAGCGCCACCAACCACAATCATCACAATGGGTAAACCCCAAACTAAAAAGCCTTGGATCGTGTGTAAATGATGGTCATATTCCACCAAGGAACGCCCCACTTTTAAATAGCCCCAAGGTTGACCAGTGGCGGTTTTTAACTGTAACGAAACTTGGTGATAGCGGTTCCCTTTTTGATCCGTTAATGGTTTTTGACGGGTGGTTTCCCGCTCAAAGGCTAAGCCTGGGGGATTTTCCCCTGCCGTTGCTAATAATTGGCCGTTTAAGTCCAAAAACCGGACATAATAACCCGGTTGTTGGGTAGCATTGAGAATATGGCTTCGTTGGGGGAGCCTAGGGCAAGCTATGTTACCCAAGCAAAGATTAGGCAAAATTTGTTGAACGGAAGGCTCCAACTGTCCTGGTTCCTGCAAAAGTGGTTCCAATCCATCATGGAGAGTCCCCGCTAGGGAAGTAAGCTCTTGATCCAGCGATCGCCAATGGTCCTGAGAAGTGGTTTCATAGACGACTAAGCCACAAAACCCCAAAATTAGCCCCATGACCCCGGCATAATAACTGGCCAAACGCCAACGGGATAGATTGAATAATCTATTGTTCTGCATCGGTTGGATGGGGGTGGAAACGATACCCTAAGCCGTACACGGTTTCAACTAGATTGCCATGGCCATACTCCCCCAATTTTCGCCGTAGCAAACGCACCTGGGCCGCCACCACATTGCTGGTGGATTCCGCTGACAGCGCCCACAGTTGATTTTTAATTTGTTCACTACTAAGAATTTGCTGGGGATGTTTCATGAAGTATTCTAAAAGCTGGAATTCCTTGGCTGTGAGGGCAATTCCTACCTTCTCTGGAGTTACCACTACAAACGTTCCATAATCTAATTTCCATTGCCCTACCCGTAACTGCTGGGGTTGCAATTCTGGCGATCGCCGTTGCAAGGAACGTAAACGAGCTAATAGCTCAACCATGCCAAATGGCTTGATTAAATAGTCATCGGCCCCCGCATCTAAACCCTCAACCCGGTCCGCAATTTGATCCTTCGCTGTCAACATTAGAATCGGCAAAGAATTCCTTTGCTCCCGGAGTTTTTGACACAATTCTAATCCCGATAAACCCGGCACCATCCAATCGAAAATAGCTAAGGTATAGTTGACCCAACCTTGATTCAAATAATTCCAAGCTAGGTTGCCATCCTGTACCCAGTCAACTACGTAATTTTCTCGACGAAGAGCTTTCTCCAAGGCCATTCCTAGGTCAGGCTCATCCTCCACCAACAACAATCTCATGCTTCCTCACCGGCCATACCAGTTTTGATACCATTGCTTCATTTGCCTAATTTCCGAACTTTGGGAACGGATAATATCATCCATCAATTTATCCATCTCCGGGCGTTCTGTATTGGTTTTTAAATTACTAGCCATCATCACTGCCATTTGGTGGTGGGGAATCATCTGACGAATAAATTCCTGGTCGAAATTTTTGGCTGTGGCCAAAGCATCTAAATCCATCGCCATCATGCCATGACCTTGGTGCATTCCCATCATTCCCTGGCTCGACAAAGCCGGCACAGGTCGTTTAAACCATTGCTGATACCAGGTGTTCATTTCCTTAATTTCCCTTTCCTGGTCTCGGATAATATTCTGGGCTAACTCTTTCAATTCAGGATGTTCCGCTTTTTGTAGGGCCATCTCCGCCATATCAATGGCATCTTGATGGTGGGGAATCATCATTTCGATGAAACTTTGGTCCGTCCATTGCATATGCATTCCGTGTTGGGCCATCTGTGGTGGAGATTGATTGCGATAAACCGCCGTCACCCCAGCCGCTGAACCACTGAGGAGTAGTCCTGCCAACCCGTATATCCAGAATTGATTGCCCATGGGGATGCTTACCTCCTATTTCTTCTCTGATTCCAGTCTGGCAAAGCAAAATGAAATCAGGATGAAATTTAGTGGTGTTGCTAATTTGCTACCAGTTCATGCTTTTGTGCTGCACCCAATTAATAGCAATTTTGAACTATCTCCATGGCCACTGACAATAAGTTACCCTTGCCATCGTCCCACCGCCGAACCAAAGATTATGCCGTGGGGCTTCTCGCTCGCAGGAGCTAAACTTTGAAGTGGAGTCTCGGCTAATATTGCTTTTCCCAGGGGGTTTTCTATGCAAGTCCAATTCCAAATTTTACGGCAGAAACCACAAGAGTCCCCCTATTTGGAAAAATTCAGCCTTGAGGTGGAACCCGGCACCACTATTTTAGAGTGTTTAAATCGGATTAAATGGGAGCAGGACGGGAGTCTAAACTTTCGCAAAAATTGTCGCAACACCATCTGTGGCAGTTGCAGTATGCGGGTCAATGGGCGATCGGCTTTGGCTTGCAAAGAAAATGTGGGCGGTGAAATCCAACTGTTCCCTCGGGTTGACGATGCAGGAGTTCCGGTTATCACAGTGGCCCCCTTGGGAAATTTACCGGTCATTAAGGATCTAATTGTCGATATGCAACCTTTCTGGGATGACCTGGAACGGGTAGAGCCCTACGTCAGCAGCCAAGGTCGCAAAGTGCCGGAAAGGGAATTTCTCCAAACCCCAGCGGAACGGGAAAAACTCGACCAGATGGGTAACTGTATCCTCTGTGGGGCCTGCTATTCCGAGTGCAATGCTAAGTCCGTTAACCCCGATTTTGTCGGCCCCCATGCCTTGGCCAAGGCTCAACGTCTACTGGGGGACTGCCGTGATGGGGCAACCGCCACTCGCCTGGAGAATTATAACAGTGCCACCGCTGGGGTCTGGGGTTGTACCCGCTGTTATCTCTGTAATGAAGTTTGTCCCATGGAAGTGGCGCCCATGGATCAAATTGGCAAAATTAAGTCTGCCCTTTTAGCCCGACAAACGGCCCGGGACAGCCGACCCATAAGGCACCGCAAAGTGATGGTAGATTTGGTCAAAGCTGGTGGCTGGGTTGATGAACGCAAATTTGGCATCTACGTGGTGGGGAACTTTTTCCGGGATCTCAAGGGCCTTGTTAGTATTTTACCCCTGGGTTTGCGGATGATTGGTAGTGGAAAATTTCCCCTGTCCTTTGGACCTTCGGCCGGCACGAAGGAGGTGCGGGGCTTAATTGAACAGGTTCAGGAAGCGGAAAAACTCGGTAACCGCTGAACTCATTAGTGCAACAGTAATATTTTTCGGGGTAATCATTGATTCTGCTTTTCCGCCGTCAGTCCCAGGGGCGATCGTCGTCTGCTGAGCAAAAATGAGGGCAGAGCGGGAGAAATGTAAAATTTTGTGTCTTTTTTAGTATGGTTGCCCTGAATGTTATGACTGGGTTTAAAATAGTCCGAGAGTCCTAAATACATTCCTATAGGAGATATTACATGGAACCTCTCACCCGAGCCCAAAAAGAACTTTTTGACTGGTTGGTCAGTTACATTGACGAAACCCAACACGCCCCTTCGATCCGCCAAATGATGCGGGCCATGAATTTACGCTCTCCGGCCCCTATCCAAAGTCGGTTGGAACGACTACGCAATAAGGGTTACGTCGATTGGACTGACGGTAAAGCCCGCACCCTGAGAATCCTTCACCAAAAACCCAAAGGAGTTTCCGTCATCGGTGAACTCAAAGGCGGTGAACTGGTGGAGGCGGACGCAGAGGAGGTGGAAAAGATTGATTTTGCCCCCCTAATGAAGAAATCATCGGTTTTTGCCCTCAGGGTAATGAGCAATGACCTGGTGGACGATTTCATTGTTGAAGGCGATATGCTAATTCTCCGTTCTGTGACCGGGGAAGAGGAAATCGAAGATGGGGAATTGGTGGCCGCTAGTGTTAAAGGTGGCAAAATTGCTATCAAACGCTATTACCAAGATGGGACAAAAGTTGTACTCAAGGCCTCCAACAACAAAGGCCCCGGTCAGGAACTAAAAGCCAGCGACGTTGAAATCCAGGGAATTTTGATGGGGGTTTGGCGCAATTTCCAGGCTATTTAGCCCCCCATTACCAGAAATAAGCTCACATTTGAACTGGTAAAACTTCCATATTTTCACGGTTTTTACTTCTATCCTTAGGCTGGCGATCGCCCTTCGCTGGCCTATTTTTCGCCCTGAAACAGCCGCAAAAAAGACTGGGACGCCAGGTATTTTGTTTTTAAGGCTCCGGGGACTGGGGGATACGAATGGATTTTTCGCTAAACTAAATTACAAAAAAACAACCGTGGAAATACGTAGAGTTGAGAAAAATTTTGACCACCCCGATTGGTTAGCTGGACTGAATGCGACTCAGGAATGCCCGCAGGCGATCGCTTTTGGGGCTGCGGAAAACTTCGTTGGGGTCCCCCTCTTCCTCAATTACCCCTTGATTAAAGAAAAAGACCCGATTGGACACTTCCCGGGCAAACTGCATTTCATGGGTTACCACCGCCATGGTCATGCCCTCTTCAGCTAACTGTTTCATTACGTTCAGCACTTCCCCCACCAATTCCGGATCCAGAGCGCTGGTGGGTTCGTCAAACAACAAAATTTCCGGTTTCATGCACAAACCCCTGGCGATCGCCACCCTTTGTTTTTGGCCGCCGGAGAGTTGGTCGGGATAATTATTCGCCTTACTACCCAAACCCACTTTATCGAGGTAAGTCAAGGCTCGATCCTTAGCTTCCGCCATAGGAATTTGCAGAACCTTGCGGGGGGCCAGCAAAAGATTTTGCAACACTGTCAGATGGGGAAACAGATTGAAATGTTGAAAGACCATGCCCACCCGCACCCGTAGCTGGCGCAGATGCTTTTGGTCAATTTTGGCTCCGGACAAATCCACCCCTGCCACTTCCAGCCGACCACCACTGATGGGTTCTAGGCGATTAAGGCAGCGCAGAAAAGTACTTTTGCCGCAACCGGAAGGACCAATGATGGAAATCACATCTTTGGGATAAATTTCCCCCGTTACCCCCCGCAGAACTTGGAGCGGGCCAAAGTTTTTCTGCAACTGGTCAAAGGAAATCAGGGGCGCAGTGGGGGAAGTCATGGGCTGACAAAGTTAAGAACAGATTAAGCAAAGGGGAGTTGCTGCTCCATTCTGCCATTATCCTGCCTGGTATAACTGTAAAATTGCCAACACGATCGCCATGGACTCATCGTAGAGAGCATCCCGGCCCCAGCGCTGCAATTGCCGGCCCAATAACTGTTCTGTGTTTTGGTCGTCCAGGGCCGTTACCTGTTGCACTCGGTAATTTTGGGCCCCGCCCCCCGCTTCCATCCGCATACAGCCGACAGTGCCGGAACAGAGCACCGTGCCACACTGGGCTTGGGCATTGGTCGATCCTAGTTTAAGGCTAATTAAATCCCCCAGCACCTGTCCCGTATCCGCGAGGGGTAAACCGGCCAGTTCCGCCTCGATCGCCCGTTGGTTAGGGGCACAGAATTGGATTTTGTGAATGTCGTAAACCCCTGGTTCATGGCGGTAGTTAACGGGGGTCCATTGCAAACGACTGGCCACCCAGCCTAAATACATCAACGCCTGGGCATGGTTACCCTTTTCGTAATCAATGGAAATTTGGTCAATTTCCCCCACCGAAGAACGGCGCTCCGGCGGATCAAAGGCTTCCGCTGTCAATTCCTGCCATGGGGCCAAGCGGCTCCAATTTAAATCGGCGATCGCCTCTGGTTTATTGACTAATTGGGCTAACTGGAGCAAATCCTGTTCAGGATTGTTAAAAATGCTGGAGTCCACAATGATCATGTCCGCATGGGACAACAGCCGTTGAAATAAGCCGTATTCAGTTTCGGGGCTAGCCTTCCACCAAACGTATTTGGGCAGGGTGGGCAGCATCAACTCCGTAATCAAACCACTGATTCTTTCCAACGCATAGGAAGTACCCCGCAGGGTGATGTATTCACAGCAGATGAGGGTGTTTTGCTGGGTCTTTTGGATGGGGCAATAGGCGGAAACCTGGGCTTGCACTCCCTGGTCATCCTCCGCTGTGGGACAAAGAGTGATAATGCGGCAGGGGTTAGAGGCGGCAATGGTGTCGGCAATGCCACTGCCTTCTAGATCGGGGGAATAGGGTTTAGCAATGCGCTCGGCGGTGCTAAGTAAATTTCCTTCCCGATGGGCCGTTTCAAAGGCAGTTTGCAAGGCCTGTTTAAATTCTGGGCTAGAGGAACCCGTTATCACAATGCCGAGGTCTTTTTGGGCGGACTTAATGGCGGCGGTCATACGGGGGCCAGTGATGCCATCAATGGGGCCTGTGTAGTAACCCAAAGCGGCCAGCAGGGATTGTACCCCATCCGGTTCATAGACTAAAAAGCTAAAGGTGGTGGCCCTAGTGGCGATTAAACCCTCCTCCTGTTGGGCACTGGTCTGCCAAATTTGGGCTAACTCGGATTCGATCACCTCTAAGGAAACGTCCTTGGGAGCTTGGAGAGAAACGAGGGGCGGGGCTTGGATGGTACTCATGCGGTGGCTCCAATGGAATCGAACTGGGCAATGGCGCTGATACTTTACCCCCCATGGTAGTGGCAGATCCGAAAATGCAACCGGCGATCGCCAAAAATACTGGTCTAGAGTCCGTCGGTGCCCTTAATCCCTAGGGAGGGGCAAACCATGGCTTAAAATAATTGTCAGCAAGAGTCGCCCCGTAAACCGTCAACAGTGACCGTCACCCCATTTTAGGATGCAGAAATTTTTCCAGCGTATTTGGCAGTGGATTCAACAGCTTTTTGCCCCCCTGGTGGGCGGTCCAGGGCCCAGGCATCAATCCCCTGAGGATCTTCCCCCCCTGAGCGACACTGATTACGAGTTTTTGTTCAACCAACTGCTAGAAGGCATTGCCCACGGTTGGCATGAAGGGCGCATTCTCAAATTTTTCCAACAGTTAGACCAGCGGTGTCGCCCCAGGCAATGGCTGGATTGGTTAGACCGCTTCCAAGCTACGGTGCTGGAGTCTCCATCTCCCAATTTGGTTCTAGCCGCCCGGATGATGCGCTTGGGGGAATTGGCCCAGTCCTTTCCCCAAATAGCTCCCATTGGCGATAAATCCCAGCATATTGGTAGGCAGTTATATGCCCGTCAAGCTCCTCCCCAGATGGACACAGTCTGGGAATATGACGGCCCCGATTTAGTTTCAGCGGAGCAGGGACAGACCCAGGGACAAATGGAAACCTATACCTTTGATGAATTGGTGCAACGGTTACCCAAGGATGCTGGTTTAGTGGCCCATTTTGCCGGCTTTTTGGGCATTGACAGTAATGATCCCCAGGTTATCCTGGAGGCGTTGATGGAAAAATTTGCTATTCCAGCGGAAATGTTAACTGAAGCTTTGAACCATGGCGGTGAATCTGACCTGGGTCCGGTGGATAGTTTAGTGGATGATCAGGGACATGCTTCTGCCTTAGTACAGGACGAGTTGTTGCCTATCGTTGATTCAGTCACCGTTAATGGCCTCCAATTTGAAGAAAACCAAGAAGCCTATACTGCTGAAGATTGGTTAAACCTTGGCATCAAACAAGCCCAAAGGGGAGAACTAGAAACGGCGATCGCCAGTTGGGGGGAAGCTATTAATTTAGATCCTCAGTTGACTTCCGCCTGGCAAAATCGGGGCAGTGCCCTGGGGGTTTTGGGTCAATTGTCAGATGCCCTGGTTAATTTTGATCAAGCTCTAGCGCAAAATCCTGACGATGCCCAGGTTTGGCTAAGTCGGGGCTTACTACTTGAAGCGATGGAACGCACAGAAGAGGCCATTCCCAGCTACGAAAAGGCCCTGGCCCTAGAACCAGCTCTGCCCGAGGCCCGGGAAAGATTAGAGGAGTTACAGGGGTTTTTGCCCCAAGAATAGGGTTTGGGACCCCTTTGCTCACCAAATCTTCGTTTCTATCCTTTTAAAGCGTCAATGTCCATAATCGCCCCCACCGTTTTGGTTTGGTTCCGCAATGATCTGCGTTTGCACGACCATGAACCCCTCCATCGGGCTTGGCAATCCGGCTTGGCGATCGCCGCTGTGTACTGTTACGACCCCAGACAATTTGACCAGACTAGCCAGGGTTTTGCTAAAACGGGGGCCTGGCGGGGGCATTTTCTTCAGCAATCGGTGCAGAATTTGGCGGCAAGTTTGCAAAGTTTAGGTTCTCAATTATTAGTAACAACAGGATTGCCGGAGCAGATAATTCCTGAAATAGCCAGTAAAATTAATGCTAAAACCGTTTACTACCATCAAGAAGTTACCCAAGAAGAGCTGGACGTAGAACGCAGTTTAGTTAAACAATTAGCAACCTTGGGTATACAAGCGGAAGGCCATTGGGGAAGCACCCTCTATCACCCCGAAGATTTACCTTTTTCTATCCAGGATTTACCGGATTTATTTACCAATTTTCGCAAAAGTGTTGAAAAGAAAAAAATTCCCGTTCGTCCGTGTTTTCCTATCCCGTCTCAACTGTCTCCCATTCCTGATATTCAATTCAAATTAACCCCACCGCCATCGGAATTTTTCGCCGTCGCTACCACAGATGCCCGCTCTGTTTTAGCCTTTCAAGGGGGGGAAACAGCGGGTTTAGCTAGACTAAAAGAATACTTTTGGGATGGCGATCGCCTGAAAATTTACAAAGAAACCCGCAATGGCATGGTGGGGGCGGACTATTCCAGCAAATTCTCCCCTTGGTTAGCGTTGGGTTGCCTCTCCCCCCGGTTCATTTACCAGGAAGTGAAACGTTATGAGCAGGAACGGATTAGCAATGATTCCACCTATTGGTTAATTTTCGAGTTACTCTGGCGGGACTTTTTCCGTTTTGTCGCCCAAAAATATGGCGACAGGTTATTTAATCGAGGGGGATTGTTGGGTAAACGTTTTCCCTGGCAACGGGATCAAGTCCGGTTTGAACTCTGGCGATCGGGACAGACCGGCTATCCTTTAGTAGATGCCAATATGCGGGAATTAAATTTAACGGGTTTTATGTCCAATCGGGGACGACAAAACGTCGCTAGTTTTCTCTGCAAAAACCTGGGCATTGATTGGCGTTGGGGCGCAGAATGGTTCGAATCCTGCCTAATTGATTACGATGTTTGTAGTAATTGGGGCAACTGGAATTACACCGCTGGCATAGGTAATGATGCGAGGGATTTTCGCTATTTTAATATTCCCAAACAAAGCCAACAATACGACCCCCAGGGAGCCTATTTACGCCGGTGGTTACCCGAATTAAAAAGTTTGCCCGGTGAAAAAATTCACCAACCTTGGTTATTATCCGCCACGGAACAAAAACAATGGGGAGTAAGGTTGGGAGTAGATTATCCCCGTCCCTGTGTTGATTTTCACCAATCGCTGGAAGCTCGTCGTAAAATTGAACAGGCTGGTGATATTTGTTAGGTTGATGCCATGGAAGAATTATTAGAATTAAAACGATTAGTACAGTTTGGAGAAACCGCTGCCGCATTGGCTTTAATTGACGAACTAGAAACAATGAGCAAAGAGGATAAAATCAATAAAATTTATAGTTATTGCATTGTTTTACTGGTTCATTTAATCAAACAACAGGCAGAAGCAAGGAGCACTAATTCTTGGGAAGTTTCTATTCGTAATGCCATTAATGCCATTGAACGTATTAATAAACGCAGGAAAGCAGGGGGTTATTATGTTAGTCAAATGGATTTACAAGAAATTTTAGCTGAAGCCTATGATCGAGCTTTGGATAATGCTTCCCTAGAAGCCTTTGGCGGAATTTACAATGCAACTTATTTGGCAGAAAAAGTAGATCGTAATGTTATTATCAGCCAAGCAATAAAATTAATTAGCTTTGCCTGATTTTATTGTCATTTCAAATAATTTCGAGACTGCTTAAGTCTTTATTGACAAGCTTTTCGACAAATTTGACTGCCTCAGTCTTACTAGAAACGACTATACTAACATTTTTGCAAAAAAGTTTAAACAGAGCTGATGGATAAATCCTTCGCCACCCACGAAGATTGGATGCAAATGGCGATCGCCTTAGCGGAGGAGGCGGGTAATGTGGGGGAGATTCCCGTGGGAGCAGTGGTAATTAACCCACTGGGGGAAATTTTAGCCACCGCCCAAAATCGTAAACAACGGGATCAAAATCCCATCGCCCATGCGGAAATGTTAGCGATCCAAGCTGCTTGCCGTCGGCTAGGCCATTGGCGACTGAATGAATGTACCCTTTACGTCACTTTGGAGCCCTGTCCCATGTGTACCGGGGCCATTATCCAAGCCCGTTTAGGTTTATTGGTTTATGGCACCCCCGACCCGAAAACCGGCACCATTGATAGCGTGTTTGATCTGGCCGGCAGTGCCGCTTCTAACCATCGCTTGCAACATTTAGGGGGAGTTTGTCAGGAACAATGCCGTGAACAGTTACAGAATTGGTTTGCCCAACACCGGGCCAGGAAAAAACAACAATCCATTCTTTCCTGAAGATTGGTACTACCCCGTTGGAAATTTCTAGCTACAGCCGTTGATGGGTATGGGAATGCTGCTTAACGTTATCTTCAGCTTTAACCACTTTGCTGTCATTGAGAACGCGTTTTTTGTCCAAGGAAAAGTTAAACTTGTCCCACTTTTCCCCCACAGCTAAATGTTCCTTTGCCTGGGGCCGAACTTGGTAAGTACGGGCCGCCGCTGTAAACCGTTCTGCAAAATCATCACAAAATTGGGCACTCTGGTCAAAAATAGCTGGTTTTTTAATCTCTTCTCCCTGGAAAACGTCCTCCGTCCGCACGGCGATCGCCCATTGGTAGGAAGTGGGCACTTGTTTGAGAATGGCTTCCAGGGCCGCAGAAGGAATGGGTTCAATGATTTCCACCGCATGGAAATCACCATCTTCTCGTAAAAAGCAAGTGGCTAAACCAAGTACACAGTAATCATCATTGGCTAGGGGAGTGGGGGAAATGGGCATGGATAAATTAAGAAGAATTAGTCAGTTACAGTGGACTGGGATAGAGTGAACTGGTCGTCCCTGCTAAAGCGAGGAAGGAGCTTCCTACCCAAAGAACCACTTTCTATTCCGAAAAATAGCAAGTCTTATATTCTGGCGATAGGCGGCAAACCCTTGTTCCGAAGGTCAAAAAACTTTTCTTGCAACACTGGCGGTTTAGCTTGGTTTTTGCTTAGGGAGGAGCGGCCAACATTCTTTTGACTCTAGCAGAAGTTTAACTTGCTTTCACCCCCCTACTGTCCCATCAGTCGAGGAGGTAGAATTCCCACTCATATTAATTAATCCAATACCAGTCTGCTTTTGATGGACTCGAAAAATATCCTATGCCAGAAAATTAAGAAAATTTCCGGTTGAGTTAATAATGTCTCTGCAATAATCACTTTCAGTTGTCTATGCGTCGAGATGGCCCCGGTAATTATTAGGGAAGGACAGCCAAAGTTTTATGGCAACTGCCGATCGCCGGATCAAAGGAAACTTGGCCATTGGTGTTAGCCTGGGGTTGGCCATTTTGCTGGGAGATATTGTCTGGATATGGCCGAGTCCACAGAGGAAACATAGTTAAAACAAAACCATGTTGGTTAAGCTCCGTCAACGCCTGGCTTTTCTGCTCCATACCAATGGCACCATCGATGGAGGTAGGGGAATTCGGACTTTTTTCGGCATGGCGGTGCCCTACCTAACGGGTATGGCTTTGGGAGATCCCCAGCTTGGTTTGGGCATTGGCTTAGCTTCCCAATTAATTCTGCTCGCGGACGTGGGAGGGCTTTATTCCGTTCGTTTAAAAACCATTCTTGGGGCCTGGATCGGGGCGGCGATCGCCATGGCCGGGGGAACTCTGGTGGCCGATGGTTGGGCTTTGGCCTTGGGCATGACAGGCATAGTTTTGTTTGCTTCGGGTTATCTGGCGGTGTACGGGGAACAGGGAGCCATGGTGGGGATTGTCACCAGTTTTGCTTTTCTGTTGGGTTCCCAAAATGCCAGTGCCGATTCTTTTGAATTAGTTTCCCTGGCGATCGGTGGACTATGGGGTTTGGTCTTAGCCATTGTCATTTGGCCTTTTCGCCCCAATCAACCCCTGCGGCAAATAGTGGCCAAGAACTACATCATTCTCGGTAATTATCTCAAAGCCATGGCTGCATCCGGCTTCGACCAGGATGACCCCAAAACCCAGCCACTGGTGGTGCAATTGCGGCAAAATCTGTTGAAATCAAGGCAAGTTTTGGTGGAGAGCCAACGGGGTCTGTGGGGCCAGAGCAAATTACGGGAATTGTTGCTAGTACTGATTGAACATACGGAGCGTTTGAATAAGCCCCTAATGTTACTGAATGAGATTATGAATTTCCATAATCTACCCCAACTGCAAACGGTGGAAATTTTGATGGAGGATGTGCTTAATACCCTGGGGGATATCTCCCTGGATTTAGCCCAGATGGTGATGGGGAAACGGTCTGTTCCCAACACAAATCGTTTGCAACTATTGTTACAAGCTCTGCAACAACAACAAACATTACAACGGCAAGCCCTTAAGGAAGATTTTGCTGACTATAACAGCCTAGCCACGGTCACTCAACTAATTACCCATTTGGAAAATCTTACGGGTCAATTACCAAAGACCATTCAAATGGCCCAAATGTTACAAAATACCCGACTTTTTCCCGCTGGTGATGACCCCCAGGACCGAAGGGAACAGAGCCAATCCGTTGCTCCTTGGTGGGAACCCCTGAGGAGTAATTTCCAGCCCAATTCTCCTCTGTTTCGCCATGGTTTAAGGTTAAGTTTAGGCGGCATAGTGGGAGTGTTGATTGCCAAGATTATTCCTATCCCCTATGGTTTTTGGATTGTTTTAACCTTAATTTTTGTGCTCAAACCGGATTTCAGTTTAACTTTCCAACGTTTCTCCAATCGTTTGCTGGGAACCCTGTTGGGAGTGTTTGTCATGTCCATTGCCCTCAAACTAATCCAAGATCCCCATGTGCTCAGTTTCATGGGCATTGTGGCGATCGCCATGGGAGTTTCCCTTTTGAGATTCCATTACAGCTTCGCGGTGTTTTTCATTACAGCTTTTGCGTTGATTCTCAAAGCCATTTCCCCCGACGTACCCACGGAATATGCCCTAGTATCTCGTTTGGTATGTACCCTCATTGGCAGTGCCATTGCCCTAGTGTTGGGATTTAGTTTTTTGCGACAGTCGGAGGATTTTCGCTTTATCCAGGCCAGCATTAAAATGCTCAGCAATCTGGAAATTTATTTTCAACAATTGACCCCAGCCCTATTGGGGCAAGGCTCCATTAACATCAGGGAAGCGGAAAGAGTCCGCAATCAAACCCGTTCAGCCGCCACTGCGATGCAAATTGCCCTGGATCGTTTAATTAATGATCCCAGTACGCCCTTGGATAGGCAGGAACCGGCCTTGACCATGACCAACTATCTGGCTCGGTTGAGCAGGGGCTTTCGGGTTCTGATCAGTCATTTGGAAAATAGCTCTGGCAGTAATCCTCCGCCGCAAATTAAGTTGTTCACAGACCAGGTGGAGGAAAGTTTGAAAAATCTACACCTTGCCCTGGAATGTCAAACATCGCCGGAGGCTCTACCTCCCATGGCGGAAACATTGAAACAAATCCGGGACTATCACCAACACTACCAAGCCCAAAGAATGGCGGAAATTGGTCGGCAGCAGGTCAACACCCCCGTCCGCCGTTATCTCAATGATTTCAACCTTGTGGTGGAAGAATGTCAACAAATTTACCAACGCTTAGAAACTCTCCACTCGGCGATCGCCAGATTTACCGCCAATGAAGCCAAACCCGCCCATGGGATCGCACTGAAAAGTCAGCCGAGCTGACACAACAGATGGAAAGATTAATCGCAACAAAAACCACCCCAAACTGTCAGGGTGGTCTAGGCGTACTTATCCGGTTTCTGGGAAATAAACAGTTATCCCAAACGGGATAGTTTCAGCTCAGCAATCCGCCCTAACTTTAGTAAACTCCGGGGTTGATACGGTCATCGCCGGAAATTAGCTCAATGCTAGGCTCAGTGACGGTAAAACTATCCAAATTCGCTTGCAGGCGACTTTTTTGAGTTTCGCTCAGGCCGGGAATGTCCAAAACTTCCTCTACATTTTCGTAGGGAGCATTTTTAATGATTTCACTGGCCAAATTGGGATAGAAGCCCCGCAGACCACGAAAATCCCGAATATCGCTATTATTTAAGTCAATTTTTTGCCCAAAATCCGTGGTCAACTTAGCATCTACAGCATTCAGTTCAGCCAACACAGGATTGGGGGTGAGGGCCTGGGCCAAATCTGCCCCCAGAAAACCCATTAGTCCCATCAGTAAGCTACAAACAACCAGCAAGCGGGAAATAAATTTCATGAATTGTCTCCTATAACCAAGGCAATGAATTGTTACTATCTAAGAAAATTATGGCGACTGCGCTGATTTTGGCAGGTCTAACCAGCGCTAATTACAATAGATTGTATATTCTTGGGGCTCTGCTGACCATCTCCCCTGGATTAGCTAAGTAATTATACTTATTAAGTCCCACCTTGGTTTTCTCCCTAGGCACTAGATGCCAATGACGTATTTGCGCCATTCGTGGTTACGGTCATTGCGGGTATGTTTAATGATTTCAAACAGTAGACTGCTGTAGGGTCGGCGGGGAGTATAGTTTAGGGACATTTGTGCTTCTCTGGGGGTACGGTTGCCCTTTTTGATGTTACAGCGCACACAGGCAGTGACCAAATTTTCCCAACTGTCCCCTCCACCCCGGGATCGGGGGATCACGTGGTCTAATGTGAGTTGTTCCCCCTTATAGTTGCAATATTGACAGGTATGGCGATCCCGCTCCAGAACATTGCGGCGGGTAAGGGGAATTTCCTTGTAGGGAACTTTAATGTAGTGACGCAGGCGAATTACCGAAGGCAAAGGAAAATTAGCATAAATCATTTTCCCATTAACCTCTAAAGCTTCGGCTTTATCTTTCAGCAGTAACACCACTGCCCGTTGCCAATGGGTAATGTTTAGGGGTTCATAGGAAGCGTTGAGGACTAAAACCTTAGCCATGGTCTGCCATCGCTGAATTTTTCCCTAGATGCTAGCACAACCAGCTTTTGAGTTGGTGATGACAATTACTTCAAGGCCTGAACGTTGCAATTCAGCAAAAATAACCTGCTCATTTTGGTCCACAATAGCCACGGCTACTTCGTAACTAACCACCTAAATTCTATTTAATCTGTTTAATCTGTCATCGGGATTTATAGGGGAAAAATTGATTGGAACTGATAGCAGACGAATATCCAGTAGCTTAGTTGTTATTTTGAGCTGTTTGGGTTTGTTCGGAACTCCAATCCACCAATTTAACAATTACGTCTTGGGGAGAACGGCCACGGAAGCGGGGGGCGTTACCATCAAATTCTAGCTTTTGTCCCTTTTGCAGAAAATAGGGACGGGCTAAGGCAATTTGAATGCTGTCCAAGATGGTGTTGTCGGTGGCATCCTCCACTTGGAAAGTCAGACGGCGTACCTCCAGAGTTTCTTGCCCTGCATTACAGAGTAAGCCGACGGAATTAACCAAATTTCCCCCTCTTTCGTTAACCGCCAACCTGAGTACTGCTAGGTTACGAATCTCGCCATAGCCAATCCCGTCCCCTTCTGGGCCCCTGAGGGAAACTGTGCGGGTCGTATTTGCTGCTTGGTTAGCATTAGTAACGGCTCCGCTCATTTCCTGGGCCATAGCTCCCAAAATCTGAGCAAAACCCTGGCCGAAAGCTTCTATGGCTGCATCAGTATCCAAACCAGAACTGGCCGCAGTTGGGGGTGCTGGGGGGGTAAGGGGGGGTAAAGCGGGAGAACCGACATCCCTAGTTACGGAGTCTCCGTGCTGTTCTAGCACCACGTTGGGAGTCGCGGCAAAGGGATTGATTGCTTTAACTCGAACTCTGCCACCGGACAGGCGATCGCCTACAGTCACATTACGAGCTACTGGCTCCCCAGGGGCTTGGACAATGGCAAAGGGACGATTGCCGATTTCGATGATTCCGGAAACAACCACAGCCCTTGCATCGTTGGGAAAGAGGGGTGGTGGGGCCGTCGGAGGAACCGAGCTGGGGGGCACAGTGAAGGTGCTAGAAGTGGATGGGGACGGAGAAGTAACTGTGGTGGTAGTGGGAATATTTCCTTGGAACTTGTCTTGTTTTGCTCCATTGGCATCCCCTGACTTCGGCGAATCAATTTGGCAAACGGACTCCCGAATCCTGGCCTCCACAGGAATTAGTTCAAAAGGATTTGTCCTACCGGGCTGAATTTGTCTGAGGCGCTGATCCGGTAAAATGGGGGGGATTAACCCCAAGGCCGCCATGTCAACCGGAGGCAAAGGGCGGACAGCAGTAAGGGGTATATCAGGGGGGGCCGTTTCCTGATTTTCAACGGCGACATCAGTCTCTTCACCACCGCCACCGCCGGGGAGAAATCCACATCCACCGCTGAACATCAGCAGAGAGCCAGTTAAAAGGGAGAATACGGGTCGCTTCTTCATTATTTAGAATCGCTGGTTACAGCCGAAAATTACGAAGGGAGGCGGAGGAGTGGAGTACAGAAATATGAGGGAAATCTGGATTAGACCATTACTTTCCCCTCTAATCTTACAGCCTCTCCCTAAAATGCCAAGGAATCCAGGTAAATTCCGCCGGCGATCGTCAAGAAATATTACAAACTGTTACAGGGAGAGTGTAATCAGCGGCGCAATGCCTGAGAATAGTTTGGGCAGGTTGCTCGCTGGAATCCGCCATTTAACGGCTTTGTCCAGTTCGTAGCCATGTCTCGGTTGATAAAATCAGCTTAAAGCCTTTTTTAACGTTTTAAATCTTTACGGAGGAATCCATCCATGAGTATCGTCACGAAATCAATCGTGAATGCTGATGCAGAAGCTCGCTACCTCAGCCCGGGTGAACTGGATCGTATTAAAGCTTTTGTTACCGGCGGTGCCGCCCGTCTTCGCATTGCTGAAACCCTAACCGGTTCTCGGGAAACCATCGTTAAGCAAGCTGGCGATCGCCTTTTCCAAAAACGTCCTGACATCGTTTCCCCCGGTGGTAATGCCTACGGTGAAGAAATGACCGCCACCTGCCTGCGGGACATGGACTACTACCTCCGCCTCGTCACCTACGGTGTGGTTTCCGGTGACGTTACCCCCATCGAAGAAATCGGTTTAGTTGGTGTACGGGAAATGTATCGTTCCCTCGGTACCCCCATCGAAGCCGTTGCTCAAAGTGTCCGGGAAATGAAAGAAGTTGCCTCCGGTTTGATGTCCTCCGATGATGCCGCCGAAGCCTCTGCCTACTTTGACTTCGTTATCGGTGCCATGAGCTAGGTCTTTGCACCTAAGCTTATTGAAGTGTTGAGCCTAATTATTCAACCCTTTTAGCAATTTTTCCCATTGAGTAAGATTTAAGGAAACCAAAACTATGCAAGACGCAATTACGGCTGTAATCAACTCTGCTGACGTTCAAGGCAAGTACCTCGATGGTGCCGCCATGGACAAACTGAAAAACTACTTCGCCAGCGGTGAACTGCGGGTGCGGGCCGCCAGTGTAATCAGCGCCAACGCTGCCACCATTGTTAAAGAAGCTGTGGCCAAATCCCTGTTGTACTCCGACGTAACCCGTCCCGGTGGCAACATGTACACCACCCGTCGCTATGCGGCCTGTATCCGTGACTTGGACTACTACCTCCGCTATGCCACCTACGCCATGTTGGCCGGTGATGCTTCCATCCTTGATGAGCGGGTGCTCAACGGTTTGAAAGAAACCTACAACTCCTTGGGGGTACCCATCTCTTCCACCGTTCAAGCTATCCAAGCCATCAAAGAAGTTACCGCTAGCCTGGTGGGTGCCGATGCCGGTAAAGAAATGGGCGTTTACCTCGACTACATCTGCTCTGGCTTGAGCTAGTCCTGGATTCCCGTAGGTAAAGTCTGCCCTAGTTAATCTGCAACCTTGACAGCAACATCTCTGTTGGAACGGGAAGTCTAAAGTGAGTGCTGAGGCCGTTAAAGCCACCGCTGGGTTAGCCAAGGTTTTAGCTGACTAGTATTGACTTCTGACTCCCGTTCCGCCGCTTATGCCAACTTTTTAAGAGAAAACGTTTTAGGAGAGCCACACCCCATGCGGATGTTTAGAATTACGGCTTGTGTTCCTAGCCAAACCCGGATCCGGACACAACGGGAATTACAAAATACTTATTTTACGAAGTTAGTACCCTACGACAATTGGTTTCGTGAACAACAGCGCATCATGAAGATGGGCGGCAAAATTGTGAAAGTCGAATTAGCCACTGGCCGTCCCGGCACCAATGCTGGTCTTGCCTAAGCTTAGGACTGGTTGTGGCTAGTTTGGCAATTCTGAATGGCAATTTTATGAATCAATTTTTTTGAGGTCAGCAATGGCCTCTTTTTTTCATGATTCTTCGATTGCTTCTGGGATGCCCGACCATTTTTGAGCGGTAAATTTTCTGTAAATTTTCCATGGTATGCAGTACCGGCTAGGGTTACTCGCTCCTCTAGTTCGCAGAGGCCAGACCCCAGTCACTTAAAATAATTAAACAGCCAATCATCATTTGTTTTAATTTCACTTTTCTTTCCCCCCAAATTTATGGAAGCCAAGGAATTAGTCCAACGCTATCGCAGTGGCGAAACTTTATTTACGGGGTTAAAGTTGCCAGGGATTAATCTAGAGGCGGCAGACTTGATTGGCATTGTGCTCAACGAAGCCGATTTGAGGGGAGCAAACCTACTCTTTTGCTACCTTAACCGGGCAAATTTGGCCCAAGCCAATTTAGTGGGGGCCAACCTGAGTGGAGCAAGCCTAAGCCAAGCCGATCTGACTGGGGCGGATTTACGCAGTGCCAATTTCCACGGGGCCCTACTCCAGGGGGCCATACTACGGGACAGCGACATTACCCTGGCAACTCTCCAGGATAGTAACCTAATCGGGGCGGATTTACGGGGAGCGGATTTGAGCGGAGCAACCCTCACTGGAGCATGCCTGCGGGGAGCAAATATGCGCCAGGAAAAAAAGAGTTACTACACCAATCTCCAAGCCGCCATTCTCAGTCGGGCCGATCTGCAAGGCGCCAATATGAAAGGGGTAGATTTGAGTCGGGCCGATTTGAGCTATGCCAATTTGAAAGAAGCTAATCTACGGGATGCGGATTTGCGTAAAGCAGACTTGAGTTATACCAACTTAAAAGGAGCTTTATTGACCGATGCCAATTTATCCGGCGCAAAATTAAATGGGGCGGATTTGCAAAATGCTAATTTGATGCGGGCGAAAATTCCGGAAGCGGAAATGGTGGAAGCTAATTGCCAAGGGGCAATTATGACCCATATCAACCTCAATCGAACAAATTTGACGGGGGCCAATTTGAGTCTGACCCGTATGAACAGTGCCGACCTTAGCCGAGCCAATTTAACTAGGGCCAACTTACAGGAAACAGAATTGATTGAAGCCTTTTTGGCTAGGGCCAATTTGACCGAGGCTAACTTCATCAATGCCAACTTAGTCCGAGCGGATCTGATGAGTGCCAACATGATAGGGGCAAATTTTCAAGGAGCAACTATGCCCGATGGTCAAGTACATCACTAAGGGGCAAAAGTGGCATCATTTTGACCCTAGAGCCAACCTTTGAGGCGGCGGGCCACCTGGGGACGGCGGAGTTTACGCATGGCCTTGCTTTGGATTTGTCTGACCCTTTCCCGGGAAAGGTTAAACATATTGCCGACCTCTTCGAGGGTGTAGCTTTGGTGGCTGGCAATGCCGTAGCGCAAACAGATCACTTCCATTTCCCGTTCCGTTAGCACTTCCGCTAGCACTTCGACAATTTCCCGCCGCAACATGGATTCATTCATTAAATCCTCTGGCAGTTGGAGCTGTTGATCTTCTAATAAATCCACCAACTCCGTGTCTTCCCCTTTACCGACCCGATGGTTTAAGGATAGGGATTGACGGCGTAATTGGAGCAGTTGGCGCAGTTGGGTCGGAGTAATTTCTAAGGCGGCGGCCAGTTCCCCTTCGTTGGGGTTACGTTTCAGTTCCTGCTTGAGATTACGTTGGGCTTTCTTAATTTTGTTGAGTTTTTCCACCACATGGATGGGCAAGCGAATGGTGCGGGCATCATTGGCAATGGTGCGGGTGATGGCTTGGCGAATCCACCAGTAGGCATAGGTGGAAAATTTATAACCTTTGTCGGGGTCAAATTTTTCCGCGGCTCGGTTGAGTCCGATCGCCCCTTCTTGGATTAGGTCGAGGAAGGGAACGCCCCGGTTGAGATAACGTTTGGCAATGGAGACCACTAGGCGTAGGTTGGAGCGGATCATGCGTCGTTTGGCAGCCCGTAGTTGATAAAGCCAAATTTCAAATTGCCTTACTTGGGCAAAGTCCAAAGCTTGACTCCATTCCTGTAGTGAGGGCGTTCGCTCCAATTTTTGCTGGAGTTGTTGTCTAGTGTCTTCCGCATTAACCAGTAGTCGGATCTGTCTAGCTAGGTCGACTTCTTCGGCGGCGCTCAGCAGGGGATAGCGGGCCATTTCTTTGAAAAAAGCGCCGATGGTGTCTTCACTGACTGCTTTGTTGAAATTTCCCTGGTTTCCCTCCCCCATGGCCACTTCGATCGCCGGAGAGTCATCATTGGCGATCGCGGTGATCGCCTGGGCATCGACGGGACTTTCCAATGCTTCAACTTCTTGGACGGTGTTGGTGTCTGAGATGGAGAGGGAAGACATATCGCTCATGGGTTGAAGAAACTAAACGGAAACAATAAACGAGAAAAAGATGGCAAAAAGCAAGCCACCAGGGAAAACACACAACAAACGGAGGTTATTTAATTGGCAATTAGCCAGAGCATCATCTGGGCAGGAATCATTTTCCCTCGGTTGCGCTCCCCACTTTCAGCCACTTGCACTGCGGTAGTGGTGTTCCAGAACCAGGTACCAGTCCCCGTGGGTAGATTGTGTCATTAATTTTCCAGAAATGGCAAAACTTTAGTTTTTTTTAATATCTATCTGTCCAAAATATCGTTAAATTTTGACGGCAATGTAATTAGTGATACAAAGTTGATTCGATCGCCATCTTTGTCAGCTTTCCCTAATTTCAAGGCGATCGCCGTTAGCATTGCAGAAAAAATCCGCCCCGGTGCAACCAGAACGGACAATTTCCTAAAAGGAACGATTAATGAAAGTTAAGCGGAAAAATGGGGGGATTAACCAATTTAAGTCAATCAAATCAAGTCAAACCAGCCATTAACTTGGATTTTCTGCTGCAATTTAGACCAAAACCTGTTGCCATTCCAGGCGTTCCAAAGTGCGAGAGCGTTCCAGGGCCCGCTCAAAGCTATCCAGGTTGGCATCGATGGTGAGGGGTTCCCCCACATGGCTTTGTACTGCTTCTTGGGTTTTCAAACCATTGCCAGTGATGTAGACCACAGTGGTTTCCTCAGGATCAATTTTGCCTGCTTCCACCAATTTTTTCAGCACAGCAACGGTGGTGCCCCCAGCGGTTTCGGTGAAAATGCCTTCGGTTTCCGCTAATAGTTTAATGCCTTCGACAATTTCCGCATCGTTAACGCTTTCAATGTTGCCGTTGGTTTTACGGGCAATGTCCAGGGCATAGACTCCGTCGGCGGGGTTGCCAATGGCGATGGATTTGGCAATGGTGTTGGGTTTAACGGGGGTAACAAAATCCCGCTCTTCCCGGAAGGCAGTGGCAATGGGGGAGCAACCCTCTGCTTGGGCACCGCTGAAGCGAACCGCTTTGTCATCCACCAAACCAACTTTGACGAATTCTTGGAAGCCTTTATAAATTTTGGTGAACAGGGAACCGGAGGCCAGGGGAGCAACGATGTGATCCGGTAATTTCCAGCCCAACTGTTCCGCCACTTCAAAGCCCAGGGTTTTAGAGCCTTCGGAGTAGTAGGGGCGCAAGTTGATGTTGACAAAGCCCCAACCGTAGCTGTTGCCCACTTCACAGCAGAGGCGGTTAACTTGGTCGTAGTTGCCTTTGACGGCCATCAAAGTGGGGTTGTAAATCAACGTGCCCAACACTTTGCCCGCTTCCAAATCCGCTGGAATGAACACACAGCAGTCTAAACCAGCATGGGCGGCGATCGCCGCAGTGGAGTTGGCAAGATTGCCAGTGCTAGCACAGGAAACGGTGGTGAAGCCCAATTCTCGAGCTCTGGTAAGGGCGACGGAAACCACCCGGTCCTTAAAACTGAGGGTGGGCATATTGACCGCATCGTTTTTAATGTAGAGATTTTTCAGCCCCAGACGGCGGGCTAAACGATGGGACTTAACTAGGGGTGTCATGCCGGTACCCACGTCAATCACGTCTTTGCCCGTGACAGGCAGAAAAGCGCGGTAACGCCAGATGGAATTGGGCCCAGCTTCAATGGTTTCCCGGGTAACGTGGCGACGAATTAAATCATAGTCATAGGCCACTTCCAACGGGGCAAAGGTTTCTTCACAGATATGTAGCGCTTTGAGCGGGTATTCGGTGTTGCCTTCTTTGGAAACCAGTTTGGTACAAGCGGAAATAAACTCTGGGGCCGAGGTGGCGGTGGTCATGGGGCAAGGTCCTAATTTCATTAATCTTTCGGAATGCTAACACGGTCAAAAATGGGCGTCAATTAATCCCGATAAAAATAGTCGGGATTAGTTTTTTTAAACTAAAAGAGCCATTCTAGCCTAGGAGTGATGAGGAATGGGGCAGGGAGCGGGCTAAAATAAGCTGATTTTTCTTCGATCAAGTTAGGTAAATTAAGGCACTGTGATCCTGGCTGGCCCCCAGATAAATGTTTGTTCAGGTCTGCTCCTTTCTCCCAATCTGAATCCCCCAAACTCCGGCAACGCTGGGCGACTTCGACTCAATTCCTCCCAAAGCTAACCCAGGGATCTTTGCGAATATCCTTTAAAAACCCAAAGACATTGATGAAATTAACTTGGTTGAATTCCCAGCGTCGGTTTGTCTCGGTCATTATTTTTCTAACGATTTTTATTCGGGTTTTTACCCTAGGTCTCTATGGGGTAGCGGACAGAACTGAAGCTCGCTATGCGGAAATTGGTCGCAAAATGGCGGAAACCGGGGACTGGATTACGCCTCAAATCGACTATGGTGTGCCTTTCTGGGGTAAGCCCCCCCTCTCCACCTGGTTAACAGCGGCATCGTTTAAAGTTTTTAGTGTTAATGAATTTTCCGCTAGATTATCTTCCTTTATTCCCATTCTATTGGCTAGTTACTTGGTTTATCTACTGGCAAAAAATAAAGGAATTAACTACGCTTTAGTCAGCACCATGATTTTGGTTACTACCTTGGGCTTTTTTGTCAGCAGTGGGGCCGTAATGACAGACCCGGCTTTAGTATTGGGAACTACCCTCTCGATGGTGGCTTTTTGGCAAGCTTATCAACACAACTCTAATAATAATCGCCTTTGGGGATATTTATTTTTTGTCGGGCTGGCGATCGGGTTATTGGCCAAGGGGCCCATCGGGGTAGTGTTGGTTTTTCTCCCCCTTACCATTTGGACAATTTGGCAGAGAAATATAGTTAAAGTCTGGACTAATTTACCTTGGATTCAGGGAATTTTATTAACAGCATTAATAGCGGTGCCTTGGTATCTATTAGCTGAAGCTAAAACCCCTGGATTTTTAGATTACTTCATTGTTGGCGAACATTGGAAGCGTTTTGTGGAAAAAGGCTGGGAAGGGGATTTATACGGCAGTGGCCACGCCCATCCCTACGGCATGATCTGGGTATATTGGCTATTATCTGCTTTTCCTTGGTCATTACTAACACTGGGACTGTTAGGGAAATTAATCTGGCAGGTTAAAACTAAACATTCTTCTCTTAATGGGTCAAACTTGGATTGGCAATGGCTCAGTTATCTGTTGTTATGGGCTGTGGCACCAATGATTTTCTTCACCCCCTCGGCTAATATTTTATGGACCTATGTGTTGCCAGAACTACCGGCATTTGCTTTGTTATTGACAGAATTATTATTAATATTTTGGCAGGATCAACCAATTAATAAATATATCGTTGCCCTAGGCTTGTTTATTCCTATGCTTTTTCTTGTTGCCTTGCCGATGGTGGTTAAGGTGGCAGGGCAAAATTCTCAAAAATATATTGTTAGCCAATATCAACAATCCTGTGCAGAACTGGGGCAAGAATCAAGCTGTCAATTGTTTTATGTTTTTAATCGACCCTACTCGGCGGAATTTTACTCTTCGGGCAAAGCAAAACAGGTGGAAATGCACGAAATTCCTCTGCTATTGGCAAATAATAACCACAACTATTTTGTCATTAGAACGGATGATATTAAAAGCTTCCCGCCGGAAATTGCCTCCAAGCTCAACCAAGTGGAGCAATACAGTGCCTATACTCTTTTTTCCCAGATTAATTGATAGCAAGAAACTAATCAGCCATGGCAACTCGATTACGGCCGGCGGCCTTAGCTTGATAAAGGGCTCTATCTGCCGCTTGGATAATACTAGCCATGGTTTCCCCCTGATGGGGATAGCAGGCTACCCCCAGAGAAACGGTCAATGAGCCCAAGTCTTGGCCCTTGTATTCCACCTCCATAACGGCGATCGCCTGACGGAGGGATTCGGCCTTAACAAACGTATCTTCAAGGGGAGTTTGGGGCAGAATGACTATCATCTCCTCACCACCATAGCGACAGGCAATGTCAGAACCCCGGATATTGCTTTGGAGAATGCGGCCAATGGTTTTGAGGACATGATCCCCCGCATCATGGCCCAATTGGTCATTAAATTGTTTGAAATGGTCAATGTCGCCCATGATCACCCCAATGGAATGGCCATAGCGGTGGGCCCGGCCAATCTCTTGTAGAAAAAACTGTTCTAGATAACGACGATTGAATAGCCCGGTGAGGGGATCTCGGATGCTCTGATTTTCTAGTTTTTCCCGCAATTTAATATTGGAAATGGCTAAACTGACCTGCTCAGCCACCGCTTTAGCCAACTGTTGTTGTTCTTGATTAATACTTCCCACCTGATCACTGCAAAGATTAAATAAGCCAATGGTTTCTCCCTGGGCAATCAAGGGAATACAAAGACTTTCATTCGGTAAACATTCCGGGTTCAGGTGCCCGCACAACAAATCATGCTGCTGGGGGCCCACCCAATGGACTTGTCCCCGTCGCAAAGCCCAGCAATCCGAGCTATTAAACACTGGTTGGGAACAGGTTAAGTGTCCCCACGATCTGACCATTTCAAAATAGTTGGCGCTGGAGTCAAAAATTGCAATTGTCCCGGCAATGTGGGGAAACAAGGGTGGAATCAAAGCCGCCACGCTGGCACAGGCATCGGCCACCACTACACAGGATTGCAAATATTCATTGAGGGTGGAGAGTAATTCCATCTCGTCATTGCGGCGTTTAAGTTGCTCTAACCGCTCCTGTAATTGTTCATTGGCCTGTTGCAGTTTTTCTTCACTTTTAGCCAAAGCTTGGGTCCGCTCCAAGACCCGTTTTTCCAACTCTGCATTGAGTTTTTCCAACTCTGCTTCCACTCGCTCCCGTTGATGGAAGGCTTTTTTTTGTTCCTCCATGGGCACCACCACG
This sequence comes from Synechocystis sp. PCC 6714, assembly GCF_000478825.2. Taxonomy (NCBI): domain Bacteria; kingdom Bacillati; phylum Cyanobacteriota; class Cyanophyceae; order Synechococcales; family Merismopediaceae; genus Synechocystis; species Synechocystis sp. PCC 6714. The sequence goes on along the minus strand of NZ_CP007542.1, from coordinate 3,366,070 downwards.
CAAATGGTTAAATCCGGTTCCCCTTCAAAGGGGGCTACCCCAAGCAAAATGGGAATACGACGACCGTCTTTGTGGTAGTACTCTTTCTCCCAAGGCTTAGTAAAACCGTATTTGTGCAGGTTATCTATTGCTTCTTGGTCTGCGGGTCTATGTTCGGGGGGAGTCAAAGCATCCCAACGAATCAAACCAGCCTCTAGCTCCTGCCTAGTGTAGCCAAGCATTCTCAATAGGCAATCATTGGCTTCAGTGATTTGGCCCTGGACGCTAGCAAACATCATACCGACAACGGCAGACTCAAAAACTTTACGAAAGCGAGATTCACTATCTTGAAGGGCAATTTCGACTTTTTTTTGCTCAGTGATGTCCATAGCAACACCCTGGAGACCAATTACTTCTTCACTGGCATTGACCAAAGCTTCTACTTTTGTCCAGAGCCATCCTTGACTGCCATCCTGGCGAAAAAAGCGATAAATCAAATCCTGGGGCTGTTGGCTTTGCAAAACATATTGCATCACCTCTCCATAGCGTTGGCGATCGCCGGGGTGAATAGATTCTGTGAATTCCTCACAATTGGGGACACTGTCTCGGGCAAACATCCGCAAAATTTCCTCCGACCACTGGATTTCACCGGAGGCCAGAAGAAATTTCCAACTGCCCAATTTTGCCAATTTCTGAGTCTCCATCAGCTCCGCTTCCCGTTGGCGCAGTTTATCTTCCGCGAGTTTCCGGGCGGTGATGTCTATTCCTGAAGCCAGTAGCTCGATCAGATTTCCTTCACGGTCAAAAATAGGTTGGTTGGTCCAGGCAACCCAAACCCGATCGCCATTTTTTTTGACATTTTCATTTTCGTTATAGTGATAGACCTGGGGGTTAAGGCAAATATCCGCCATCATTGCCTCTAGGTCTTTGCCGGCACTGCTGGTTTTGGGCACAAGGCTATCCAGTACTGACCGCCCCACCATTTCTTCTTTGCTAAAGCCAAAAAACTTTTGACAGTATTCATTAACAAAGGTAATTTCCCCCGTCGGCAACCAGCGCACAATAATGGCATTGATGGATTCCACCAAGGTGCGATACTTTTCTTCGCTTGCTTCCAATTGGTGGCGGGTTTCTTGGCGATCATCAATATCTATGCAGGAACCGATGTAGCCGAGGAATTTTCCATCGGGGGCAAAGCGGGGTACCCCATTGTCCAACAGCCAACGATATTGCCCCTCTCGGTTTCGCAGGCGATATTCGATCGTAAAGGGTTGTCGGGCCTCAAAGGCTTCAACGTAGGTTCGTAAACAATGGTCAAAATCATCGGGATGTACCCCGTTGGCCCAGCCATAGCCTTGTTCCTGCTCTAAGGTGCGGCCAGTGAATTCGAGCCAGGGTCGATTGAAATAGAAACAGCCTTTATCTAAGCCGGCAATCCAGATCAAAACCGGAGCGCTGTCGGCCAAACAAAGAAATCTTTCTTCGCTTTCTTGGAGAATGGCTTCCAAAGACCAGCCGGAGGTTGTCCCTTCGCCATCACTGTTATCCATTGCGGTGGCGTTAAGGCTAAAAAAAGTTTTCAATGCCCGCCGGGATTTCAGGGCAGTTAATTCTGCCCTCAAAGCTTCCAACTCCGCTATTAACAGGTCAATTTCCGGACTATCACCAGCCATATAACTCCACAAGGTCTAGGCGATCGCCATTATTTTCATTGTTTTATTTAGTCGCCGTTTTATTTAGTCGCCCATGGGCCGATTTAGTTAATTTCAAGGGCAAGCTAGCCCAGGGTTTAGTCAACTATTGCTGTCCTCCTAGATTAACAGAAACTTAATGGTTTGTATGGGCTAAGGAACACTGTCTGGCGGCAGTTAGGTTAAAATCGGGGGACTTGCCCGTCTAGTGGAATCAATTCAAAGTTTTTTCAAATTTGAGCAAATTATGTCAGTTTTAGCGGCTTTGGCGGCGATCGGAGTTTTAGCGGTATTAATTGCGGTCCATGAGCTGGGACACTTTGCGGCGGCTCGTTTGCAGGGTATTCATGTAACCCGCTTTGCCCTGGGGTTTGGGCCACCATTGTTGAAATATCAGGGGCCAGAGACAGAATATTCCATTCGGGCTATTCCCTTGGGGGGCTACGTGGCTTTTCCCGACGATGATCCCGATAGTGACATTCCCGCCGATGATCCCGATTTGCTCAAAAACCGACCCATTTTAGACCGGGCCATTGTCATTAGTGCCGGAGTCATTGCTAATTTGGTGTTTGCCTATTTTCTCCTCATTGGCCAGGTGAGCACCATTGGTTTCCAGAATATTCAGCCCGGTTTGGTAATTCCTCAAGTGGACTCCGCTTCGGCGGCCCAGGTGGCTGGGGTGGAACCAGGGGATATAGTCCTTTCCCTCCAGGGTGAAACCTTACCCAGTTTTCCCGATGCCACAGATGAATTTATCGACACTATCCGGCGATCGCCATCTCTTCCCATCACCATTGAAGTTCAACGGGGCGAGGCAACAAAAACCCTAACCATTACTCCGATCCCAGACCCCCAGGGTAACGGCAAAATCGGCGTGGCCCTCCTACCCAATGTGGAAACCAAACGGGCTAGTAATCCCCTGGAAGCTTTAACCTACAGTGCTGAAGCCTTTGAACGCATTGTTAAGCTGACCGCCCAAGGATTTTGGCAATTAATCAGTAATTTTGCCGACAACGCTTCCCAAGTGGCGGGGCCCGTGAAAATTGTTGAGTATGGGGCCAACATTGCCCGGGCCGATGCCAGTAACCTTTTCCAGTTTGGGGCGCTGATTAGTATTAACTTGGCTGTGATTAACATTCTGCCCCTACCTGCTCTGGATGGAGGACAATTGGTCTTCCTGATAATTGAAGGATTATTGGGCAAACCCCTTCCGGAAAAATTCCAGATGGGGGTAATGCAAACGGGGTTGGTGTTACTACTAAGCCTAGGGGTATTTCTCATTGTGCGGGATACCCTCAATTTGACCTTCGTGCAGGAGTTTTTGCCCTCTTTCACTGGTTATGAGTAGTTTGTTGCGGAAAATGGCCAGCAAAAAACAACGGGCGACGGAAATTCTGCTCATCCTGAAAAAACTTTACCCCGGTGCCACCTGTAGCCTGGACTATCAAACTCCAGTGCAATTACTAGTGGCCACCATCCTTTCCGCCCAATGCACCGATGAACGGGTCAATAAGGTCACCCCGGCCCTATTTCAACGTTATCCCGATGCCCATGGATTAGCCTACGGCGATCGCCAGGAAATAGAGGAGTTAATCCATTCCACCGGTTTTTTCCGCAATAAAGCTAAAAATATCCAGGGAGCCTGCCGTAAAATTGTCGAAGAATTTGACGGGGAAGTGCCCCAACGGATGGAAGAATTGCTCACCCTGCCGGGGGTAGCCCGCAAAACCGCCAATGTAGTGCTAGCCCACGCCTTCGGAATTTTGGCAGGGGTAACCGTTGACACCCATGTTAAACGTCTCAGCCAAAGATTAGGTTTAACCAAAGCCACTGATCCCATCCGCATTGAGCGGGATTTGATGAAGCTTATTCCCCAACCGGATTGGGAAAACTATTCCATCCACATCATTTACCATGGCCGGGCAGTGTGCGGTGCCCGTAAACCCCTCTGTGGCAAGTGTCAGTTGGCCCATCTCTGCCCCAGCGTTCAAGTATAGTTGATTTAATTGAGAGTAAGACACTGACCAGAGCCAAAACCGTCTTTGGTAAAGAGCTTAGCCGTCTCAATCTTACTTTGATTGACCATATTGAGCAAAAAGTTAAAAAAAGCGGCCAGTTTCTCCAACCATCAAAGAGGTTCAGAAACTAGCCCTGTGCTACATTGTGCACCCGCTTTTTGAATCCTGGTCCTATTATCCGATCCCGGTTCAGGGGCAACAAGCCGATGGGTCACTGGGAAATGGTGATTGTGATCACAGGCATCAGTCATGGTTCACCCATAACTTTTGCTAGGGTTAATTCCACCGTACTGCGGTCAGGGTTTAAAGATTTGAAGGTGACTGTGCCTGCCATTTTGCCAAGAAGAGTAGAACAGAGTTGCCAGCGGGTAGAGGCAGAGAAATTGATGGGCCGGATATTGCCATTAGTGGCACTACGGAGAAATTCCGATCCAATGTCCATGGTGCTGGCTTGGGACCAAATTTCTCCGGCCCAGGGAAAATGCAGTGCCAAGATGACCCGGTGGGAGCTTAACGAAGCTTGACTTTCCAGTACAATCTCTCCAGTTTTAGCCTTAGTGTGTTGCAAATATGTGTCTATCAAATTACGCAAAACCCAGAGCAATTTTTGGCGATCGCCATTAATCCAGATCTCCTCCTCCTGGGACTGAATTTGCAACCTGAGATTTTTGTTAGCAACAGGTAAACGGATCTGGCTGTGCAACTCCTCCCATAGCGAGGTCAATTCAATGGGGGCGAAAACTAGGGATTCCTTACCGTAGTCAATTTTCGCTATCGTGACTAAGTCATCAATCATCTCCAGTAAACGATGGGCAGCGGTTTGAGCATCTTCTAAAAATTCTTTCTCTTCCACTGGACTTTCACAAAATCCCTGCAAAATCAATTCCTGTAGGCTAATAACACTGCTCAACGGCGATCGCAATTCATGGGCAATGCGGGCCAGAAAGAATTGTTTATATTGGTTAATCTCTTGCTGGGCCTGGTGAGCTAACTTTAAGGCTTCATTTTCCCGGCGTAACTGTTCTAGCTCATCCATGGGTCTGATAAACGCTGTGGCAATGCTATGCAAACAAAACCCAGTTTAGTCCTGTTCTTCCCCGGAGATTAACTGCTCCCCAAGCCAGACCTCTCCCTGGCGTAAAATTTGCCATCTTTCCGTCGCAGTATCCCATTGGGCCACAGTGGAAGGTCGTCCCCCACCGATTGGTTCCTCTGCTTCTAAATCGAGACAATCTAAACAGTACACAGACGGAAAAGTTGCGGCAATTTCTGCTAACTTCTCCAAGGCTGGCTGGCCGGATAGATTGGCACTGGTGGTGGCCAAAGGCCCGGTTTGATGCAAAATTTCCAAGGCGATCGCCTCATGGGGAATGCGGACACCGATGGTGCGGTCTTGACGGGGATTGATTTCCCTCGGCAGATCCTGACTACCGGGGAGCACGAGGGTCAACGCCCCAGGCCAATATATGTCCATTGTCCCCTGCCAGATCTTTCTCTCCCGTTCATTGCCCTCTAAGTAAGGCCAAATTTGTTCCAGGGTGGCTGCCATTAAAATTAACGGTTTAGTAGCCTCCCGCTGCTTAAGCTCGTAAATTAAGGCCGAGTTTTGCGGACGCACGGCCAGGGCCGGCACCGTATCCGTGGGAAAACTCACCACCTGGGCGGCGATTGCCGCTGTGACCAAATCCTGTTGACTGACTAGGGGCACGGTTCAATCCGACTGCTGAAATTTAAGTGCTCAATATCTACATATGCGAAGCCAATTACCGTCCTGGCAAGCCCACATACCAAAAGTAGGTCACCATGGGGATTAAAGTGGCCAACGCTAATAGCACCACCACCCAAATGGTTGCACTGGTATCATCGGTTTCCTCTGCTGTGGTAAAGGTTCCTTCCAAGCTAATTTCTGCAAGGACTGGGGGGCCCGGATCGGGCTGGCCAGCCAAAATGGCGCTTAAACGTTTATCCGCTTCAATTAGAGCCTGGTTATACTTGGCTCCATCCTTGAGGGGTACCGCTAGGGTTTCCCGCAACAAACTATCCACCATCTCATCGGTCAGCAAAGTCTTGGCTCCCTTTCCCCGACGCAAAGCAGTGCTGTTGGTCAGAGTGTCCAGTACTAATAGAGTTTGATTACTTTGACTAGCTTCGTCGGGATACCAACGCTCAAACAATTCATTAACAAAACCATCAATGGTGGCATCAAAGTCTAGACGGCGAATGACCACAAACCGGACTTCCTGGCCACTGGACTGGGCTAGCTTTTTCAGATCGCCATTGAGTCTATTTTCGTTGGCAAGACTAATTGCTTCTGCCTGATCGACTAGAAAAGTCTTAGAACCAGACGTTAAAATCGGCAGATCGTAAACTCCTGTGGCCCAAGCGGGGAGGGACTGAAACCCCAACAGGATTAGGGCTAAAAAAAGAAAACTGAGAAAACGCTGATAAGAACCAGTGGCACTGAGGTGACGGTGAGGGGCGACAGTCATGGGCAATTGCCGGTGAAACTCCACCCCCCAGCTTACCAAAAACAGGGCAAAGGAAAATCCAGTCCGATTAACCCCAACGTTTAAATATTTTTATCCTGACGCAGAAAAACCCGATATACTCCGTAGAGAATTACAAGCAAAATCGCCAAAGTGACTAGGGAAGCGACAAATTTTAGTACTTGGGTCAGAACGGAAAAAGAAATAAACAAAACGGCGATCGCCACGGCGCCCTTAGCAGGCAAGGGTAAATTATCAAACCATTGCTGAAACTGCAACCAATACTTGCGGCCCGTATCAGTGATGCCATCGGCTCCAGCATCAAAGGAATCCACCACCTCCACTTTGGGGGTTTTAACTTCCTGGTCTTGATAATCTGACGGGGTCATAGATGTTGGGAATTTCTGACAAACTCATCACCGAGACAACCCCTTACCGGGGCCATATGGCCAAGGATCATAGCACAATTGCCCGATCGCCTGGGTCCACAGTTCAATCCCATCACTAGAGGGAAGTTTCCTTGATGGGACTTTTTTGCCAACAGGATTCCAACAACGAAATTTGATACATCGACCAAAAATGGGTCAGTCGCCAGGTTGCCTTGGACTCTCGACTGAAGAGGGGTTGGTTCAAATAGCAAAACCAGAAGCGAAATCCTTGTCTTAGTTTCCAGAACATGGTCGGTTTCCTCCCAAAACATTGAGTTGGTCTGTTCAAAAAAAGGTTTAACTTGCAATCGATCACCCACCACTATTCAGATTGTCCCACCGCTTTTTGGAAACGGGACAAATTCTTTACACCTTGTAATGCAAGCTTTTACACACCGTAATAAACTCTGTTTATCTCTCCAATAAGATTTTCTGGGGTCTATTCCCCAATTTACGTGGTAGCTTGTGGAAGCTCGTAATAAAAATCTTGTCCGCCTTTTTGTACTATTTGCGGATAAGTGGGACTGCCGAAGACTAAGCGAATTTTTTGCTCCGGTTTTCACCATCAACCCTTCGATTCAATCAAGGGTTTTGGGGTCCTTGACCTTTACCTCTAAGTCTATGAAAGGAATTAACGTTTGTCGCTCGATCGCCGGTGTTATTGGCACAGCGAGTTTGACAACCCTGGTTTGGGGTAACTGCCCTTCTGGATTGATGGCTTTGAATGTCGATGCCCCAGCTGATGCTCCAACCACCGTTTCAGAGAATAATTCTTCTCTAGCTCCCTTAGAATCTTCCCTTACCGCCGCCTCTTCCACTGCGGCAAGCACTTTCCAAGACACTGAACTAATTTCTTTAGTTCCCCACCAGGGCCCGGGAAGTCGTCTGGCTGTCACCCTGCGGATCAACCAAATCCCAGTGGTTACCTTTTTGGGCACCAAAGCTGAATTAATCGCCCTCAGCAATGACCAAGATACCGACACCATGGAGCGGGCCCAAACCGTTGCCCGTCGTATTGATGAACTGAGCGGGGCCGAATCTTTCGATGCCGGCAAGATTAAAGTGGGTTTAGATGCCGGCACAAAACAGTTGGTGGTTAAAGCTGAAGATAAAATTCTGCTGACTATCAACAAAAATACTGTTTTGCCAGAAAAATCCCTTTCTGCTCCGGAAACTGCCCTACAAACCGCTAACCGCTTGCGCCGTCTATTGGGGGGAGTGGACCCCATCGTTTCTTTGCCCGCTGCAATGCAGGTGGCCCGGGTGAACACCTTTGACGCCGCCGCCACGATCCAACGCATCAGAGGGGGAATTGCTTCCTGGTATGGCCCTGGATTCCATGGCCGACGCACTGCCAACGGTGAACGTTTCAACCAAAATGCCTTGACAGCGGCCCACCGGACTTTGCCCTTTGGTACCAGGGTGAAAGTAACCAATCTCCGCAACGGCCAGTCTGTGATAGTGCGTATTAATGACCGGGGACCCTTCACCGGAGGCCGGGTAATTGACCTTTCCGCCGGGGCTGCCAGGGCGATCGGCATCCACAGCAGTGGAGTGGGCAACGTTGCACTGGACATTGTGCAGTAATAGTTAAAAATCAATAATTCTGGGCTATGCCATTGCCCCCTAGCATACTTGTCTTTTTTCCCGTGAACAGTGGCTTGGGGACGCAATTCTCCCTGGCATAGTCCAGTCTGCTGGCGATGAATTCCCGCTGATGGTCTTGTGGCTGGCGATCGGGAAATTTTGCCCAGAAGTATCTATCAACATGGCTTTGTAACAAAACTATACATACAATGGGGGAATGGCTATGTTTGATCCATTACCGCCCCGCCGATGCAGATTGAATCGAAAACAGATTTTACTAATTTTAATCTCCGTTCCGGGTTAACCCTGATTGCGCCGTTTTTCCTCTGGGGAACGGCCATGGTAGCCATGAAGGGGGTTTTGGCTGACACTACGCCCTTTTTCGTGGCCACGGTGCGCCTCATACCAGCGGGCATACTGGTTTTACTCTGGGCCATGGCACAGAAGCGTTCCCAACCCAAGGATTGGCAAGGCTGGGGCTGGATTATTTTGTTTGCAGTGGTTGATGGGACTCTGTTTCAGGGATTCTTGGCCCAAGGATTGGAGCGTACGGGGGCGGGCTTAGGCTCGGTAATTATTGATTCCCAGCCGATCGCCGTTGCATTACTCTCCAGTTGGTTATTTAAAGAGGTAATTGGTGGTATTGGCTGGCTGGGACTACTGCTGGGGGTAGGGGGGATCAGCTTGATTGGGCTGCCCGATGAATGGTTTTATCAGCTTTGGCATCTCCAGGGTTTAAGCATTAATTGGAGTGGATCTGCCCTGGGTAATAGTGGGGAACTGTGGATGTTGTTGGCGTCCCTCTCCATGGCGGTGGGGACAGTGCTGATTCCCTTTGTCAGCCGTCGGGTGGATCCGGTGGTGGCTACGGGGTGGCATATGATCATTGGCGGTTTGCCTCTGTTGGCGATCGCCTTGGTGGAGGACAGTCAACCTTGGCGCAATATTGACCTGTGGGGTTGGGGAAATTTAGCCTACGCAACGGTGTTTGGCAGTGCCATTGCCTACGGTATTTTTTTCTACCTTGCATCTAGGGGTAATTTGACCAGCTTGAGTTCCCTCACTTTTTTAACACCCATTTTTGCGCTGAGCTTTGGTAATTTGATTTTGGGAGAAAAGCTGAGTTCCCTACAGTGGTTAGGGGTCGCTTTTACCTTGGTGAGCATTTATTTAATCAACCAACGGGAACAATTAAAGGTACAACTGCGGGATATTTGGGGCTTGGTTCGCAAACCGGCGGTTAATGATTAAGCCAGGGCAATTTATAGCCATTTCAAATAATTTCGAGACTGCTTAAGTCTTTATTGACAAACTTTTCGGTGAATTTGACTGCCTCAGTCTTACTAGAAACGACTATAAGTCTTATCTTGTCAGAAATACTGTCACAAATCACAGATTATCTCTGTATCCCCTCTAAAATCAATCAAAATCTAACAGGAACGCTGACTTATGGCCATGGAGGTAAAAATTTGCGGTTTACGTCATCCTGCCCAAGCCCAGGCGATCGCCGCTTTGGGATTCACCACCCTGGGATTTATTTGCGTGGAAACGTCCCCCCGTTACGTCAGCCCAAAGGAAATCCAATCAGTGCTGCACAGTTTAACTGCCTATCAAGGCCTGTTGGCGATCGGGGTATTTGCTAATGTCTCTCTGGCAGTAATAGGCCAGTTTTGCGCCCAAACTAACCTCAACGGTATTCAACTCCACGGCGATGAACCCCCTGACTTTTGTCTTCAGGTCAAACGGGAATTTCCCCAACATAGATTAATCAAAGCCCTCCGACTCCGGCGATCGGATGATTTGCAACGGGCAGAAGACTATTACGGCGCAGTGGATGTTTTATTACTTGATGCTTACCACCCTGAACAATTGGGAGGCACTGGGCAAACTCTACCCTGGCAAAATTTACAACGGTTCCAGCCGCCCTTGACTTGGTGGTTAGCGGGGGGATTAACTCCCGCCAATGTGGGAGAAGCGCTAAAGCTAATGCGGCCAGACGGCATTGACCTTTCCAGTGGTGTGGAACGGGCCCCAGCGGATAAAGATTTAGCCAAAGTGACCCAGTTGCGCTTTCAGTTGGATGCCCTGCCAACTTTTTGAAAACTATGCTCGAAAAAACCTAAGCTTTTTTGGCCTGACTGCCATGGGTTGGACAGGGGGGCGCAGTCAAACTCCGATCCAACCAACCTTCTGCCTGTTGGAGATGGATTAACGCTTCCGGGGCATTGTCTTTGAGCAGATACACCAACGCCGCCGCCAATTCCTGTCCCGCCTGGGCTTGACGGTTACCCTTTAAACGGTGCCAATCTTGGGGGGCGATCGCCAATCTTTCTGCTAGGGCTTGGGCCAGTTCCAAAGTAGAAAATTCAGGATGACTGACCAGGGAAGAGGTTTGGGAGGCAAAGGGAATCATGACGGGGGAGAAATTTTTCTGGCAAAATTTATGACAACAAAGCCATTGACGGCCATGAATCCACTATAGTGGCGATTCGGCGTATTCAGGGGTAGGGCAATGGGTAGCCTTCAAAAACAAGGACTGACTACCATCACTAATCAATCCAGATGACCAAAAGTTTACGAAATACGATGGATTTTCAAAAAATTGGTGCCCCTGGGTATTTTTGTCGGAATTCCGGCCATAATTAAGAGCTGATCACCCTTTTTCGCCATTTTCCGATCCTTAAGTAGCATCTCTGCTTGTTGAATCAAATCCTCGAAGGTGTCGAATTCCTCGTTAATTAAAAATGGAATAATGCCCCAGACTAGATTGAGTCGATGGTAAACATGTTCTGAAGGGGTAAAGGCAATCACCGGTACTGATGGGCGTTGGTTGGAAGCTAATAGGGAAGTGAAGCCTGAGGTAGTGAAAGTCACAATGTATTTCAAGGCTAAAATATCATCAATGACCAGCAGAGCTTCGCTGAGGGCATGGGTTTCCGTGTTAGCAGTGGGGGCATGGTTAATAAAATGCAAACCTAATTCCGTTTCCTCGGCAATTTTTCGCAGCATTTGCACTGATTTGACTGGATATTGTCCCACCGCCGACTCCCCCGATAACATCACCGCATCGGTGCCATCTAAAATGGCATTGGCCACGTCGCTGGCTTCAGCCCTGGTGGGGCGAGAATTGTAAATCATGCTGTCTAGCATTTGGGTGGCGGTGATTACTGGAATCGCCCGTATGTTGCAACGACGGATAATTTCTTTTTGTAGGCGCGGCACTTTTTCTGGATTCACCTCTACCCCTAAATCCCCCCGGGCTACCATGATGCCGTTGGAAGCGGCAATAATTTCTTCTAGATTGTCGATCGCCTGGGGCTTTTCAATTTTGGCAATGACGGGCAGATCGGGATGGCCCCGTTCAGCGAGAAATTGCTTGAGGGCATGGATGTCTTCCCCTTTGCGAACAAAACTAAGGGAAACCCAGTCAATGCCTTGGCTCAGTCCAAATTCGAGGTCTTGCTTGTCCTTGGCAGTCATGGAGGGTAGGGCGAGCACTAATCCCGGCAGGTTAACCCCTTTGCGGCTTTTAAGTATGCCCCCCGTCACCACTTCACAAATCACTTGGGGATCTTTGATAGCTATCACTTTCATCTCCAGCAAACCATCGTCCAATAGGATCCTCTCCCCCACCTTTGCTTCTGTCGCCAAATGGGGATAGTCAATACCCACTGCCCCAGCATGGCGATCGCCAATTTCCACTGGCACCAAACATATCTCTTCCCCTTCTCGCAGTTGTTTTTCACCCCCCGGCAACTGACCAATCCGAATTTTGGGCCCCTGTAAATCCTGCAAAAGGGTAATGGGGGTGTCCATTTCCTGCTCCACCGACCGCAGTAGGCGGACCATAGTGGCATGGTCTTCATAACTGCCGTGGGAAAAGTTCAGCCGGGCCACATTCATACCTGCATCCACCATCCGGCGTATCACTTCCACCGAGCTGCTAGCCGGGCCAATGGTGGCCACAATTTTGGTGCGATGGCTTAGGGGTCTCATAAACTTTACGGGAGGCTAATCTGGGCTGGCACTGGAATTCTACTGCAACTCGCCGGAGGGTAAATTAGGAAAATGTTAAGGACTGGCCATGGCTTGGGCCGCCAACCACCCCGTAGTCCAGGCATTTTGGAAGTTAAAACCGCCGGTAATGCCATCCACATCAAGAATTTCCCCAGCAAAATGCAATCCTGGGCAACAACGGCTGGCCATGGTCTTAAAATCGACTTCCTTGAGGGTAATGCCCCCACAGGTGACAAATTCTTCTTTGAATACCCCTTTGCCTTTAATCCGACATTGATAACGATGGATATTTTCCGCCAACTGTCGTTCCTGAACTCTGGAAAAATCCGCCCAGCATTGCCCCGGTTTAATGGCTGCCTGTTCCGTCAACCTCTGCCAAAGTCTTTTTGGTAGGGCAGTGGGGGTAAAGTTAGCAATTTGTTTGCGGGGATGGTTTTGTTTAGTTGCTTGCCATTGGGCCATGGATTCCTGGGCACTAATTCCGGGCAACCAATTGAGCCAAAGAGGGTATTCGTAATCTGATTCCTGTAAAACCCTTGCTCCCCAGGCAGAAAGTTTTAACACCGCTGGGCCACTCAATCCCCAATGGGTAATCAACACGGGGCCTTGCTGACAATAGGTCCCCTTAAATTTTGCGTCTAAACTCACTAGGGCATTTTCCACACTCACCCCAGCTAAATCGGTTAGACGAGCATCTTCGATATTAAAGGTAAATAATGAGGGTACAGGGGATTGAATTGTGTGTCCCAATTGTACTGCCCAGCGATAGCCTAAAGGATTACTGCCCGTGGCCAGTAAGAGACGATCTCCATTAATTATTTCCCCCGATTTAAGCGTTACCCGGAATTGATTCTCTACTTTATCCAATCCCTGCACTGGCGATCTATTTTTTAGCTCCACCCCCGATCGCCGGGCCGTTGATAGTAAACAATCCACAATGGTAGCTGAGTCATCCGTAACAGGAAACATCCGCCCGTCCGCTTCCGTTTTCAGTTGCACCCCTTCCGCCCCAAACCAGGCGATCGTTTGTTGAGGTTGAAAACGACTAAACGCTCCCCGTAGAGCTTTGCCCCCCCGGGGATAGTTTTGCACTAACTGTGCCGGATCAAAACAATGGTGGGTAACATTACAGCGACCGCCCCCGGAAATACGCACTTTGGCTAAAAATTTGGCCCCCGCTTCCAATAAAATCACTTGTCCATCTGGCATTTGTCGAGCACAATTAATGGCTCCAAAAAAACCAGCCGCCCCGCCCCCCACCACAATTACAGTTCGTTGCATATTTTGGTTAACCTTAATATTTGGCGAATTTGATGTATGCGGAACTCCCTACCGGCGAAACTCCTAATGCCCCCGCCCCAGCCTGTACAATGAAGAGGGCGGAGACGTAAAGTTTCCGTTCACTCCTCACACCACACTCCGCCTGGATGATGTTCGGGCGGTTTCTTCTTATGTGTTTGTCGGTTCAGTGACAAATAACTGTGGCGCAAACTGTGACAAAAGATGAATAAATTCTAAGTTTCACGATATTTTTCCATACAGAGGCCAACAATTGGTTATGGTAGTATTCTAATCAGCCCATCACGAGGTTTAGAAGGATTTCCAGTATGAGTGCTACCCCTCAAGTTTCCGACGCAAGTTTCAAAGAGGACGTATTAGACAGCGAGTTGCCCGTGCTCGTAGACTTTTGGGCTCCCTGGTGTGGCCCTTGTCGCATGGTGGCCCCCGTCGTTGATGAAATCTCACAACAGTACGAAGGCAAGGTCAAAGTCGTTAAATTAAACACCGACGAGAACCCCAATACAGCTAGTCAGTATGGCATCCGCAGTATCCCCACCCTAATGATTTTCAAAGGGGGCCAGAGAGTAGACATGGTGGTGGGAGCTGTGCCCAAAACCACCCTCGCCAGCACCCTAGAAAAATATCTTTAAGCGCTGGCTTCCCTGCTTTGTGACGGTTTCCCTCCGGATCGTGCTCCTTTGGGGACACGATCTTTTTTGTGATTTTTTATAGTTGATCTAATTGAAAGTAAGACACTGACCAGGGCTAAAAGCGTCTTTGGGAAAAACTTTAGTCGTCTCAATCTTACTTTGATTGACTATAAACCCCTGTTAGCTATGCCCCAAACTGCCCTGGGCCCAACATTGGCATTTTCTTCTTTTTTCTTTCCAATGGGCTGATTCACCCCCAACTTTCAGAGCATAGCCAATTCACCGATTACTTCTAGGCGTTTATATTTGCCCAGCCGCACAAATTTTTCCGACAGGGTTTCCGCCACCTGGGGAGGAATCCAACCCATTTGTTGAAGCAGGTGAATGGCTACGGCGTATTTAGCCCGTTTGGAACCGTCTTTTACTTTGATAGCTAGGCCCAGCCCTTCTCCCACTCTGCCCACACATTGCACCCCTTCGGCGCCGGATTTGCTCACCAGTTCCCCTTCCATCTGTTGCATTAGCTCCGTATCAAAACAGCCTTCCCCAGCGACAAAGTAGGGATAATATGTCATTGCCCGGGCCACCCGTTCCAGACCCAATTGTTGCCCTGAGGCGAGCATTGCATACAAGTGTGCCATTTGCCCCAACTCCATGGCGTAGGTGGGGGCACCACAATCATCGTGGGCGGCGATTAATTCGGCGCCGGGCATCCCCAAAAGGTCAGCCACTTTGGACAAAATTAGTTTTTGGATGGGACTACTTTGTTGCAAATAACTGTGGAGAGGCCAATCCTGTTGCTGGCAAACGGCTAGCATACCGGCGTGTTTACCGGAGCAACCGTGGTGTAGGGGGCTTTCTTTTGCTGGGGGAGTGGGACATTGCAGAGCTTGTGGTTCAATGTCTGCCCGCCAAAGGATGTTGAATACCTGGCGAGCTTGTTCAATGGTGCCCTGGTGGGAACCACACATAATGGCTAAGTCTTTGTCAGTAAGACCATAGCGTTCCATGGTGCCGGTACCGGTGACAGCCAAGGCTTGAAAGGGTTTCAGGGAAGAACGAATAAAGGCATTACTGGTGCTGTCGCCGGCCAGCATTAAAACCCGGCCCCTGTCGTCGTACACGGTGGCTTCGGCCCAATGTTGGGACTCAATGATACCTTCCCTCAGCAAATGGGCTTCGATGGGGGTAGTGTGGGGACGTTTTCCTCTGCTCATGCTGTTGGGAATTTCTGATGATGGTAAAGTTTCGCGAGGTTCTACTAAGTAACCTATCCTCAATTCTAGGCATTTAGGGGACTTTGCATAGGATGATGGCTCTTCCAGACTGCTCAGTAGATTAATCGGAAAATAGTCCACAGTAAAAGATCGATCGCCATGGTGGCCCCCAATAGCTTCAGCGTGTTTTGCCAACGCTGCAGTACGGGATTAACTTGATAGCGCAAAATAAGTTGGTCCCTAGTTTGTACTTCCAATGGTTTGCGCCACACCTGGCCATCGTACCAACCGGATTCTTCGTAGGTGACGGTTTCCGCTCCTAGGCGATCGCCAACGTAACGCCAGCCCAACATCAACCTCAACACAAAGAGGGACAATAACAGGCAAATACCTAGCACAATCAGGAAACCACACTGAATGGGTTGCTTTTCCACTGAAAAACTGGCGGAGGCGATCGGACTGACAATGAAACTAATCAGCAGGGCCAAACGGGTTAGGTTTTTGCTGTAGCTGAGTAGATCCATTTGACCCCAGGAATAGAGCCAGGCGGATCTGAGCGCTTCGTATTCATTGACGGGCTGTTGCTCCAGGGGCACAGGACAGATTTGGGGGGAGAATTCCCGCATCGGCTTCATGGGTTTAGGGGTATGGACTAGGCAATCATTGTAATTTCTTCCCATTTTGACCCAGAATTTGGGAGAGCACCAAGTTATGGTGAGCTAGAAAATTTGCTTAATTTTGCCCAAAGCAGATTTCCCTGGGGCCCCTCTCAGTTAACCTGGGATTATCTGTGTTGGTGGCCTATGTCTGTATCTCCCCTATCGGTTTGTATTACCTTGGGTACCCGTCCCGAAGCAATTAAATTGGCTCCGGTTATTCGTGCTTTTCTAGCCCAGCCCGATATGAAAACCCAAGTGTTGCTAACGGGGCAACATCGGGAAATGGTGCAACAGGTAATGGATTTGTTCGCATTATCAGCGGACACGGACCTAGAAATTATGCAACCAGGGCAAACCCTGACGGACATCACCCAGGGCTGTTTGGGAGGATTGGGACAACTTTGGCGAGAAAGACCGCCCCAATTGGTAATTGTACAAGGGGATACCACCACTGCCTTTGCCGCTGCCCTGGCGGCCTTTTACCAACAAATTCCCATCGGCCATGTGGAAGCCGGCCTACGCACCGATAATTTGTTTAACCCCTACCCAGAGGAAGCCAACCGTCGTTTAATTTCCCAGCTAGCCCAGTTACATTTTGCTCCCACTACCTTGGCGGTGGAGAATTTACGGCGATCGGACGTGACCGGAGAAATACATTTAACTGGTAATACGGTCATTGATGCTTTATTGACGGTGGCAGGGCAAAAGCCGGCCTGTCCTATTCCGGGCTTGGACTGGCAAAAGCATCGGGTTTTACTCGCCACTGTACATCGCCGGGAAAATTGGGGTGAACCGCTACAGGATATTTTGACCAGTTTTACGCAAATTCTGGCTCAGTATCCCGACACTGCTTTGCTACTACCCATGCACCGTAATCCCACTGTCCGGGAACCGATTCAAAAAGCTTTGGGTAATCATCCCCGGGTTTTTCTGACAGAACCATTGGATTACGCCCAATTGGTGGGGGCAATTCAGCATTGTTACTTACTGTTGACGGATTCCGGTGGTCTTCAGGAAGAGGCTCCTAGTTTGGGAAAACCTGTGTTGGTGTTGCGGGAAACAACGGAACGGCCAGAGGCGATCGCCGCTGGAACTGCCAAATTAGTGGGAACTGATCCGGCCACTGTTACCAAAGCTGCAGGGCAATTGCTGAGTGAACCCCAGGCCTACGCACAGATGGCCAACGCCATCAATCCCTTTGGAGACGGTAGCGCTAGCCAAAAAATCATCGAAATTGTCCGTAACTATTTTCAACATTAGAGCCGGTGCCACCATCGTCTTGAATTTGTTAATTGACGATAAGAACTGGTCATCTATTTTTGCCTATGGGTTGCGGAGGAGACTGCCCTAGTAATTTGTCCAAAATCCCCTGGGCAAAAAGAAGATAGAGTCAAGGGAATATCTGAAAATTCCATATCTCCCGCCTAAATCTCCCTACTAAAGCTCCAACAATGCTGGGGTACTTTATGCTCGGATTCTCCCCATAATTAGGGGAACCAGAGCGTTTCTCTGACGTCCTCTAACGAACCGGAAATCAAGATTTGTTAATTAGGCGCCAAACTAAGTCCGAACAAACCAAATTGCCGTCATAGCAGGGAGAAGTTTATACCTAATCTTGCAGAAAACTTGCGGAAAAACCGAATCAGCAAAAGATAGCATGGGAGTTATTCTGGAGACCAGTTTGACTAATATCCCCATGTCTGGGGTGGCAATAATCCAGCTCAAATCAAAGTTCTGTTTGAGATATGCTTTTTTCATGGAGCTTGCCATTGCAACAAAAACAAAATAAGCAAAATCATTCAAGATCATCATTAAAACTAGATAATGCTCAATTTAATTAATGTTTTATTTGCCTTTATAACCGTAGCGATTTTAATCCTAGTAGGTAGGCTTCTCAAGCAAAAAATTAGACTATTTCAAAAACTGTATTTACCCGAATCGATTATTGCCGGGGCGATCGCCCTAGTGTTGGGGCCAGGCATTGTCGGTTCCATTGCCGTGGCCTTGGGGGTGCCCGCGGATAGTTATTGGGCGGGGGGAGTATTTCCCGAAACTACCCGTACAGTCTGGGCCCAGTCCCCCGGAGTATTTATCAATATAGTCTTTGCTGCTTTGTTTCTCGGAGAAACCATTCCCAAACCGAAGGAAATTTGGCGTAAAACCGCTCCCCAGGTAGCCTTTGGCCAGACCCTTGCCTGGGGCCAATATGTTCTGCCCATACTGTTAACTTTATTGGTTTTAATTCCCCTATTTGATGTTGATCCCATTATTGCTGCTCTAGTGGAAATCAGTTTTGAGGGGGGCCACGGAACAGCGGCGGGGATGGCCGAAACCTTTAATCGATTGGACTTTCCCGATGGGGGAGATTTAGCCCTGGGGTTAGCAACGGTGGGCATTGTCACAGGGGTAATTGCTGGAACGGTGCTGGCCGATTGGGGCAGAAGAAATAATTACATCCAAGAAATACCGATGGAAGTGACCACAGGGGATGCCCAATTTCAACCTACAGCTCATCTGGAGAGTGATCGGGTTTTAACCAGAAGGGCCCGGCTAATGCAGAATCTTTTAGTTGATCCCCTATCTTTGAACTTTGGTTTTACGGCTTTAGCCGTGTTAATTGGCTGGATAATTTTAGAATTACTCAGATTGTTGGAATTTTTCACCTGGGGAAAAACGGGTTTTGAGTTGGCCGGAGCCATTCCTTTATTCCCTATGGCATTAATTGGAGGAATTATTGTCCAATTAGTCATGAAAAAACTAGACTTGGATACCCTAATTATTCGTAATTTACAGGAAAGAATTGCCGGAGTTGCATTAGATTTAGTGGTGATAACTGCTTTGGCTTCTATTAAACTGCAAGTTTTAGGCAACAATTTACCAGTTTTTCTGAGTTTATCCTTAGTGGGAATTGTTTGGAATATTTTGGCATTTGTTTACCTGGCACCAAGAATTTTGCCCAGCTACTGGTTTGAAAGGGGCATTGGTGACATGGGGCAATCCATGGGAGTTACTGCCACAGGGATTTTACTGATCAAAATGGTGGATCCCCATAACCGTACCGGCGCTTTTGAAAGTTTTGCCTATAAGCAATTATTTTTTGAACCCATTGTGGGGGGAGGATTATTTACAGCGGCGGCCCCCACTTTGATCCGACAATTTGGCTTAGTTCCGATGTTAATTTCTACCTCTGGTTTATTAGCTTTTTGGCTAATCTTTGGTTTCTGGAACTACAAGGTGATTAAACAGGAAATGATCGCCGAAGCAGATTCCCCCAACCCAGTCAGTTAACATTGGAGTCCATGGGACAATTAACCCCAGTTAATTTTGTACCATTATTTAATATAATCTGATCAAATCCAGTGCTCAAAATTAAGGCCTTAAAATCGGGCCAGATGCCAGTCGGGGCGTAAACTCCGGGCTTGCCGTAGATAGGCATGGTACATCTCGGACTGGGGGCTTTGACTATTGACGTGGATCAGAACCCGAATGCAACGCTCTAAGCTGCCTTTTACGTACATTTGCTGCACATCTAACAGGGGCACATTTTCCCAGCGGGGCCTCTGCCTGGCGATCGCCGCCGGAAAAATAGCATCGAGGTCAGGGGTAACGGAAAAAGTCACGCTGACAATGTCTTCGGGGGGACAGGCATTATTCGCTTCAATGGCATCCAGTAGCTCACAGACCGCATCTCGGATTGCCTCAGAGGTATTTTCCGAAACCGTTGTTGCACCCCTAATAGCCCGAACTTTCCAGTCCACCACCCTCAACCTCCTCAGTTAATTGCTAGTAAGTTTAGTCTTTGTTGTTTGGATTTAATTTGATCAGTCCAGCGCCGGGGCCAAAAGTTCCCCGTTTAGTCCCAGTCCAACTCTAAAGGACTATTTTGATTGGAAATCACACCCATCTTACCGGACAATTCGGTTACGATGATTGACTGACCTTTTGCCCATTGCGCCCAAGTGCCTATGCCTCGCCTTAGCCTCTGCATGATTGTTCAAAACGAAGCCGCTTTCCTGGGGGATTGCCTGGCCAGTGTGGCGGATTTAGTGGACGAAATAGTCATAGCAGATACGGGCTCAACGGATAACACAGTGGCGATCGCCACCCAGGCGGGGGCCAAAGTGATCACAGTTCCCTGGGAAGATGATTTTGCCCTAGCCCGCAATCAAGTCCTAGCGGCCACCAGCGGCGATTGGGTATTAGTACTCGACGCTGACGAACGATTAAACACTCTGATAAAAGATGGGATCGAAAAGGCGATCGCCATGGACAATGCCCTAGTGGTGAACCTAATGCGCCATGAACTAGGCAGTAATCAATCTCCCTATTCCTTGGTATCCCGACTATTTCGTCGCCATCCGGCGGTGCGATTTAACCGTGCTTACCATGAAACCATTGATGACAGTGTGTTGGCGTTATTAGCCCAGGAACCGGATTGGCAAGTGATCGATCTACCCGGGGTGGCCATTTTGCACCAGGGTTATAGCCCCACTTTGCTTAAACAACGGAGTAAAACCCAGCGGGCTAAAAACTTGCTGGAAAAGGCCATGGAGGACAATCCCCAGGATCCTTACCTCTCTAGTAAGCTAGGAGCTTTATATTGCAGTCTTGGGGACGAAAAAGAGGGAGTGAAACTACTCAAACAGGGATTAAAACGCAATACCGCTTCTGCCCCCGTTAGGTTTGAATTGCATTACCATTTGGCCAACGCTTACCGCCGTCAACAAAAGTGGGAACTGGCCCGCAAGCATTACGAAAAGGCCCTCGATGAGGAAATTTTATTACCTTTAAAATTGGGCGCTTTAATTAACTATGGCGCTTTTTTACAAGACTTGGGCGAGTTAGCAGAAGCAGTGAAAATTTATCAAACAGTAATTCACATCGATCCGTCCCAGGCGATCGCCTTTTTCAACTTGGCCATGATTTACAAAGCCCAAGGAAACTTAATTGAAGCGATCAAGGGTTATCAACAGGCCATTGGTCTGCAACCAGATTATGCAGAAGCCTATCAAAACTTAGCTGTCACTAGTTTTAAAGCTGGCCTAATCCAAGAAAGTGTCGATGCTTTTCAACAGGCGATCGCTCTTTACGAACAACGACAGTCCCCGGAAGCAGAAAGGCTTAGGAAAAACCTGCAGGAAATGGGTTTGATCTAAATGTGGAATTTATTCATGGAAATGCCAAAGGAATTGTTTGAGTGAAACTGGCTCAAGATTCGATTATCACCCAGGAAAAGTTAACTGATTATTTGCTGAAGCGACTGCCAAAGGACGATAAGTCTCAATATTTAGCCAGAGCTGGTTATACTCGAAGTAACTGGCGTCAATTGGAGCAGGATCTACGCCAACAAATTCTAACCTTGGACGCCATCCCCACTGGGAAAACCCAATTTGGTCAAAAATATGAAATTATTGGTTTTCTCAAAGGTCCTAACGGTAAGTGTCTCAATGTGAAGACTATTTGGATTGTTACAGAGACCGATACTCGCCTTGTCACTCTCTTACCCGCATAACTTCGTATAGCAATATGATTTACCCACTCTTTTCAAAAGTAATGTTAACGGAAGATATTCCTGAGTATGGTTTGACCCGGTATCAAACTGGTGTTGTGGTTGAGCATTATTCGGGTTTAAATGGTCAAGAAGATGGTTACAGCATTGAGGGATTAATTCCGAATGACACGGTAGAAGTTACAGAATCCCAGATTCAAAAAGTGGCAAAAAAAATAATACGCTTCCGGCATTTTACTCATATTAAATCAGAGCGAAATAACAAAAGTTTAAATGGGCAAAAAATGTTCATTAGGAATTCAACAAAGACCAATAATAAAATTTTCTATGATAATAAAAGCGAAAATGACAATTTAGGTATTTAAACTAAATATTTAAAATGGTCTTAATTGTGAAAATTTTACGCAATTTATAGTTATCGATAAATACAATTTGTTTTTCTTATACCTCCCAGATAATTTTTATAAGAACGTCTTCATGGATTCACAAAACTCTTCTTTTTCTCCAGCGGTTTATTTTGTTGGGGCGGGCCCCGGTGATCCGGATTTATTGACCATCAAGGGACAAAAGCTCCTCCAGGCGGCGGACTTAGTCCTCTATGCCGATTCCCTGGTGCCCAAGCAAATGTTAGCGGATGTCAGACCCCAGGCGGAATGTATTGCTACCGGGAGTAAGACATTGGAAACCATTCTGCCCTTGATGATCACAGCGGTGCGCCAAGGAAAAATTGTGGTGCGGCTCCATTCCGGTGATCTGACCCTCTACAGCGCCATCCACGAGCAAATGCAAGCCCTGGGGGAAGCGGATATTCCCTTTGTTTGTGTGCCGGGTATTAGTGCATTTCAGGCGGCGGCGGCGATTTTAAACTGTGAACTTACGGTGCCTGATGTAGTGCAAACCATTGTGTTGACCCGCATTAGTGGGGCTGCTTCGGCGGTGCCAGAAAGGGAAGAATTAGCGAGTTTGGCCTACCATCAGGCCAGTTTGGGGCTATACCTAGCTGCTCGCCATGTGGAAAAAGCTCAGAACCAATTGTTAGAGCATTATCCCGCCGATACTCCCGTAGCCGTTTGCTTTCGAGTGGGTTGGCCCGATGAAAAGATTTGGTTAGTGCCCCTGGCAGAAATGGCGGCCTTAAGTTTGCGGGAAAATTTAATCCGCACCACCCTGTACCTGATTAGCCCAGCTTTAAAGACTGATTTACCCCGGCGATCGCGGCTTTATCATCCCGACCATAGCCATTTATTCCGTCCAGTCCGCCCCCTATCGTAACAACCAGTTAAGTCCAGAGATATTTCTGCTTTCATTAGCTTATTTTCTTGCGGAGGGAAGTTAGGATTAGTGGTGGGAGTTACTCCCTCCAAAAAGAATTAGTATTTCCCCCTCCCCATGAGCTGGATTCCCCCCTACCGTCCCCAACAGTTGTCCCTGGGCCCCCTGGAGCAGGAAATTTTGCAAATCCTTTGGCAATTGGGACAGGCCACGGTGAAAGATATCCATGATCGCATTTTGAGTGACCCTGACCGAGAATTAGCCTATTCATCGGTGACAACAGTGCTAAATCGACTCACCAAAAAGGGTTGGTTAGTGTGCCATCGCCAAGGCAAGGCTTTCATTTGGACAGCAAGGGTGAGTGCGGAGCAGGCTAAGGCAGTACAGTCCTATGAGCAGTTGCAGCAATTTTTGGCCATTAGTAACCCGGATGTGGTGGCCGCTTTCGCTGATAGTTTAGATACCGCCAGCATTGACCAGTTAACGGCGATCGCCGATCGTTTGCGAGCGGCCCGGCAACAGCGACAGGAGGAGAAATAATGCACAGTATTTTATTTGCCATTGCAGTTTTAATTGCCTTTGGCTTGCGTTGGGCCATCCGTTGTTGGCCGGGCGGATTATCTTGGTCCATAGCGTTAGCCTTTTTTGCCCTTCCTCCCCTACTGTTGATTAGCACTAGCATGGCGATCGCCTGGATGGGCTGTGGTTGGATGTTTGGCTTACCCGCTAGCATGGGCAGTCACTTTCTGGCTTGGCTATTTTTGTTCTGGACGGCAGTGTGTGTTGCCCACCTTGCCTGGCAAACTTGGCAAACTTTAGCGGCGGTAAAAATTCATCCCTTGGCCGATTGGCAAGGACAAAAAATCCGTCTTTTGGATACTCCTTTTCCCTACAGCGCTCAGGTGGGACTATGGTCACCGGAGCTGGTGGTAAGTCAGGGGTTGCTGAAATTACTGTCTCCGGAACAGGTAAATGCGGTCTTAGCCCATGAAAATGCCCATCGTTTTTACCGGGATACCTGGACATTTTTCTGGTTGGGCTGTTTACGTCGCCTAACTTTTTGGTTACCGGAAACGGAATCCTTATGGCAGGAATTACTTTGGCAAAGGGAATGTCGAGCCGATCGCCATGGAGCAAAAAACTGTGATCCCCTAGTGCTGGCGGAAGCCCTGGCCCTAGTGGCCCAAAATTCTATGCTTGCTAATCCTATTCCTTTGGCAGTGCCCTTCTCCGGTCAGCAAGACCGCTTACTGGCCCGCATTGACCAGCTACTCGGTTTTTCCATTACCCCAGATTCCCATCGCTTGGCCAGCTGGGTTGGCTCTTTCCTTCTCCTGGCGATCGCCATTTTGCCCCTGATTTTGATTCCTTTACATATCAAGTAAATTAAGACCATTAAGGTCAAATTTTAAGCAATAATCATCAGCCTCGTAAAAATTCGCAAAACCATTTCCATTGAAATATTTTTAGACATGGCCACTGCCTTAGAAATTAATCAACCGGCCCCAGCTTTCTCCGCCCCCAATGCCGAGGGTAAAATAGTTTCCTCTGCTGATTTTTTGGGACAGTGGCTAGTGCTTTATTTTTACCCCAAGGACAATACCCCCGGTTGCACCACCGAAGCAGTGGATTTCAGCGAAAAGTTACCAGAATTTGCGGCCATGGATGCTGTAATTGTGGGGGTTAGTCCCGATTCGTCCGCCAGCCATTGCAAATTCATCGACAAGCATAAATTAACTATTCAGTTACTCAGTGACCCGGACCATCAATTAGCTCTAGCCTATGGCGCTTGGGGACCAAAAAAGTTTATGGGCAAAGAGTATGAAGGCATTATTCGCTCCACTTTTTTAATCAATCCCGAAGGGCATATTGCCCACATTTGGCCTAATGTCCGGGTTAAGGGCCATGTAGAAAAGGTATTGGGGAAACTACAACAATTAAAGGGTGCTGATTAATTACTGATTAATTGTTTATGCAAAAATTACTTTTGGGCAAGCAAATCCTTCCAGCCTGGCAAGACTTTAGCGTTAACTTAATCAATTCCTGTCAACGTCAATTGCTTGGTTTACTGAGCCTTGGCCTAATTTGCTTCTGTCTAAATGCCTGTCAAAATGCCCCGCCCCCTTTGGAATTTGCCCCTGACGGTGCGGTGGTACAGCAGGCAA
Source organism: Synechocystis sp. PCC 6714 (assembly GCF_000478825.2). Taxonomy (NCBI): domain Bacteria; kingdom Bacillati; phylum Cyanobacteriota; class Cyanophyceae; order Synechococcales; family Merismopediaceae; genus Synechocystis; species Synechocystis sp. PCC 6714. The sequence continues at coordinate 3,341,111 of NZ_CP007542.1, read as the reverse complement.
TTAATTTCCAACTTAATCGTACCCAAACTGCCCTAAGCCAACATTTAAACGCCCCGACCCCGGATTTTGAAATTAGCAAAATCAACGTAAAAAAAATCGAGGCGATCGCCGTGGATAATTTACCGGCCTATCACCTCGCTGGGGGATATGACTTAAAACTAATTTTGCCCCGTCAAACGGTTATCCAAAAGCAAAACCCCTTTGAGCTTTACCTGCAACGGCAGAGTGAAGGCAAAAGTTGGCGGTTGTTAAAAAAAGACATTGACCCCCGCACCAACCAGGAAAAATGGGGTAGTTACCTAGTGGAATTAGAGGGGGAAGGGACAGATAGCTAGGTTAGATATTTGGTTGACACTCCCCACGGATAAATCCGGGGGTGTTCCCGCGCCATGGATTTGGGTAAGTAAAAAACTAGGCTTTGACCAGAATGTTGTTGCCGCTAACCTGGGTAGCATAGGTGGGTAAGTCCTTGGTGGCCGGGCCTTTCAGCACCTTACCCGTGGCCGCAAATTCCGCTCCGTGGCAGGGACAGACAAATTTACCGTTGGCCTTTTTCCAGTCCACCTGACAGCCATTATGGGTACAGGTGGGATTAACCGCACTAATCTGACCGCTATTACCGTTGGGCACCACCATCACGGGACCTTTGGGGGTATTGCCCTTGAGTTGTCCCTTGGCTTTGAGATCCGCCATAGTACCAACGTTGACCGTTTGCCCCTGGCCATTACTACTATTACCGCCAAAACAACCAGTGATGACGGCGATCGCCGTGCTAAAAGCGGCGTAGGAAATTAACTTGCGTCGTTTGACCATGGTGGATAGGGATAAAAACTAGCCCTAGTGTAGCCAAATTATCGCTATTGTGGCATCGGAGGACTGTCCGATATCACGGGGGCAAAAACTGGAAAACTAACGAACGGTTTCCAAGCTCTCAATTTTCTTAGTGAATAACTCGGTAAAAATACTCATCACGGTGCGTTTTTCCCGCACTCTGATGTTGGCAGTGACGGACATACCCGACTGGAGGGGAATTTCCCGCCCTTGACTGACCAATTCCTGGCTATCGAGCTTGACCCGGACAGGGAAACGATAAAACTGATAGGTCTGATCGGGGGGTAGGGCATCGGAGCCAACGTATTCCACTTCCCCATTCACTCCGCCAAATTCGCTGTAGGGGAAAGAGTCGATGCGTACATCGACGGGCATACCAGTGCGGACAAAGCCAATATCTTTGTTGGTAACATCCACCTCAGCAATTAAGTTATCCGTGGGGATGATTTTCATTAACGGTTCGGTTTGGTTGGGGGGGGTCACGTAACCAGGGGTAGCTTTGAGATCAAATACGACTCCATCCACCGGCGATGTAATTTCTTGATAACCCAGATTGACCTTGGCCCTTTCGATTTGTCCGTTCAATTCATTCAAACGTTTGTCGTTATCAACAATGATTTTGGTGATCTGGCTATCGATTTCCGCTAACCTTTTGTTGTTATCCGCCAGGCGATCGTAGATGTCTTTGTCGGTGACAGCGCTGGTATTGGCCAGACGGGCTTGGGCCTGGGAGATCAGAGATTGGAGTCGAGTTTGTTCCGTTTCCAGTCGCTGAATTTCCGCTTGGCGGGACTCAATTTGCTGTTTCTGGCGATCAACTTCCACCACCGTGTTAACTTTTTGTTCGATTAATTGCTGAGTTCTGTCATTGAGGGACTGTTGCTGTTTTTCCACCTGCAACCTAGCTAAAGCACCTTCTTCCAGCAGAGGGGTCATACTGTTGACAATGCCCGCCTCAATGGCCAAACTTTTTTCTGCTTCCACCAGGGCCGCTTCGTTGCGTCCCAATAAACCTGTCAGGATTTTTTGGTCTTCCTGAAGCTGAGTTCTTTCCGACCTTAATTGGGAACTGGCCTGCTGTAGTTGTTTCTCGATTTGGCGAATTTCCAGTTCAGCGGCGGTCACACGACTGCCCAATTCAAAGCGGGCCATTTCTAGGCGGGAAAGCTGTTCTGCATTTAAATTACCTCCACCGTTCCTCAGTCCCAACTGTAGGCGATATAGTTCATTTTCATTGATTAACGCCACCCGGTTATTGGCTAGAGCCACCACTTCCCAAGGTAAGTTGAGTTGGGTAACTGCATTCTGTAACGCGCTACCTTCTAGGCCGTTCTGTAACAGGGTGCGGTAAAAGGCATTTTCCTGGAGGATTTTGGCGCGGATATTTTGGGCGGCCGTCAACTCTGCTTGGGTGCTGCTGGAATCCATAACCACCAGCACTTCACCTTTTTTAACTTTGCGGTTATTTTCCACTAATACTTCCTTGACCACCCCGTTTAAGGGAGCATTAATGTCCTTCACCGTCTCAATGGGTTTTAATTGTCCAGTGGCGGGTATTACTTGTTCAATGGTGGCAATGGAAGCCCAAGTCACCGCTACCACGGTCACCCCCATAATAGCAATGGCAATGCCCCGGGCCCACATGGGGGACTGGCGCATGACGATGGCTTGTTCTGGCTGGAATAGGGAGGAGTTGGAAGTGAGGGGAACGGGAGTTTTGGCAGCCTTTTCCTGTTCTTTTACGTCGGCCAAGGTGCCTGCATCCATGGTTTTGGGGCTGTGGCCGTTCCGTTGGGTAGCATTTTCTTGGATAGGGCTATTCATAGGTTCTAGAGGCGATCGCCAGGGTGATGAACAAGGGAAAAGGTGATTAGGCGAGGAGTTTATTAATGCTAGTCACATAGACAAGGTTGTAAAACAAATGGCAAGCAATGGCCAGACCAGTTGATAAAAATTCACAAAGTTTAGACAACGCCTTAGACATCGTCACCGCCGGCCCCCTGTTGTTGATAGAGGTAGTAGTATCTGCCTTTGAGGGCGATTAATTCGTCGTGACTACCTTGTTCCACAACGGAACCTTGATCCATCATAACGATTACATCGGCGCTCCGGACGGAGCTGAGGCGATGGGTAATGAAGAAAACCGTGTGTTCCCTAAACGCATCTCCTAGGTTAATGCAAACCTGCTGTTCGGTAATATAGTCCAGGGCACTGGTGGCTTCGTCCAAAACTAGAATTCTGGGCCGCTGTAACACCGATCTGGCGATGGCAATCCGTTGCCGCTGTCCCCCAGACAGGGTAGCTCCCCGTTCCCCTACCCTGGTGTTGTAACCGTTGGGTAAAGTCATAATAAACTCGTGGGCAGAGGCGACTTTAGCCGCCGCAATAATCTGTTCCGTGGTCGCGTCTGGGTTAGTGAGGGCAATATTTTCCTGCACTGTGCCCTCAAACAGTAGGGTTTCCTGCGGCACCACCCCCACTTGACGGCGAAGGGAATAGAGTTCCACTTTGCCAATGTCGAGGCCATCCACCAAAATCCTGCCTCCTTCCGGTTCATAGAGTCGGGAAAGCAGTTTGGTGAGGGTACTCTTACCCGCACCACTTTGTCCCACCAAGGCCACAAAGGTACCCGGGGCAAAGGAAAGATTGATGTTATTCAACTGTAATGGCCCCTGTTTTTTAAACCGGAAACTAACGTTTTCAAACTTCACTTCCCCGGCAATTTCCGGCATGGGGATATTTTGGCGATCGCGCTCCGATTCCTGGGGAGTATCAACGATATCCGCCAACCGTTCCAAGGACAGGGCCGTTTCCTGGAAGTTTTGCCAGAGTTGGGTCAAACGGAGAATGGGGGAGGTAACATAGCCGGCGATGATACGGAAAGCGATTAACTGACCTAGGGTCAAATCCCCATCCAGCACAAGGGATGCCCCCACCCACAGCACTAGCAAACCCGATAGCTGATTGAGAAAATGGCTCGAGGAACTAGCTAAGGTAGAAGTGATAACAGTGTTAAAGCCTGCCCCGACGTACCGGGAATATTTGTCCTGCCATTGCCACCGGGATCGCAACTCGATGTTTTGGGCTTTGACAGTCTGGATACCGGACATTACCTCCACCAGATAGGACTGGGTTTGGGCATTCCTTTCCGCCTTTAACCTTAATTGCCGACGGATGAGGGGGGAAAACACCAGGGTCAAAATGACAAAAATGGGTACAATCCCCAGGGCCACCGCCGTCAGCAGAGGGCTATAAATGAGCATGACCACGATATAGACCACGGAGAATACCGAATCCAATACCACGGTCAGGGCGGTACCAGTCAAAAATTGGCGAATATTTTCCAGCTCGTTAACCCTGGTGGAAATTTCCCCCACAGGACGGTTCTCAAAATAACTTAGGGGCAACCGCAGTAGGTGGTCGATGATTTCCGACCCTAAACTCATATCGATGCGATTGGTGGTATCAACAAACAAATAGGTACGCAGGGTACTCAACAGGGCTTCAAAAATGGCAATGGAAACTAGGGCGATACCCAGCACCTGGAGAGTGTCTTTGCTGTTTTGCACAATCACCTTGTCAATGATGATTTGGATCATCAGGGGATTGGCTAGACCAAATAGCTGGACGAAAAAGGAGGCGACAAAAACCAGCAGTAAAATATGGCGATACTTCACCAAAGCCGGCCAAAACCAACTCAGGCCAAACCGTTGTTGGGGAGTATCCTTGGAGGGGTACATCATCAGCACTTCTCCTTGCCCTTCCTCTCCCCAGGTTTCTAAAAATTCGCTGGTGTCACGTTTGACTAGGCCCAGTTCTGGCACAGCAATTTTCACTTCCCGATCGCCAGCTTCGTAGACCAGGGCAAGGCTGTCCTGCCAGCGGATGAGAAAGGGCACCTGCATTTGCCCTACAACTCCCTTGGGGATGCGGACTAACTGGCTGGTCAAACCCATCAACTCGACAATGGCTCCGCAAATAGGCAGAGAAAGAATCTCACTGCGTTTAATTTCTTCGGTAACAATCCGTTGGATGATATCCCGGCGGAAAGGCATACCAAAATATTGACTGATCATCTGGAAGCAAGCTACCCCGGCATCGGTGGGATTCTGGCCCCGGACGATGGGATAGTTTTTGCGGCCGGACTTGACCACAGTAGGCTCTGGCAATGCTTCTCCCAACTGATTCGGATCAGCGTAGGGAATGTCATCCCAGGGCGAATCTTCCGGAGCAAGGGTAGTCACCTTAGCCAAGGGCACTTCCCCACCACCATTGGTGGCGCCGTTATTGCGCCCAGAATTTCCAGGGAAAAATCGGGGCAGAGGAGGTACACCAATTAGACGGACGGGGGTTTGGGCTTTGAGCACAAGGGCAGAGTCTGGGGAAGGCAGGGCACTACCCCGGGGGCATTGCTCCAATTCCCCACTACTCACCAACCAGAGTTGGTCGGGCTCGGGCAAATCACTGGGCAAACTGTGACTACCGGGTTTCAACTCATAAACCTGGCTCTGGGGCAACATTTCCAGGGTTAATTGGCGCAAATCCACATTGCCTTGGGCAGTGCGTTGTAGCTGTTCCCCCAATAAATCGAAGAGTTCGACCCGACCGCATTGGTGCCGATAGACCCTTGCTAGTTCTGGGTATTTATCCACCAAGGCCAAAAACTCGTCCCTGGTCAGGCTGGCGCAAATGGTTTCTGTGGAGGCGATCGCCGTTTCACAGGGGACATTTCTGATGGCATTGTTATCCCCAATCACCGCACCATTTTGAAGTAAACCCATGGTGGCAGGGTAGCCCGTGCCGGGATCGTAGCCCAAAAGCCGGGCCTGGCCACTGATCAAAAAATAAACATGGTTAGCCAACTTTCCCCGGGCCAAAATTATCTGTCCCATGCGAAACCGCAATGGTCTTAGTTTTGCCGCTATCTCGGCGATCGCCGGGGCTGGAAGTTGCGAGAAGGGTTCAACCTCCTGCAAAAAAGACTGATAATCGGCAATGGTCAAACTCATAACGACAAATAAAAGGACAGGGAAAAGGGGTTGGCAAACAGCTTAAGACATAATTCTAGAATTCTCTAAACATTCTCGCTGTTACCCTGGGTCTGGGAAGCCAAAAATTCAGCCAGTCTCCACTTCCCCCCAGACATTACAACAGATCGGACTTTTTTCACTAGACCTAGTTCCTGGTGTCGCTCAGAAATTTGCAGCGAAAAATCTCAGAATATCCCCCAAATTCAAAGTCTGGATCTGAAGATTAACAGCGTGGGCGGGCCTGGTTGGCCATCGAGGAGGTAATAAATATCGTACAATGAAGGGTCTGAAATTTTTTGTTCCTTGCCCAGCATGAAAGCCCAATCAGAACCTCGGTTTGATTACGTCAAAATTGCGATCGCCTCCCCCGAAAGAATCCGCCAGTGGGGGGAACGCACCCTGCCGAATGGAACCGTGGTGGGGGAAGTGACCAAACCCGAAACCATTAACTACCGGACGTTAAAACCGGAAATGGACGGTTTGTTCTGCGAAAAAATCTTTGGTCCCTCCAAGGATTGGGAGTGCTGGTGCGGCAAATATAAACGGGTACGGCACCGGGGCATTGTCTGCGAGCGTTGCGGCGTAGAAGTAACGGAATCCCGAGTTCGTCGCCACCGCATGGGCTACATCAAACTTGCGGCCCCGGTCACCCACGTTTGGTATCTCAAAGGCATTCCCAGCTACCTCAGCATTCTTCTGGACATGGCCCTGCGGGATGTGGAGCAAATTGTTTACTTCAACGCCTACGTGGTGCTCAACCCCGGTAACGCCAGCAATCTGCAGTATAAGCAACTGTTGACGGAAGACCAGTGGGTGGAGATCGAAGACCAGATTTATGCCGAAGACTCGGAGCTAGAGGGCATTGAAGTGGGCATTGGAGCCGAAGCAGTGCAGAGGCTTTTGGCAGAATTGCAACTGGAAGAAGTGGCGGAAAAGCTACGGGAAGAAATCCTAGCCAGTAAAGGGCAAAAGCGGGCCAAGCTAATTAAACGCCTGCGGGTTATCGACAACTTCATCGCCACCAAATCCCAAGCGGAATGGATGACATTGGATGTAATTCCTGTCATTCCACCGGATCTACGCCCCATGGTGCAATTAGATGGGGGACGCTTTGCCACCTCTGACCTAAATGATCTGTATCGGCGGGTGATCAACCGCAATAACCGTTTAGCCCGTTTACAGGAAATCCTGGCCCCAGAAATTATTGTCCGTAACGAGAAACGGATGCTCCAGGAAGCAGTGGATGCTCTGATTGACAACGGTCGTCGGGGCCGCACCGTAGTGGGGGCCAATAACCGGGCCCTGAAATCCCTTTCTGACATCATTGAAGGTAAACAGGGTCGTTTCCGTCAAAACCTCTTGGGTAAAAGGGTAGACTACTCCGGTCGTTCCGTTATTGTGGTGGGCCCCAACCTAAAAATTTACCAGTGTGGCCTGCCCCGGGAAATGGCGATCGAGCTCTTCCAGCCTTTTGTCATTCACCGTTTGATCAAACTGGGCATTGTTAACAACATCAAAGCGGCCAAGAAATTAATTCTCAAGGGAGACCCACAAATCTGGGGTGTGCTGGAGGAAGTTATTACCGGCCACCCAGTTATGCTCAACCGGGCTCCTACTCTGCACCGTTTGGGGATTCAAGCCTTTGAACCGATTCTGGTAGAAGGGCGAGCAATCCAACTCCATCCCCTGGTGTGTCCCGCTTTTAACGCTGACTTCGACGGTGACCAGATGGCGGTGCACGTGCCCCTATCTTTGGAAGCCCAGTGTGAAGCCCGGCTGTTAATGCTTGCTTGCCATAACGTTCTTTCCCCGGCCACCGGTAAACCCATTGTGGCTCCCTCCCAGGACATGGTATTGGGCTGTTATTACCTCACAGCGGAAAATCCCAACGCCCAAAAGGGAGCGGGGCGTTACTTTGCCGGTATTGAGGATGCCCTACGGGCCTACGACCATGGCCAGGTGGATCTCCACTCTCAGATTTGGGTTCGCCACCTTGATGATGATGTGGTGACCGAAAAACCGGACACAGAGGTGATTAAAACTGAAGATCTAGGGGATGGCACGGTGATGAAATATTACCGAGAACGGAAAGTTCGGGAAGGAGTCGATGGGGAAATCATTACCCAGTATATTCAAACGACTCCGGGGCGGATTATTTACAACAAAACGATCGCCGAAGCGCTGGTCTTCTAGGTTTTGTCGGTTTACTCAAATAGTCAAATAAATAACCCATTCAGCCGTTCAACTTTTGCTAGTTGCGGCTGTTTTTTTGCCAAGGAAATAGCAATGATCAATCCAACTCAAATTCCTCTTGCCATTGTTGATCCCGGGGTCGTTGGGGTTGGGCCGTTTTGGCTAAAACAAAATTTTCCAATACCAAGTAATCCATTTCCGTCCGCATAAAGCAACGGTAGGCATCTTCTGGGGTACAGACAATGGGTTCTCCCCGCACGTTAAAGGAAGTATTGACCAGTACTCCACAGTCCGTCAGGGCTTCAAATTGACGCAGTAATTCGTAATAGCGGGGATTTGTTTCCGGGTGAACGGTTTGAATACGGGCAGAATTATCCACATGGGTGATGGCGGGCAGTTGGGAACGGGGAATGTTTAATTTTTCAATGCCAAATAATTGTTCTTGTTCAGGGGCTAATGGCAAGCGTAATTCTTCCCGTACATCAGCCACAATGAGCATATATGGGCTGGGTTGGTCTAGCTCAAAATAATCACCTACTTTTTCGGCCAAGACTGAAGGGGCAAAGGGGCGAAAGGATTCCCGGTATTTAATTTTCAAATTCATCACCGACTGCATGGTGGTGTTGCGGGGATCGCCCAAGATAGACCGCCCCCCCAGGGCCCGGGGGCCAAATTCCATTCGGCCTTGGAACCAGCCAACTACGTTCCCTCCGGCAAGAATATTGGCTACTTTGCCAAATAAATCCTCGTCGGAGTAATGGTCGTAAACCGCTTGTACAGCAGGATCTTTGAGATAAACTTCAATTTCTTCATTGGTGAAGCTAGGGCCTAGGTAAGAACCGGCCATGGCATCGGGTTTTTGCTCCGTTCTTTCATTCTGTAAATACTGGTGCCACACCGATAGGGCCGCCCCGATCGCCCCCCCTGCATCTCCGGCGGCGGGTTGAATCCAAATATTTTTAAACTTGCCTTCCCGTAGTAGACGACCATTGGCCACGCAATTTAGGGCTACTCCCCCGGCCAAACAAAGATTTTCCAGCCCCAATTCTTCGTACACCGTATTGCCTAACCGAAGCACTACTTCCTCCGTCACCACTTGGATAGAGGCGGCAATGTCCATTTCCCTTTGGGTCAACGGACTTTCCGGCGATCGCCGGGGCGCACCAAAGAGGTCGGCAAACTTTTTATTGGTCATGGTGAGACCAGTGGCGTAGTTGAAATAGGCCATGTTGAGACGAAAGGTTCCGTCTGTCTTGAGGTCTAACAAATTGTCTAAAATTAAATCCACATATTTGGGTTCACCGTAGGGAGCCAAACCCATCAGTTTATACTCGCCGGAATTAACCTTAAAGCCGGTGTAGTAGGTGAAAGCAGAGTAGAGCAGACCCAAGGAATGGGGAAAATGGATTTCCCAATGGGGCGTTAACTGATTACCGTGGCCAGACCAAAGAGAAGTGGTGGCCCATTCCCCCACCCCGTCCATACAAAGCACCGCCGCATCGGCGAAAGGACTGGGAAAAAAGGCAGAGGCAGCATGGGATTGGTGATGTTCATTAAATAGCAGGGGAGGCAAATCTCCAGTCCTACAGTCGCCCAATTCTGCTAGGGCTTTTTTTAAGACAGTTTTGAGATAAAGTTTTTCCTGCAACCAAGCGGACATGGCGGCAATGAAAGACCGTAATCCCCTGGGGGCAAAGGCGAGATAGGTTTCCAATAATCGTTCAAAGGTCACCAGCGGCTTTTCGTAAAAGACAATGTAATCCACTTCCTTTAAACCAATGCCCGCTTCCCCTAGGCAATAATTAATGCCCTGCCGAGGAAAAGAAGCGTCATGTTTTTTGCGGGTAAATCTTTCTTCCTGCACTGCCGCAACAATAACCCCATCTTTTACCAGGGCCGCCGCACTATCATGGTAGTAAGCAGAAATACCGAGAATGTAAGTCACGTCAAATTATCCTGACCAAGGGGAACACTAATGTCCCGTCACTGTCGCTTCGTATAATAACTTGGGTTGGGAGCCAGACCGAGCGCCAATCCGTTGATCTTTCATAAGGAGCCGGTATTTATTAGGTTTTGTAAACTATGCTGAAAAATTTTAACTCTCTATTGGGCACCCTCGTGGGGTTTGGTTTAGTTTTTAGCTCGGCGATCGCCGTCCAGGGACAGAGTGATCCATTCCCCGCCAATGCCACTTTTTTCACCGGCACTCCCCCCAGTTTGGCGGATGTGGATGCTAGCTTCAACGGCGTTAACATGCCCGACAGTAGATACTTCTTCAGCGTCAGTTTGCCCTCCGGAGAAGTTGAACCCCTAGGCAGAGTGGTTCTACACCAACAGCCCAGTCCTTCCCCCATTAGCTTGGACCTAAGCCAAACAGAAGTGTTTTTGGGCTTGCCATCCCAGCGGGGCAACGACCTGCCCAGTTCTAGCGTTTCCATCAGTGGCGACTCCCAAACCATTGTGGTGCAGTTCAATCCCCCCATTGCCCCCGGCAATACCGTCACCATTGCCCTGCTAGCGGAGCAAAACCCAGAAGTGGAAGGAGTGTATCAGTTTAGGGTACAAGCCTTTCCCTCCGGGCCGGCCCCTGTCGGTTTAGATTTGGGCGTGGGACGGTTACAATTTTACGAAAATCGTTAGCCTGATGGTCACCTCCGCCAACCTGATCCGACTCATCTTTCCCTTCTATGACCCTGAAGTGTTGCAGTGGTCTGGGGAAGCCCGTTTGATGCGGACTTTATTTTTTGCCTGGATGGCGATGGGGGTAGTGGTGTTATTTTCCGCTTCCTATGCGGAAAGTCTTGATACGAGCGGCATGGGGCTGAGCATTATCCTTAAACAGATTGCCTATCTTTGGGTGGGGCTCAATATTTTTAATTTCCTGGTGCGTTTGCCCCTCCAGGTCTGCCTCAAGTTAGTACCCTGGTTTCTCATTGTCGTTCTATTGCTGATTTTCTTGACCAAAAGTGGTTTAGGGGTAGAAGTTAATGGGGCTCGCCGCTGGATTAGTTTGGGGCCAGTTTTGATCCAGCCTTCGGAGTTTATGAAGCCCTGTTTGGTGCTCCAGTCCGCTAACTTGTTCGGCAATTGGCACCGTTTTCCCTGGCGGTCGCGCCTTCTCTGGTTGGGGATTTTTGTGGTTACCCTGGGGGGGATTCTCATCCAACCTAATTTGAGCACCACCGCCCTTTGTGGCATGGGTTTATGGCTCATCGCTCTGGCGTCGGGGCTGCCCTGGGGCTATCTTGTTTCCACTGCTCTGTTGGGTATAACTACCGCTGTGACTAGCATTTCGATTCGGGATTATCAACGGGCTAGGGTGACATCCTTTCTTAATCCCTTTGCCGATCCCCGGGGGGATGGTTACCAATTGGTGCAAAGTCTATACGCGATCGCCTCTGGGGGAGTTTTGGGTCGAGGCTTCGGCATGTCCCAACAGAAACTTTTTTATTTACCCATCCAAACGACGGACTTTATCTTTGCCGTGTTTGCAGAGGAATTTGGGCTGATAGGCTGTATTGTCTTTCTGCTTTTTCTAGGTCTGTTCACCACCATGGGGTTGCGGGTGGCCATGCGCTGTCGCCATCGGGTCAAACGGTTAATTGGTTTGGGAGTGGTGATATTTTTGGTTGGTCAATCTCTGCTCAACATTGGCGTGGCCAGTGGCGCTCTGCCCACCACTGGTTTACCTTTGCCCTTTTTCAGCTATGGTGGTAGCTCCTGTTTATCAAGTCTAGTGTTAGCAGGACTCTTGGTCCGGGTGGCCAGGGAAAGCAATGAAGCGGAAGTGATTCCCCTAGGAACAAAAACTGCTCCAGCGGTTTGATTTTCAATTTTTATCGAAACTTTGTATGGCGGGTAAAACCACTGGGGTTGTGGCGGCGGGCCATGCCCAAACGGCGGAAGCGGGCAAACGCATGTTGGAAGAGGGGGGCAATGCCTTTGATGCGGCGATCGCCTCGGTGTTGGCGGCCTGTGTGGTGGAGTCCAGTTTAACTTCCCTGGGGGGAGGCGGTTTTTTGCTGGCCCAAACGGCGGAGAAAAAGAGTTACCTGTTCGACTTTTTTTGTCAAACGCCCCAAGTTAACCCAGGGGAAAAAGCGGTGGACTTTTACCCCGTGGCCCTCAACTTTGGTGGAGCTTGGCAAACTTTTCACATTGGCAAAGGGGCGATCGCCGTGCCAGGGATGGTGGCGGGGTTATTTGCAGTGCAGAGAAAACTGGGGCGGTTACCGTTCAAAGTGCTAATTGAACCAGCGGTGGAATATGCTCGCCGGGGATTTACCCTCAACCGTTTCAATGATTTTACCTACCGTCTTTTGGAACCTATTCTCAATCAAGAGCAAGAAGGAAGACAGTTCTATGCCCCCGAGGGGAAGATTCTCCGCCAAGGGGAAAAGGCCTATCTGCCCCAATTTGCCGAGGTATTGGAACAACTGGCTTGCCATGGCTCGGAATGGTTTTATCGGGGGGAATTAGCCCAATTGGCATTGGGGTGCTTGGGAGAAGAAAGTGCCTTGACTGCTGAAGACTGGGCTGATTATCAAGTGCAAATTTGTCCGCCCCTACGGGCCCAGTATCGCCAATGGCAACTGTTGACTAATCCTCCCCCTAGTGCCGGTGGTATTTTAATTGCTTTTGCCCTAAAGTTGCTAGAAAAATACGATCTACGGCAATATCCTTTGGGTAGTGCAGAGCAAATCCAGCTTTTGAGCCGAGTTATGGCCCTGAGCAACCAGGCTCGTCAGAAATATTTAGACGGTAATCTTCATCTCCAGGACATTGAAGCCGAATTTCTCAGGGGCGATCGCCTGGGTTTTTACCAAAATCGATTAAATTCCCAGTTCAACCATTCGAATAAATTGGGCAGTACTACCCACATCAGCATTTTGGACGGGGAAGGTAACGCCGCTAGTCTCACCAGTTCTAATGGGGAAGGGTCGGGACATTTTATTCCCGGCACGGGCATTATGCTCAACAATATGTTGGGAGAAGCGGATCTCAATCCCCAGGGCTTTTACCAATGGGAGACGGGACACCGATTATCTTCCATGATGGCCCCCAGCATCCTTTTAAACCAGGAACAACCCCGGTTGGTTTTGGGGTCAGGGGGATCAAACCGGATTCGCAGTGCCATTCTGCAGGTAATCTGCCATCACTTGGATTATCAATTGCCTTTATCGGAAGCTGTGGCCCAAGGGCGCATCCATTGGGAATGTCAACAGTTAGACCTGGAACCAAGCCCGATGATGGACGTCCTGTCCCAGCTCCAATTTGACGATGGCACCCAAACTACCCTCTGGACTGAACAAAATATGTTTTTTGGGGGAGTCCACGGGGTTGCCACCAATGCCGCTGGACACCTGGAAGGGGTTGGAGACCCCCGGCGATCGGGGGCCGTGGCCTACAGTCTGGATTAACATTGGTTACAATTTTTAGGGCAATGCGGTAAGTTATTTAGCGAACAGCGTTTCCCCTTTTTTTGCGATTACGGCTGAGTTGTCTGGTCACATTCCCAATGAAATCAATCCATCCGCTCAAATTTTGGTCTTCTTCCACTCTGTTGTTGCTACTCAGCACCAGTGTCGGTGTATTTTTGCCCGGCTTCAGTGGCGGCCAGGGGGCGATCGCCGTGGCCCAAAGTGTTTCTCCTCCGGAAAATGTACCATCGACGGAGACAAAACCAGAGAATAACGCCGATGCCAGCGGATTTCCCCTACCCCAACTACCGGATACAGTGCCCGACGAACGCTTGAATCCTTCCGGTAATCCCCTCATGTTTCCCACCAAACCGGAAGAGGTGGATACAACAGTAAGACAGGCCATTACCTTGGACGAGGCCATTGCCCTGGCCCTCAAGAATAATGAGCAATTGCAACAGGCTAAGCTTTCCCTGGAGCAACAAGAAGCTGGTTTGATGGCGGCTAGGGCGGCCCTTTTCCCCAGCTTGGACACGGATTTCACCCTCAGTCGGGACAGTAGTGCGGCGGCCGAGGCTACCAATGCCCTAATCGCCAACCAGGGTCAGACCACCACCGTTGCTCCCGAGTTACGTTCAGAAACTAGTACCAATGCGGTGGGCAACATTAATCTGAGCTACAGCATTTACGCCGGTGGGGAGAGGAGTGCCCAAATTGCCAAGGCAGAACAACTGGTGCAAAACAGTCGGCTCCAGGTGGAAGTAGTGGCGGAACAAACCCGCTTTGAAGCCACCGATCGCTACTATGCACTCCAGGGGGCCGATGCCCAGGTGGCGATCGCCCAGGCTTCCGTGGAAGATGCGTCCCAGAGTTTACGGGATGCCCGCTTGTTAGAACAGGCCGGGTTAGGAACTCGGTTTGACGTGCTAAGGGCGGAAGGGGATTTGGCCACCGCCAACGAAGCTCTAACCAGGGCGATCGCCGATCAACGGAATGCCCGCCGCCGTCTAGCCCAATTACTAAGTGTGGGGCAACGGGTGGAATTAACCGCCGCTGACGAAATTGTCGAAGCCGGGAATTGGGACATCCCCCTAGATGAAAGCATTGTCCAGGCCTACAAGAACCGGGCTGAGCTGGAACAACAGTTGGTCCAGATTGAAGTCAGTGAACAGGATCGTTACATTGCCCTAGCGGCCATCAAGCCCCGGGTGGATTTCCTGGCCAATTACACTTACCAGAACAACTTCGACAGCAGTGCTGGGTTAGTGGATGGTTACTCCTTTGCCGCCAGGGTGCGGTGGAACTTCTTTGATGGAGGCCGAGCCTTTGCCGAAGCTCGCCGGGCCGATCGCCAAATGGACATTGCCAAAACTGCTTTTTCCGAGCAAAGAAACCAAATTCGCTTGGAAGTGGAAGAATCCTACTACACCCTTATTTCCAATAAAGAAAATATTGGCAGTACCCGTACCAACGTAATCCGCTTTGAAGAAGCTCTCCGTTTAGCTCGACTACGGTTTCAGGCTGGGGTGGGCACCCAAACCGATGTTATTAACGCCCAACGGGATTTGGCTAATGCCCGGGGTCGTTTCCTCCAGGCGATCATTGGCTATAACCAGTCCTTGAACCAACTACAACGCTCCATCAGTAATTTGCCCAACAATCATCTATTCGATATTCAGCCCTAACACTGGCTTAGATTTAGATGATGGGAGACCAAAGGGACTTATTGGACTTCCTCTGGGAAACAGGGGATTGCTGCCCTGTTTCTTTCCACTCAAACTCCGGAAATTCTGGGAGAATACTAGACTAAGTTCCCTGCCTCTGCACAATTCCGGGGGAACTGGTCATCGCCCTTCCTTCACTTCGATTTATTTTCCCTATGGTCACCAACTTTGCTGAGCCAAGCTTGCCAACAGCCTCGGTTTTTGGAGTGAAGGTACACCTTTGTGATGACTATGGCCATTGGCTAGAAAATTGTTTGAAAAGGGGTCAGGGAGTCCACGTGGTCACCCTCAACTCGGAAATGGTCATGCTGGCCGAGAAGGAACCACCAGTACAGCAGGTGATCCAAGGGGCAGAATTGGTCATTCCCGATGGAGCAGGGGTAACCATTTATTTGAAATTGGACGGCATTGAACAAAGCCGTTGCCCCGGCATTGAACTGGCGGAAGCTATGGTGCGACACATTGGCAAAAGTGCTAATAACCAACAGATCGCCTTTTACGGAGGGGCACCGGGCATTACTGATTTAGCCGCCCAGCGTTGGCAAAGGGAATATCCTGGCTTAAAAATTCTCACCAACCATGGTTTTCTAAGCGCTGCAGAGCAGGACGCTTGGCAAAATAAGTTGGCCCAAGAGCAGCCGGCATTAATTTTGGTGGGTTTGGGGGTACCCCGCCAGGAGTATTGGATTCGGGATCATCGCCATCTCTGTCCCCAGTCCATTTGGATCGGCGTGGGGGGAAGTTTTGATGTCTGGTCGGGCACAAAAGAAAGAGCACCGGAATTTTTCTGTCGTTATAATCTGGAGTGGTTTTACCGGCTCTACCAGGAACCCTGGCGCTGGCGACGGATGTTGGCCCTGCCGAAATTTTTCTTGCGTACCCTCATCAGCCGTTAATGGTTTTTTGGGGAAATTATTGTTTTTTGTTGGTAAATGTTGCCGATAAGTTGGTAATCGGGAGAAATTGTAGATAAAGGTTACGGCTGGGGGAAATTGGGTTACATTTAGTAGATGTCGCCGTCTAGATTGGTGTTGACTGGTAGGCGATCGCCCACACCTTAAAAATCGCGTTTAGATACGTTTAAACGAAGTATTAAATTTCATTAACTTTTGCGGCTTATTTGCCAATCCGTTGGTCATTTTGGTTGAGGAGTGTTCTGTGATGGTTAACCGATCAATGAAATCTTATTTGTTAGCGACCCTGGGGGGATTGTTGGTGGGGGGAATTACTGCCCCGGCGATCGCCAACCCCGTTAGTCTGATTCCCGGTCTGCCCGCCCCGGCACCGGATAAGGAAACGGCCCAGGCTAATTATGACCAAAACTACCAAGCCTATACGGAATTGTTGGGCCAGGTCACCAGCATTAATCAATTCCGCGATGTTTCCCCCAATAACTGGGCCTACGAAGCACTGCGGAACTTAGTTGATAACTATGGCTGTATTGTTGGTTATCCCGATAGAACTTTCCGGGGCGATCGAGCTTTGACCCGCAATGAATTTGCCGCCGGGCTCAGTGCTTGTCTGACCCAATTGGAAGCCCGTATGTTAACTTCCCGGCAACAGTTAGGGCAGTTCATGGAAGAAAAGGAAACTTCCCTCGCCGCTGGGGACACGTTAGAAAACGTCTTTACCAGAGCTTCCTACAATTCCACAGGGCGCTTTTACGACCTGACCAGCATTTCTGGCCAAGCTAACAAGATTTTTGGTTGGCGCAGTTGGCCCGGCTCCTACTTCGATAACATGATCGCCGAAGATGCCGCCGTGGTGGAAGCCGTTTATCACGACGCCTTAGAACAGCAGACCCGGGGCACCGTAATCCACACTCGCGATCTGCCGGAGCCTTTTAACCAATCCCTACTGGAAGATTGGTCCCAATATACCCGGTTTGGCAATCCTACCTTGCCTCCCACCGTTCCTAGTTTTTAGGGCTTTATGCCTGGCTTTTCCTGAATCTATGTTTCTAACTGCTCTGCGGTCTTTAATTACTATCCTCGTAACAACCTGTTTCTTCCTGGCGATCGCCCTACCGGCCTGGGCATTGACGGAGGTACCTCTAACGGATATTGACTACAAACCCTGTCCAGCCGACCTAGCGGAAGGGAACGTCGGCAGTGGTTCCAGTAATCCAGCTAATTGCTTTCTAGTAACGGGAACCGCCAATAATCGGACGGGGAAAACGGTATACGATGCCGATGTTTTTGGGCGCATTTACGATGCTAACCACGAACCAGCCATGCAAAACCGTACCCGCCTGGGCAATATTGCGGAAATTCCCCCGGGGAAAAGCGATTTTGAGGTTCGCATTAGCGTCCCAGCGGAGCAGCCCTTGCCATTGCAGTTAGAACAATTTAAGGCTTCTGGATTCTCTGCCAAAATCCGTGGTCAGGCCCTCTAGGTTAAATACGATTTAACCATAGTTAAAGTTAGAAAAAGTTAAGATCTGGCCGTGGGCAGGATATGGTTAATTGTGTTCGATTATTTATTGACAGGGCCAGCCAGCACAGTACCATGGACTAACTGATTTTTTTCCCACCTTCCACCCTCACTCCCTAATAATTTTGTCTTATCATCGCCAGCGGTTACCGCAATCCCCATGTTTAGCCGTCTCACTAGCTTATTTGGTCGTAAATCCTCCGGGGTGGGGCTAGAAATCACCCCCGAAAGGGTCAATGTGGCCCAGCTTTCGGCCCAGGGTCAGAGTTATAAACTGAGAAAATTTGGCCATGCTTCCATTCCAGAGGGTATTTTTGAGGAAGGAAAGATCGTCGATTCCCCTGCCCTGGCGGAAATTATTCAGGAACTGTTGAGCGAACAAAAAATTAACAGTAAGCAAGTGGCCACGGCGGTGCCCATGCGGGAAGCCATAATTCGTATGCTACCAGTGCCGGCGGAGTTGGACGAAAACGAGTTGCGGGATATGGTGCTAAACCATGAGGCGGCCCTCTATTTGCCCTATCCCAGGGAAGAGGTGGATTTGGATTATCAAAAACTGGGTTTATTTGAAGATGAAGACGGCATTGAAAAGGTACAGGTGTTGTTAGTGGCCACCCGTCGGGAGGTGACCGATTCCTACCTAGACACCTTTCAGCAGGCGGGGCTCCAGGTCGATGTACTAGAAATTAATAGTTTTGCCCTGATTAGGACTATTCGGGAACAACTCCGGCAATTTGGCTCCCGGGAAGCGGCGGTGCTGGTGGATATTGAGTTTGACAGCACGGAAATTGCCATTATCGTCGATGGGGTGCCCCAGTTTTCCCGCACAGTGCCCATTGGCACTTATCAAATGCAGAATGCCCTTTCCCGGGCCATGAATTTACCCCCATCCCGGAATCCGGAAATTTTGCAGGGTATGACCATTCCTGTCACCCAGTTCGACACCATGAGCACCCAGGGCACTGCAGTTAACCCCGGCATGAACGCCCTAATGCGGGTGATGGGGGAATTGACCGATGAGCTACGGCGATCGATTAACTTTTACCTTAACCAGAGTGAGGAGTTGGAACTGGTGCAATTACTCCTGGCCGGTCCCGGTGGTGGCCTGATCCAATTGGATGAATATTTCACCCAACGCCTAAGCATTCCCACCGTTAAAGTTGATCCCTTTGAAGCCTTGGCGATCGATACGGACCAGAACTTTTCCGACATAGAGCGCCCTAGCCTAGCAACGGTTCTAGGTTTGGGCATACGGGAAGCCTAACGCCCCAGACATTTTCCCCAAATTTCCTGTTTTTCCACCTCGAAAACGTTTCAAACCCTTCTTACTCCCCCTCCCTATGTACGATGCCATAGTCAAATCCATTGAATTCTTCCCATGTATAGCCTAGACGTCAACTTTCTCAAGGACCGAAACTCTGATGTTGTACGGTCCACCCAAACCACCACCATTACCCTGACGGGAGACGATCTACAAAAGCAAATGCCCCTTTACATTGGGGCGGGGGTGATGGTCCTGTTGCCAGCCCTGGCCGGATTGGGGATTTTGCTGGTTAATTGGCAAAAAAATGTTGCCCAAACGAATATCCAGCAATTGGAAGCAGAGTTGACCCAGTTGCAAGGGGAACAGCAAAAAATTCAGGAAGTGGAGGCGAAAACGGCAGCCGCTCACCAGGAAGCAGATGGACTGATTAGTGTTTTTAGTCAAATCAAGCCTTGGTCAGCTTTGTTTCAGGAAATCACTAACCAATTACCCCAGGAAGTTCAACTACAGAGTATCCAACAGGAAGGCAATGTGGTTACCCTTTCCGGTTTTGCTGGAAATTACGGCTCCCTCAATGACTTTCTGCTCACCTTGCAGAGCTCCAAGTTTTTGCAGGCTAGCAAAACGCAATTGATGACCGCCAATGCGTCGGCTTTACCCATCACGGGGGAGGGGACCACGGTGCAGACCGGTGGCACAGAAGAACCGGAGACAGAGCAGGGCACTTCCACCGTTCTAATTCCAGCGGGGGTGAGCTACACCATCCAGACGGAAATTACCAATACCCCAGATAAGGATTTGATTACAGCCCTGATCAAAAATGGGGCGGCGGGGCTAGTGGCTCGGTTCAAGTTTTTGGAGCTTAAGGGGGTTTTGGATCGGCCGGCGGATGTGCCCGATGTTCCCCCTCCTCCAATTGTGGAACCCCCAGGGGAAGGAACACCAACGGAGCAATCCAACTAGGATAACCATTAATTGATCGATCGCCAGTGACTTTGTTTTTAGAGGGGTGCCATGACTAGCTACAGCGAAGAGTATTCGTCAACCACAACGATTATTGATGAGGAATTTGATGCGGGGGGCAATTATCCAACGGCATTTGGTATCACATTCACTCCCCAGGTGAGCGGCATCAGCCTAGGAATTCTTGGTTTATTGGCCATGGTCTATGTTGTGCTCAATTTTTTGCTTCCGGCTTTAGGGGAGTATCAGCAACTCAAACAGGACGAACAGGGTAAGCAGGCCCAGGTAGACCAACAATCCCCAGAAATCCTGATGCGCCGGTTGGCCAATGCAGAGGTCCAGTTGCAGGAAGCACAGCAAAGGAAGGCAACGGTGCTAGAACTCTATGCCAATAGTGAGGATTTGAATACAATCCTATATAACTTCAATACTTTGTTTGTTAACAGAAACATGAAGTTATTAAGTTTTTTGCCCCAGGGGGAACCAGCGGTGATCTCCGATGATAGTTTGGGAGCCAATGTCAATAACCAGCTTAAACGCCAAACCTACACCATTTCTATGGCCGGTAGCTTTAGGGATACTTTGGGGGTAATTCGGGACATTGAAAGGCTACAACCATTGATTTTGATGAAAAATTTACGAACTAGCCTGGTCAATGCGGAGTTTCCCGTCAATGTGGTGAGGGATGGAAACACGGTGCAGGTACGAACTGATGCTCCGGATACTCTGACCACAGACCTGACGTTGGAGGTCCTTATGCCCTTGACTCCCGAGGAAATCGCGGCCTTGACTCCCCCGCCCCCGCCCCCTGGTCAGGAGGGACAACCGGCGGAAGGACAGCCTCCCGCAGAAGGACAGCCCCCTGCGGAAGGGGAAGCGCCTCCGGCCCCTTAATGGGCGGTTTTGCTGATAAATTATCGCTAACGGTCTTACGATTTTTGAATAATTATTCAATAATTGATTTTAATTTGGTGTGTGAGGAGCAATTCTGTGAAAAATTTTCGGTTTTGGTTAACGACGGAGATAGTTGCCTGTTGTTTGGTGGCCCTAGCACCGGCTCAAGCGGAAAACCTCCCCCAGTCGGACACATTTGGCCACGGTTCAGAAACGGCGATCGCCAAAGATATTGCCGCGAACTCCGCTCAAGATTGGGAGAGCTGGGAGAAAAGTTTAGAAAAATCCCTTAAGGAACCAAGCAAAATTGATTCCTGGTCGCCACCACTGGAGTTGACCCGGGCAAAATCCCTCGCTAAGCCGGAGAAAAGGTTAACTGAGCTTGGGTTGCTAGTGCAGGAGTTGGAAGCCCTATCCGAGCCTTTAACATTAAACTTTCCAGAACCAGACCAGACCAGTGTTGCTCAGATGGCTCCCCCTAGTCGTCCCATGCCTCCCCCCCCAGCGGGCAGTGGGCAAGTAATGTTTCCCAATCCGGAAATCATTATTCAGCAACAGGGTGGTGCTCCCCAAGCTGGCCCTAGAGTCGGTAATCCCAGCATTCTGTCCCCCGCTGTGCCTGTGGCTCCAGTACGTTCCCGCGCAGTGCCTCCACCGGTGGGGGATTTGGCTATTTCCAATATTAATGCGTCCTTCGACATGATTGATCTTGGGCAAAGAGGTCAAGTTAACGTACCGAGTTTAGTGTTGCGGGAGGCCCCTGCCAGGGAGGTGCTAGCCGTCTTGACCCGCTATGCTGGCATGAATCTAATTTTCACGGATAATCAGAATTCTGAGGGCACAGCCACTCCAGGTACACCTCCCGGTGGTCAAGTGGCGGCTCCCCAAGCTCAGTCGACGATTACGTTGGATATTCAAAATGAAAGTGTTCAGGACGTCTTTAACTACGTTCTAATGGCATCAGGTTTAAAGGCCAGTCGTCGGGGCAATACCATCTTTGCCGGAGCCAGTTTGTTGCCTTCCGCCAGGAACATCATCACCCGCACCATTAGACTGAACCAGGCCAGTGCTGAGTCCGTAGCGAGTACTTTGGCTTCCCAGGGTGCAGAAGTTAACATTTTGTTTGAAGGACAGGAGGATGTCCAACTCGCAGAAAATGCTCCCCCAAGGGTAATTAAACAACCGCCCACATTGGTACCACTGACAGTGCAAAAACCCGCCAACGATTCTTCAGTGTTAATTCTGGAAGGATTAGTTGTTAGTACTGACCCTCGTCTAAACACTGTGACTTTGGTGGGGGAACCCCGCAATGTGGAGTTAGCTAGCTCCATGATCACGCAAATGGATGCCCGCCGTCGTCAAGTGGCAGTTAACGTCAAAATTATTGATATAAATCTGAATAACATCCAGGATTATGACAGCAGTTTTTCCTTTGGCATAGGAGATAGTTTCTTTGTCCAAGACAGTGGCAGGGGAATAATGCGTTTTGGTGACACGGCTCCAGTTCAGGAAATTGACATTAACAATAGTTTAGGGCGAGTTACTAACCCCCCTGCCATCGTCAATCCATTTTTTAATGCTCCCGGTGAAGATGTTTTCTTTGACCTTAGTAGACTAACCAATATTGAGACTCCCCTTGGTACAGGAACAATTCCTCTTAATTTCTTTACATCAGGATCGGGAGCTATTTCCAATAATCCACTATTCACTGGGGTTACCGAATTTCCAATTGCAGAAGTTGATGAAGAGGGAGTTTTAACAGTCACTTATCCCGAGTTTGGCTTGCCATCTTTTTATCAATATCCTAAAAAATTTCAGGCACAAATTGACGCTCAGATACGTAGTGGCAATGCTAAAATTCTCACCGATCCAACTTTAATTGTTCAGGAGGGTGAGGCCGCTCAAGTTAAGTTAACAGAATCTGTTATTGCCAGTGTTGACACGCAAGTTGATACCCAGGGAGATACAGCAGTCAGGACTATCACACCAGTTCTCGAAGATGTTGGGCTGACACTAAATGTCATAGTTGATCGAATTGATGACAATGGCTTTATTACTTTGCGGGTTAACCCCATCGTTGCATCTCCTGCTGGCACAGAACGATTTGACAGCGGTGCCGGTGCCGTCAACGAAATAACACTGATAAACAAAAGAGAACTTACTTCCGGTGTAGTTCGGCTGAGGGATGATCAGACGTTTATCCTGTCCGGCATTATTTCGGAACTTCAACGTTCTACCACAAGTAAAGTTCCAATTCTGGGGGATTTACCAGTGATTGGGGCATTGTTTAGGCAGTCCACAGACACTACAGACCGTTCGGAAGTTATTATTCTCATGACTCCCAAAATTATTCCTGATGGTACGGAGGCTCAATTCGGCTTCCGCTATAATCCCGATGCGGCGACGGCGGAATTCCTGCGGCAAAAAGGATTCCCAGTTCAGGCTCAGCCATAATTGAATTGCTAACGTGAGACTAGGGTGTTGACCAGCCGTTCCAGCAAGTTAACTCGATAATAGGGTTTACAAAGCTGGGATAGCTGGCTTGCACTCGGTTGATAGTCTCTAAACAAGATAATGTTGCCGTAAACACTTTCAGGGGGAAAAAGTTTATCCAACTTGGATATTTCCAGTTGATGTAAATCAAAGGTTATTTCTTGGCAATCCGGGGCAAAATCCAATAAAACTCCGGAGCCGTAACCAAGAGTTTTTAATAATTTAAGAATATTTAATGTATTTTCAAAAAATTCTGGGGCCCAACCCTTTTGATTTTTTCCTCGGTTGACTCCCCCCCCGTATTCAAACATTACCACCGCAGGAAGTAAATGGGATTCTATATTTTCTAGCTGTTTAATTACAGCCCATTCCCAACCTTCAATATCTAGTTTTAGACAGGTGATTTGCTCAATTTGCTGTTGGTATATTAATGTTTGCAAGGTGACGGTTTTGGCCTGCCGAGCGTGGCCAGAGGCGCCAAACCATTGGGGGGAAAGGGAACTAAAATTACTATTAAAAATGCCGGCGAATTTGCCCACATATAGGGTTTGCTCCCCATCTTGATCGGATAAACAAACTGGTAAGAGAGTTAACGTGGGATGTTCCGCCAACTTTTTTAACGCCTTGACTGGTAAAGGCTCGATCGCCAAACTCTTAAAATTCAATTCAGCAAAAATTTGGCAATAAAAGGCAAAAGTACCCACCCCCACATCAATGCAAACTCCCTGGCGCTGGGGATCAACTTCCGGTAAAAGCTGGGCTAAGAGAGCTTGGCAACAGGGTTCAACACGCATAGAAAGGTAAAAAAATGTTAATCGGGACGTAAGAAAAGAGCATTGAGATAACGCACATGGCCATCGGCGGCGACCACTTGATCCAGATTGCCAGCATAGCGCAGTCCGAGATTGTCCAATAGGGGAAAAATATCCCGGAATTGACATTGCCCCTCATAGAGTCCATCGAGGGAAATTTCCAAAATACAAGCCTTGGCTTGTCCTAGTACTTTTTCCCCACCCCGAATTACTCGGTCTTCGTAACCCTGTACGTCGATTTTGACTAATAATTCCAGCAATAATTTTCCTTCGAATCGTTCCATTTCCCCATCAAGGGTTGATTGGCGGACGACAACTTTTTCCTGTTCCCGCACCATGGGATACAAATTTTCGCAAAGCTCCGTTGTTGGCAAAAGGGATGAAGAAGCGGTAAAGAGCACATGGCTGTTAATTTCTAGCTGATCCATCCGATCGCCGAGGGCCAAATTAAAAGTGTGGACAGAATTTTTCTGGCGATCGCCCCATTGTTGGAGTTGTTGATAGGGCAGAGGCAATGGTTCAAAGGCAAAAATTTGGGCTTGGGGGAAGTAACGGCGCATTTTTCGGGCAAATTGCCCCTTGTTGGCCCCAATGTCAATAATCGTTCGGATGTCCAACTGTCTGATCCCCAACAGTCGACTGTCCCAACTTGGGGTGAGTAAATTGCCAACAAAGTTAAAAAAACCATCACTACAACGACGAATAAAGGGACTACTCAGTAACGTATTAGCTCTGGGGTTATTATTTGGCATTACCCTGGGAAAGTTGAAGTAAAAGAAAAAGAAGTAAAAGACAAAATAGATGGTTTGGACATTACTGCACAGTCGGCTTCATCAATGCTTGCAACGGCGATTTCCCGAACTAAAAGCAAGTCGCATCTTAGTAGCAGTATCGGGGGGACAAGACTCCCTCTGTTTACTGCATCTACTTAATGATTTAACCAAACAATGGCAGTGGCATTTGGCCGTAGCCCACTGTGACCACCATTGGCCCACCGACGAAGGTATTGCCGACCATGTACAGCGCCTAGCCCAGGGTTATAAATTACCCTACTTCCAACGGGATGCCCAGGATTTACCCCAAACTGAAGCGGCGGCCCGCCATTGGCGTTACCAGGCCCTGACGGCGATCGCCAGGGCAGAAAATTTTCCGGTGGTGATGACAGGACATACCCAGAGTGATCGGGCGGAAACATTGCTGTTCAACTTAGTGCGGGGCAGTGGTAGTGACGGTTTGCAGTCCATGGGCTGGATAAGGGAGTTGGCCGACTTAGATGTTGCCAAAAAAGAGAATTTTAAGATTAGATTAGTCCGTCCTCTCTTAGACATTAGCCGCCAAGAAACTGGGGATTTTTGCCAGCAACAAAAATTATCGATATGGGCAGATGTGCTCAACGAAAAATTAGCCTATCGCCGCAACCGCATCCGGGGGGAACTGATTCCGTATTTACGGAAACATTTCAATCCCCAGGTGGAAAAAAAATTAGCCCAAACGGTGGAATTATTAACGGCAGAAGTGGCTTATTTAGAGCAGATTACTGGAGAAATTTATCAAACCCTCATCCAATCTGATCAAAAAAGCTTAGATCGCCGTCGCCTCAGTCAACAGCCCCTAGCTTTACAGCGTCGCATCATCCGCTGCTTTTTACAATCTTGCCAAACCCAAGCCCCTAATTTTGAACAGATCGAACAGATAGTAGCTTTAATTAATGCCCCCAATGGCTCCCAAACTTCTTCCCTACCAAGTCAAGGAATAATTAGGGTAGAAGGGGATTTTTTACATTATATTAATGGGGAAAAATAAAAGCATCTTTGGTAAAGGCCTTAGCTGTCTCAATTTTACTTTGATTGACTATAATTAATGGAGGGGAAAATGGTGGAAATTGCAGTTAAAAACCCATCGCTTTGGCAACAATTTCCAAATCTGGTTTCAATCCCGCTTTAACTTGATTGCCGCTATTTTGCACAGCACAGTCAGGGTCTTTCAAACCATTGCCGGTCAGTACACAAACCACCGTAGCTCCAGCGGGTACTTGGTCTTTACGCTTCAACAAACCAGCCACGGAAGCGGCACTGGCGGGTTCACAGAAAACCCCTTCTTCAGCAGCGAGAATTCGGTAAGCCTCCAAAATTTCCGCGTCGGTGACGGGGTGGAATTCCCCATTACTTTCCCTAGAAGCAGCCCAGGCTTTATCCCAGTTAGCAGGATTGCCAATGCGAATGGCGGTGGCTAGGGTTTCGGGATGACTAATGGGTTGCCCTTGAATAAAAGGGGCCGATCCAGCGGCTTGGAAGCCCATCATCCGGGGGAGGCGATCGCCTTTGCCCAGTTCTTTGTATTGACAGAAGCCCATCCAGTAGGCGGTGATGTTACCGGCATTGCCCACGGGGATGCAAAGCCAATCGGGGGCCTGTCCCAACACGTCAACAATTTCAAAGGCGGCGGTTTTTTGCCCTTCCAAACGGTAGGGATTAACGGAATTAACCAGGGTAACGGGGTAATGTTCCGACAACTGCCGCACCGTGGTCAAAGCATCATCAAAATTACCGTCAATGGCAATTACTTCCGCACCATAGATCAAAGCCTGACCTAGTTTTCCTAAAGCTACATAGCCATCGGGGATAATAACAAATGCCCGCAAACCAGCCCTTCTGGCATAGGCCGCTGCCGCCGCTGATGTGTTGCCCGTACTAGCACAAATTACCGCCTTCGCCCCCTCTTCCTTCGCCTTGGAAATGGCCATGGTCATTCCCCGATCCTTAAAACTACCGGTGGGATTGAGACCGTCATATTTAACAAACACCCGCACGTTTTTGCCAATTCTGCTGGCGATCGCCGGGGCGGGAATTAGGGGAGTATTGCCTTCTAGCAGAGTTACCACCGGAGTTTGGTCAGAAACCGGCAGATAGGGACGATAGGTTTCAATCAATCCACGCCAACGACAGGCCGAACTCTGGGGACAGACGGGGGCGGCACTGGGCAACACTGTCGAATTTGGGGCGGATGGAGGCATAGTAAAGGGATAACAAAAAATCATGGGGGGCCATGGCCCAAGGTTCCATTCTACAAAACAGCGGGCACTGAAATCCCGATCAGCTCAGAATTGCAATTATTGTCGAAACAATTGGTAGGTATAGGTTAAACGTATAGTTCAGGCCTTGGTCTGTCCTAGTCAGAGTCCTATAATCAGGAAAATTAGCAAGATGCCCCCCAGGCGATCGCCAACAAATTCAACAAGTCCGGTAAGCTTGACCCAGGCATGACCATTTGTGGTGAAATATACCTGGGAATACCCCCTGCCCACCATTCGCCGTGAGGAGACCATTGGCCCTGTGTTTGTTTTAACCGGTTACGAATATTTTCTCGGCTTTCTCTTTATCTGCTCCCTGGTACCAGTGTTGGCCCTGACTGCGTCCAAACTCCTCCGTCCCAGGAATGGGGGGCCAGAGCGGCAAACTACCTACGAATCCGGCATGGAGCCTATTGGTGGGGCCTGGATCCAATTCAATATCCGCTATTACATGTTCGCCCTGGTATTTGTAGTCTTCGATGTGGAGACGGTGTTTCTTTATCCCTGGGCCGTTGCCTTTAATCAATTGGGCCTGTTAGCCTTTGTAGAAGCTCTGATTTTCATCGCTATTTTGGTGGTTGCATTGGTCTACGCCTGGCGCAAGGGAGCTTTGGAATGGTCCTAGGATATTCAGAAGTATTGCCCAATTTTGACTCAATCTTGACCACTGTTTTGTCCAGCCTTGCCTGACCCCCCTGTTGTCTTCTCCTATTTCCTATGAGTCCCAACCCTGCTAATCCCATTGATCTGGAACGGGCCGCCACGGCGAAAATTCTCAACCCGGCCAGCCGTAGCCAAGTTACCCAAGACCTTTCCGAGAACGTCATCCTAACTACGGTGGATGACCTCTACAACTGGGCCAAACTTTCCAGCCTGTGGCCCCTGCTCTATGGCACCGCCTGTTGCTTCATTGAGTTTGCGGCTTTAATCGGTTCTCGCTTTGATTTTGACCGGTTTGGTTTGGTGCCCCGTTCTAGCCCCCGGCAGGCGGACTTGATTATCACCGCCGGAACCATCACCATGAAAATGGCCCCCGCCCTGGTGCGTCTTTATGAAGAAATGCCAGAACCAAAATATGTCATTGCCATGGGAGCTTGCACAATTACCGGTGGCATGTTTAGCAGTGATTCCACCACAGCGGTGCGGGGGGTAGATAAGCTAATTCCCGTAGATGTATATATTCCCGGCTGCCCTCCCCGCCCAGAGGCCATTTTTGATGCGATTATTAAACTGCGTAAAAAGGTAGCCAATGAATCTATCCAAGAACGGGCCATCACCCAGCAAACCCATCGTTACTACAGCACTTCCCACCAAATGAAAGTGGTGGCACCGATTTTAGACGGCAAGTATTTACAACAGGGTACCCGTTCCGCTCCCCCCCGGGAGTTGCAAGAGGCCATGGGAATGCCTATGCCCCCTGCTTTGTCCACTTCTCAACAAAAGGAGCAATTAAACCGTGGCTGAAGAAGTAAATCCCCCCAATGAAGCTGTTAATCCCCAAGAGGAGACGGCAATTACCCCTGTGGGCCCTGTGTCCACTTGGTTGACCACCAATGGTTTTGAACATCAAAGCTTGACGGCGGATCATCTGGGGGTGGAAATGGTGCAGGTGGAGGCGGATTTACTCTTACCCCTCTGTACGGCTTTATATGCCTATGGCTTCAACTATTTACAGTGCCAGGGAGCCTACGATGAAGGGCCAGGCAAATCATTGGTGAGTTTCTACCATCTAGTCCGGTTGGCCGATGATACCCGTAACCCAGAAGAAGTACGGTTAAAGGTATTTTTACCGAGGGAAAATCCGGTGGTACCCTCCGTTTACTGGATTTGGAAAGCGGCGGATTGGCAGGAGCGAGAATGCTATGATATGTTCGGTATCGTTTACGAAGGTCATCCCAATTTAAAGCGCATTTTAATGCCCGAAGATTGGATCGGTTGGCCTCTACGCAAGGACTATATTTCTCCCGATTTTTACGAACTCCAGGATGCCTATTAGGTGTTTTGGTGGTACACAAAACAGATTCAATCGTTTCTTTCCCCCATTGTTTGCAGTTGTGCCATGGCTTTGGGGGAATCTTTTTGCATCTATTATTTTTATATCATTTCCATTAGGCTACCCTGGCGATAACCTGTGAATTTCTTTTTACTAAACCTATGAACTTAGTCAAGGGCATTATTCTTTTGCATCGATACTTAATTTTATTATCAGTATTTTTCATACTAATTACAGCCCTACTAGCTTTCATTTATGCTTCCCTTGAAACGACCCAACTCTGGTGGACTTTGCTTCGGAACCATTGGCATATTAATAAAGTTGATTTTCATTTCATTGAAATAATTGAACGCTTTTTGACGGTGATCGCCCTTTTAATTCTCGGCATTGGACTGTATGAGTTGTTTATTGAGCCGATGAGCTTGCCAGAGCCTTTAAAAGTTAATAATTTCCACGATTTAAAATCTAGCTTGGGCAACATAATTTTGCTCAATATGGTGGTGATATTCTTTGGTGATTTAGCAGAGGGGAAAGATTCCCAAGACTTAGTTTTCCAAGCCTTAGCCACTAGTATTATTTGTGCTATTTTAATTTGGTTTTCCCATGCTGGCCATGGTTCCAAGGAATTGAGCACCTCCAATACTTCCCTGGAACGCTAAAAAAGTGTCCATTTGCCGGATCAATTTTGGGCCAATCAAAATCCGATCGAGTTGATATAAAGTTCTTTCTGTTAATACGTCCGATCATTTCCGCCATTGTTTGGCAGAATTGAAAAACGGAGCTAGTCCCTTGGGGGCATCAATGTTTAATGTTTAGGGAGGAGGGTTATGGGCAATAGTTCCCAAAATTTGGAATTTAGTGAGCGACTAAGCCGAGAAATCCCTTTTTTTGAAGGATTTGAAATAGATGCGTTGCAAATTGCCATTCCCCATATCTCCATTCGCAGCCATCCTGCCAACCAAGTTATTTTACTAGAGCATGATTGGGGTGGCTCCGTCTATTTCATCATGGATGGATGGGTCAAAATTCGTACCCACAACGTGGATGGTCGGGAGGTGACCCTCAACATCGTCGGTAGGGGGGAAGTGGTGGGAGAAATGGCGGCGATCGAAGAAGCCCCTCGTTCCACCGATGTCATTACCCTAACCTCGGCGGAGGTCTGTAGTATTCCGGCAACGGAGTTTTACAATTTCCTCAAAACAGAGCCAATGGCCGGCATCCGCTTAGCCCAGATTATTGCCCGTCGTTTGAGGCAACTTAACCGTCGTTTGCGCCTTAGGGAGGCGGAAAGTTTGACTAGGGTGGTGGATACCCTATTATTTTTGGCAGAAGGTCGGGGCCGGGACACCGATGAGGGGGTAATTATCCCCAACTTGCCCCATCGAGAACTGAGTAGTATCAGCGGTCTGGCGAGGGAAACCGTCACCCGTTGCCTGACTAAACTAGAAAAACGGGGCTTAATTCACCGGGACCTGGATTTTATCAGTGTCGCTAATCTCAAGGATTTAGAGGACCTAATTTCCTGAGCCAGTGATAATTCCCTGGCCACTTACCGCCTCAACCGATCGCCCTAACAAATTGTGTCAAACTAATTGGATTGGGCTTGGCGCTGTGTGTTGGCTGTCAAGTTTCCCAAAGGTTGAACACTGCACCACTGCTTCCATGGCCTTTCCCGCTGACCGATCGCCAAATACTGAAATAAAAACTGAGATTACAAGTCCTGTTAATGACCCCGGGGAAACTGCGGCGGATATTGTGGATGATGACAATTGGGTAGATGGGGGGGACGGAGAAACAGAGGAAAGCAATGCGCTACAGGAATTACCCTTGAGCCGCCAACAGCCTGTGTTGAAATCTCCCGAAACCCTGGCCATGGTGGAAAGTGCTTTTTTGGCCAGCATGGTCAGCATTATCTGGCTGATTAATTACTATTTCCCCATTGGCCCCCTATTACGAATTCTTTTTCCCATCCCCCTGGCTTTGGTTTATCTCCGTTGGCGATCGCCGGCCGCCATTAAGGGCATGATTGCCGCAGGCCTGCTACTTTCTGTGTTGATGGGTCCCACCCGGAGTGTGGTATTTGTCATTCCCTATGGGCTAATGAGTTTGCAATTGGGATTTTGTTGGGTGAGAAACGCATCCTGGGGATTTTCTATTTTTACTGGGGCTTTGATTGGCAGTTTCGGCTTTTTCTTCCGCTTTTGGCTCTTCTCCTTCCTACTGGGGGAAAATCTTTGGCAATATGTCATGGGACAAATCACCAATTTGGTCGATTGGCTATTTTTGCAGTTCAATATTTTGGCCCAACCAGATGTGTTTTTGGTGCAACTGCTGGCGGTGGCGATGATTTTTCTCAACAGTCTGATCTATATGGTGGCAGTGCATTTAACCGCCCTTTTAATTTTGGATCGTCTAGGTAATCCTATTCCCCGGCCCCCCCAATGGCTAAAAGTGATTTTGGATTACGATTATTAGACCTGATGGATCAATAAAAAATGGCAAATTATCTCCGTGATAGGATAAATGCCATCGTTTTTGCAATCCACCATAATGGGCTTGCTGTTGCTCAGACTAATGGGTTATGCCCTCGGTAGCATTGTTATGTACTGGGGCTTTTTGCTTCTCCTGGTTGTCCCCTGGGTATTGGCATTGTTATTGATTGTATTCACCAATGCAGTGTGGAATCAAATCACAGGAAAGAATGATGAATGGCAATGGTTTGCCAATTACACCGATACCATTATTGGTGTGATTAATTCACTCAAGTTTCAGTGGATTGGCTGGATTCCGGGAATTTTAATCCAAATTTGGTATGCTGGCTACGCCGCAAACTTAGTACATAACTCAGCTTTAGATAGAACAGACATTTATGCCATCACCCTGCAATTAATGGGGAGCGCAGGCGTTATTTTAGCCGCATTGGCTTTTTACTGGCTCTATTATTTAATTGTGGAAGTCAATCTGGGCAAATGGATTTACATTTTAGTGGGGGGAATTTCCTTGACAGCATATTTTGTCTTTCTACAATTCCCTCAAGTTGCTGAGGTATTAGGCCAAAGATGGCAACAGGTGTTTAATGCCCTGCTTTGGGCAATGTTGTGAATGATACCATTTGAATTTTATTTTAGATCTTAAGTATTATTTATGCGCCAATGGAGTTTGTTCCTCGTTGGGAGGAAATGGAAATTTTTCAACGGATTATCGACACCAACGGAGCAAAAATTGGTCCGAAAACTGCTAAACCTGACCAAAAAGTGTCCGTGGGAACAGGTTAAACCCCAGACAAGACAGTAAACTAGGACCATGGAAGTCCGTCTAACCTTTGCAATGTAGTCTTTTGGAGAGTCGGTTTTTATGTCTGATCTTAACCGTGGCATCATGAAATTCGACGGAGCAGATAAGCCTTTTCTCGTCGCTGTTTCGGCAATGTTAATCTTGGGGGGTATTGGTGCCCTAATTATCTGGGCCCTACGGGTAGCCTACGCTGTGGGCTAGGAACTTACCGCCACCACCAAGTTTAATGAGCCAATCCCTTTCCGCCGAAAAACTTCACTTTGCCACTAAATTAGCCTACGGAGCGGGGGACTTTGGCCCGGCTATCACTGCTAATATTTTGGTCTTTTACCTGCTGTTTTTCCTCACCGATGTGGCGGGAATACCGGCGGCCCTGGCGGGTAGTGTGTTGATGATTGGCAAAATTTTTGATGCCATTAATGACCCAATCATTGGCTTGTTAAGTGATCGCACCCGCAGTCGGTGGGGCCGTCGTTTGCCTTGGATGTTAGGGGGGATGATCCCCTTCGCCCTTTTGTACGCTGCCCAGTGGTTAATTCCCTCTTTCAGCGAAGATCGTCTGACTAATCAATGGGGATTATTTATTTACTATGTGGCGGTCGCCATGGCATTTAATCTGTGTTACACCACGGTTAATTTGCCCTACACTGCCCTAACGCCGGAGCTGACCCAGAACTACAACGAGCGGACTAGGCTAAATAGTTTTCGTTTCGCCTTTTCCATCGGCGGCAGTATTCTTTCTCTCATTCTCTACATCCTCATCGCCGCTGGTTTGCCCGATCGCCCCCAGCAGCAGTTTGGTGAATTGGGAGTGATGATTTCTGTGCTCTCCATCTCAGCCCTACTTTGGAGTGCGTTGCGGCTGCAAGAAAAGGGTAAAGAGCCAATCCTTTCTCCCAGTCTACGCCGACGTTTAGCTCCTCTGTTAATGGCCGCTGGCATTACCTTAATCTCCTTGGCGATCGCCAGAAGCCTTAACTTGTTGGGGGGTAGCGGTTTTGATTACATCAGCTTTTTCCTCATTTTGCTGGGGTTAATTTGGGGTGGATTTGGTTTTACCCTGCGGGACAGCGCCGTAGAAGAACATCTACAAAAGATTGAAAATTCCCCCAGCCCTGAAGCTGCAGAAAGTTTACCCCTCCTGAAACAACTAAAAATTGCTTTCAGTAACCGGGCTTTTCTATTCGTCATTGGTATTTATCTCTGTTCCTGGTTAGCCGTACAACTCACCGCGTCAATTCTGGTTTATTTTGTCGTTAGTTGGATGGGCTTAGGGGAGCAACAATCCGGCACCATTGCCCTAGCTGTCCAGGGCACTGCCCTAGTGATGCTATTTGTTTGGCAAGCTTTGGCCCAGTTTTTAGATAAAAAAGTTATCTATTTTCTCGGCTCCATGGTGTGGATGGGGGCAGAAGCCGGGCTTTGGTTAGTGCAACCAGGACAAGTCGCTCTACTCTACACCCTAGCTATTTTTGCTGGAGTGGGGGTATCCGTTGCCTATTTGATTCCCTGGTCTATGATTCCCGATGTGGTGGATCTAGACGAATTAAACACCGGCAAACGGAGAGAAGGGGTTTTTTACGCCTTTATGGTGCTACTGCAAAAAGTTGGTCTAGCCCTTGGCTTATTTCTGGTGGGGATAACCCTAGAGGCCTCCGGTTTCATTGCCCGCATTCCTGGAGAACCCATTCCCGTCCAACCCGACAGCGCTCTCTGGGCCATTCGTTTTGCCGTTGCTCCACTGCCAGCTTTCTTTTTACTGGGCGGATTGATACTAGCTATTTTCTACCCCATCACCAGGGCAGTCCATACCGATATTCGTCAACAATTACAAGCTCGCCAGCAAAATAACCATATTTGATCTTTCCACTATTGAACATTATTTTTTTCCCACAGACATCACTACTGTCACCGATCTATCCACCAGGCGATCGCTCTCTAAATGTAAAGCCTTTTACCTTGGGGTAAGCAGTATGGATTTAGTCGCAACGAATTTTGAGAAATCGTCTGCAAAAACACTTGTTCGATCTTGGCAATAGTTTCTGGACTTGGGTTTTGTTTTGTTACTGAGGGCGATAGCTTTATTGTTGAGCTAACATTAGGATCCTTCTCGATATTGTAATGAGGGTTATTTTATTATGGAGGTGCCTGTTATAGTGATCGCTGTAAAAGAATCGACGAGAAAACCAGTCCATATTAATTTTTGTTATACACTAGTCATTCAATCAAAAATACTACTAAGATCAATGGTATAAGTTACTGCACATCCTTCACTCAAAATAATATGAAAGTAACAAGAAAGATCGGTTTCTATTCCATGCAAATCGTGAGTCGCAATGATGCAAGTGAAGTTTTTGATGTCTCTAAATTACGAGAAATTGTTAACTACATAGTTAGTCTAGCTAGAGAAGATAGAAAATGGGATGCGACGAAAAGAAAATTTTTCTTTTTAAGTGATGTTAATGTCATCCCTAACAATCATAATGTTGAAACATGGATTTTTAAAGGAGCAGAGCACAGCTATCGTCCTCCATTACTTAATAGTAATACTCTCCAAGAGCGTGAGAATCCTAGAGAACTAGAAGAAGGAGATATGGAAAAAACTCATTTAGGAATTTGTTACTATGAAGATGAAATTATTCTTATTCTTGAAGAAATCAAGTCTGGTATTAACATTGGTAGAATAAATATGTATCTAGAAAATTTTGCAGAAGACTTTTATCGTCTTTCTGGAAATAAGCTAAATTACAAAATTAAACATTCAAGTATTCCTAAAGAAAATTTCTTAGAGGAACTTCAAAAACTGAGAAGAGTTCGTCTTGGAATTGTCTCTGTATCTAAACAATTGTTGGGTAGCGAATTTTTGAATTTTTCTAACAGGATTCATGAAATACAAGATGAAATTAACATCGAAATTAAAGCTTGTCGTATGGGATCGATCCAAGATACTGTTTCAGATATTTACAAAAAACTAACAGGCAGCCATGAAAATATAAAAAAAATCAGAGTATATGGATTAGATGAAAATAATCACGAAATCATTCTTGATACAGAAATCATCAAAAAAATTCAGCATATTGAACTTGAAACTGATATTTTAACTGGTGAAATAGATAGTCAAGAAATGATCGCTAATATTTTACAAATTTTACTATCATATAACAATGAGTAAATATATTTATCTTGAGTTTTTAATCCCCATTAAAGATTATTTTACGACTCTCAAAAAAAAGGAATTTGTATTTGAGTGGTTTGTACCTTTTATTGTAGCTTTATTTATTTATCTATTTATTTTAAGCAAAGGTAGCTACACAGAAAATATCAAGCAATTCAATGGATATATTATCACATTACTAGGAATACTTATTGGATTTTCAATGACTTCTATTACATTACTGGTAACAAGTAACAGTAAAAATATTGAAAGATTACAGGAAACACAGACTAATCGCAAAGTGGAGAAGCAACCAATTAATCTTTATCAATTAGTTTTAATAAACTTTGTTTTTGTCTTAATGATTGAAATATTCACTCTTCTTGTTAATCTAATGTTCTGTCTTGTTGATATTATTAGCGATAAGCCAAAAGAAACTTGGAAATATTTTTATACGGTTAATCTATTTTTATTATTAAATATTGTCTTGCTAAGTATAAGAAATACAACAAATATATATTTTGTTTTTTTGGCCAACAAAAAGAGTTCGGCAGCACAAAACACCGAATAAATATACGAGTAGATTACAAAATAAGTGCAAAAATATTGATTGTTGATCTCATCTCACTTTTCCTCACCATTCAAAGAAGAATATCGCCCTTCTATCATTTTAGTCAGTAAATTTTAAAACGAATTGCCGGAAGTCTTTGATGATAACTTTTTTAGGATGTGTACCTAATAAAAAGTCTTGCCCTTGTATTTTATAGTCATTTCAAATAATTTCGAGACTGCTTAAGTCTTTATTGACAAGCTTTTCGGTGAATTTGACTGCCACAGTCTTACTAGAAACGACTATACGTTGGAAGAATCTTAAAATTTTCTCCTAGTAATTGTTCTTATAAGGTAAAGCCAAATGATTAGTTTCCAGACTCAGGAAAAAGCAACAAAAAACCCGCCGGAGCGGGCTAAAACTGAATTTATAGTTGATTTAATTGAAAGTAAGACACTGACCAGAGCTAAAAGCGTCTTTGGTAAAGACTTTAGTCGTCTCAATCTTACTTTGATTGGCTATAAGTCAGTTTTTTAGCAATTACCAAAATCGCAACTTAGTAACGGCCTTGGTTTTGGTTGGGTTTGTGGACAATGAAGCTTACAGTCTGACACTGTTTGATATTGTCAAAACCAATTACCCGAATGTAGCAGTTGGGGTTCTCAGAACGGCATTCCCGTACTTCGGCTAGAACTTCATTGGCAGTGGCACCACCGAAGAAAGGCAGTTTCCACATAGTCCAGAAGTGGGTTTCGGGTTGGGGATCTTCTTCAAATTCCACACCGGGAATAAAGCCCTGGTCTAAAAGAAACTCAACTTGTTTAGCAATCTGTTGATCGGTTAAAGGGGGCAGGTAAGAAAGGGTTTCGTAGCGGCGCTCTTTGGGTAAAGTTTTCATCGATTTAAAAGTTTTCCTTGCTGATGACTACGTTAGGACGGGGGAGAATCTTTACTGTCTGATTCCCCGTTGGAGGTTTCCGAAGGGCAATTATTGACTTCGGTTACAGTGCGGGTCAGGCGTTCAAGCAAATGGCGGCGGTGGGCAATGTTAGATTCCGCTAAACTACTCCGGGTCATACCGGGCAAAAAATCTAACACCGATTCGGCAATGTCTTCCCTAACCGCTAGGATCCTGAGCACCAGTTCCTTATTTTCATCCAGGAGTTCCGTCAAAAACGTTTCTCCATTTTGGATACTGTGACTGGCTAAATATTGGTTTAACCAAATGGCCTGGGGAGGGTTGGTTTCCCTGAGTTCACTCTGGATCCTGAGAACGGCTTGGTAGGTGAGATAACTTTGCAGTACTTTCACCGTTGCCTGAGCTATGTGCTTAGTTTGCATGAACACTCTACCCGGTAATTGGTAAATTGCTGTCGAAGTTGAACATCAGTCAGCAGTGGGTTTTAGCTGATTAACAATTTTTTGGGAATTGTTAATGGCTAACTGTTAGTTAAGCCGCTGTTAATGGCTAATTAGTTAACAGACTCAACCCTAAAGAACTGTTCATCCTTAACGGACAAGCACAACTACGACAACCCAAGCACCGGTTTAGAGGGTATCCATGGCCTCGAACTCGAACTTGATTTCTTTCCAGAGTTCACAGGCGGCGGCCAATTCAGGGGACCAACGGCAGGCTTCCCGGATAACGTCATTACCTTCCCGAGCCAGGTTACGACCTTCGTTCCGAGCTTGAACACAAGCTTCCAAAGCCACACGGTTAGCGGTTGCGCCGGGGGCATTACCCCAGGGGTGACCGAGGGTACCACCACCAAACTGTAGGCAAGAATCATCACCGAAAATTTCCACCAACGCTGGCATGTGCCATACGTGGATACCACCGGAGGCTACGGGCATGGTGCCGGGCATGGAGGCATAGTCTTGGGTGAAGAAAATACCCCGGGAGCGATCTTCCTCAACATAGTCTTCCCGCATCAGGTCAACGAAGCCCATGGTGATGCCCCGTTCCCCTTCCAATTTACCGACTACGGTACCGGAGTGGAGGTGGTCGCCACCGGATAGACGCAGACACTTGGCCAGAACCCGGAAGTGAATCCCGTGGTTTTTCTGACGGTCGACTACGGCGTGCATTGCCCGGTGAATGTGGAGCAGAACACCGTTGTCCCGACACCAACGAGCTAGGGTGGTGTTGGCGGTGAAACCACCGGTGAAGAAGTCATGCATGATGATGGGGGTGCCAATTTCCTTGGCGAATTCGGCCCGTTTCATCATTTCTTCGCAGGTGCCAGCGGTGACGTTCAGGTAGTGACCCTTCATTTCGTTGGTCTCAGCCTGGGCTTTTTCGATCGCCTCTTGAACGAAGAGGAAGCGATCGCGCCAACGCATGAAGGGCTGGGAGTTGATGTTTTCGTCGTCTTTGGTGAAGTCCAAACCACCCCGGAGACACTCGTAAACAGCGCGACCATAGTTCTTGGCGGACAGACCAAGTTTGGGTTTGATGGTACAACCTAGTAGAGGACGACCGTACTTATTTAATTTATCCCGCTCAACGGTAATACCGTGGGGAGGGCCTTGGAAGGTTTTAATTAAGGCAACGGGAAAACGAATATCTTCTAAACGGAGAGCCCGCAGAGCTTTAAAGCCAAATACGTTACCCACCAAGGAGGTTAAAACGTTGGTGACGGAACCTTCTTCAAATAAA
Source organism: Synechocystis sp. PCC 6714 (assembly GCF_000478825.2). Taxonomy (NCBI): domain Bacteria; kingdom Bacillati; phylum Cyanobacteriota; class Cyanophyceae; order Synechococcales; family Merismopediaceae; genus Synechocystis; species Synechocystis sp. PCC 6714. Next base: position 3,302,334 of record NZ_CP007542.1, on the reverse strand, counting down.
TCTAGAGGATAGGCAATAAAAGCAAAATATTGGTTATCTTCATTGGGAACAGCTTCCAGGTCATAACAACGACCTTTATAGCGGTCCAAATCGGTCAGGTTGTCGGTCCAAACGGTGGTCCAGGTACCGGTGGAAGACTCAGCGGCCACCGCAGCGGCGGCTTCTTCCGCAGGAACACCCGGTTGGGGAGTCATGCGGAAGCAGGCGAGCAGGTCGGTATCTTTGGGGGTGTAGTCGGGGGTATAGTAGGTCAGGCGATAATCTTGTACCCCTGCCTTAAACCCTGCTTTGGCTTGTACCATCTAGGTCAGTCCTCCATAAACATTGAATAGCCTAGCTTTCTCCCACGGGCGAAATTTGGCAATATAAAGCCTACCGTCGCCCCAGAGACAGTTATTATTTACAGTTATTTGGTTGCGAGAAAAATCTGCGATAACCCAGCAACTATCTGTTTTCTGAAGGTAATCTTATCACGCAGGGGATGCCTTTACTTATGGCAATGCTCTCCATTGACTGTTTTTTAAATTACAATTTTTGGACTTTCTGATTAGAATTACTGATGTTTTGTTTGTGGGGTGATTAGTTGGGCTTGTGATCCGCCACCAGGATTGGATTTGGTCAAGATTTATGGGCGATCGCCACCCCTCCGGTGAGTAGATCCAGAGCGGCTTGGTATTGCAAATCAGCGCTGGAAGTAATTTCGGCAAAACTAATCAGGGGTTGTTCCACCACTTGGTCGGGCATAATGCCCAGTTTATGGATGTCGTGGTGTTCTGGGGTTTCATACTTAGCCACCGTGACGGCAATGCCGGCCCCATCGGACAGTTCAAACAGGGATTGAATTAGGCCTTTGCCAAAGGTTTTTTCCCCTACCAAAGTAGCCCGGTGATTATCCTGCAAAGCTCCGGCCAGGATTTCGCTGGCACTGGCGGTGCCCTGGTTCACCAACACCACCAACGGGCGATCGGTTATGGCCTCTCCATTAGCACTAAAACTTTCTTGGGTACCCTGCCGATTAACGGTGTAAACAATGGTGCTTTCCGGTAACCAGAGCCGAGCAATGTCAATGCCTGCCTGGAGCAAACCGCCGGGGTTATTGCGTAAATCTAGAATGTAGCCATTGGCCCCCTGGCTTTCTAGTTGTCCCAAAGCGTGGGCCACCTCTTCGTAGGCATTGGCACTAAATTGACTCAGGCGGATATAACCCACCGATTTACCAGGACGGGAATTGTCCAACTGGGCCACCACTGGGCTGAGGGAAATTAACTGGCGAGTGAGGGTCAATTGTTGGGGAGTTTCGGTGCCCACAGGCAAAATTTCTAGGGAAACCTGGGTATCTTTAGGGCCCCGCATCCGGGCCGCCGCTTCGTCCAAGCTCAGGGTTTGGGTATCTACACCGTCGATCGCCAAAATCTGGTCATGGGGGTGCAGACCGGCCGCTTCCGCTGGGGAACCAGCTAAAGGGGCCATAATTTCTAACTGTTCCGTTTCTGGGTTGATATTAATCTGCAGACCGACTCCGGATAATTCCCCCGTAGTAGTTACCCGCAAATTGCCGTACTGTTCTGGCCGTAGTAAACGGGTAAAGGGTTCATCCAAAGTGGCGAGCATTTCCTCGATCGCCGTGTAGGTTTCTTCCCGGTCCCGCAGAGGACGTTTGATGTATTTTTCCCGCAACAGCCACCAATTTTGGTCGTTAAAAGTTTCATCTAGATAGGATTGATTGACCAAACGCCAGGATTGTAACAGTAGCTTTTGTTCCTCGGTGAAAGCCAGGGCTGACGGAGTATTGCCCAGATAAATCACAATTCCCATCAGCAAAGAAAAAGCTAAAGCCCAAAACCGCCGTTTCCTTTTACCCATCGTGACGATCGCCCCCGTAAGCCAAAATTTACAAAACTTAGTTAGTTTCTCATTTTAAGCTATTTGTCTAGGTCTTGAATTCGGTTCAGCTTACCGAGGGATTGGATAAATTCCCCCCCCTGGGCCAACGTTTCCGGGGTGCCAATGTCTAAAAATGGTGCATCCACCGCATGGACTTTAATTTTTGCTCCCTGATTTAACAAAGTGGGAAACACGTCGTACTCAAAACTTAAGGGCCGTTGGGGGGGAAATTGGGCCAACAGGCGATCGCCAAGGAGATAAACCCCACTATTAATAACGCCAGCTCCGGCCTGTTTTTCGGCAAACTGTTCCAATTCTCCCCGGTCATTAATCTTCAGGGAGCCAAAACGGGAAGTATCAGGTACATTAACGCCTAAAATCACCCCATCAACGCTATTATCCCCTAATTCTGCCAGTAGGACTCGATAATCCGTCACAATTAACGAGTCACCGTTAAGCACTAGCCAAGCCGGAGTGGGTTGGTCAAAACCATCATTATTAACCGCATTGAGAAATCCCCCCGCCGTTCCCAACGGTACTGTTTCCGCCACACAGGCGATCGCCATCCCAGGAATGGCAGCCTTCTCCGCATAGGTAGCAATCTTTTCGGCCAAATAACCCGTTGAAACCAACGATCGCCGAAAACCTTGCTGTTGTAGATAACGTAGTTGCCAGTCTAAAAAAGGTCGACCCGCCACCGGAGCTAGGGGTTTGGGCAGATCCGGTAACTGTTGTTTAATGCGGGTGCCAAAGCCCCCGGCTAGGATGACCACGGTAACGTCTGCGGGGGAGAGGACCATACAGTTGAAAAAGTGAGACTAGGGTAATCGAAGCAAAATGCCCAAAACAGATTGTCTATTCAATTCCTTGTAAGCTCAACAATTCTATCTAAACTAGGGTCCTAACATATTTTCCATGGCTAAGGCCAAAGGATTCGGGGCGATTCTCGGTAAAATATTTCACGTCCCACAAAAGCGTCTGACCCATTCACCGAACCCCAGACACGCCAGCAGCGCAAGGAAAAATTATTTCATTAAATGGGAAGGCAGAATAATTTCTGGTATGAGGGGCCGTAGATCATCAAAGGAAATGGGGCCAAAGTTCATAATGGTCGGCAACGGCAAAGTGCAGTCGATCAGAGTTCCTCGCCGAGCGTAACGGCATCGACCACCATCACCAATCAGAGGCACTTGTCCCTCAAAATAATGGCTAGCTGCTGCAAAGCTAGTTACCGGCTCTCCCCCTACCTTGGCCGTTGCACACACCAAAGGGAAAGGCACACTCCCCACCAAATCGTACACAAAGGCATCGGGACAGGCGATAAAAAGATTACGGAAACCCTGGGTAATGCCCCGGTCTAAGTGGGGGAGGGCTTCAACAATTAGGGTGATGGGCAAAGGAAAAAGGCCCATCAGTTTTTTTGCAGAGGGGGAAATCCTAGCCACATCCATGGCCCGATCGCTTCTAGTGAGAATGCCTAGGGGTTGATCTTTGTCGAATTGTTTGAAATCCCTTAGCCTAGCCACCGCCTTTGGACTAGCACCATTGACCACCAACACATAGGTGGTAGCTAATCCTAGCAACACCATTGCATCCTGTTCTAATACCGCTTGAATTATAGGAATTGCTTGGGAGTTTAATTTGGTAATTTTTGTCGCAGTTTTGTCTAGTGTAACCATTGAGTTTTCCCTTGAAACTGACTCCAGGTTAACAGAGATTTTTAGTTCACTCAATCTAATTCCTAGGTATAAAAACGCTTCTAAACGGTTGATTTTTTACGTAATCCAGGCTGGGAGCAAGGCTTGGGAAACTTTTTAAAATAGTTTTAATTGCAATTATGTAAACTTATCAATCGCAAATTTGCAATGATTTAAGCGATTTATTTGGCTAGAAATAAAAACCGGTTTAACCCCATTTCCTCTGAGTTTCCTCTGATCAATCGTTGTTTAGGATATGGTGAGATATTGGCGCCCAGAATGTTGTTCCCGTTGCAGTTGCTCCAGGGTATCGACAAAATCAGCAATTCCTTGGAAGCGTCCGTACACAGAGGCAAAGCGGATATATGCCACTTCACTTTCTTGGCGCAGGTATTGCAAGACCATCTGTCCGATCGCCTCACTGTGAATTTCCCGCTTGGGCTGTTGTTGTAAATTGGCTTCAATCTCTTCGACAATATGTTCCAGGCGTTGGAAGTTAATATCGGTTTTTTCACAGGCCCGCACCATTCCCTGCAACAATTTGGAACGATCAAAGGCCTGACGTTCTCCATCCTGCTTAATGACAGTGACGGGCAGTAACTCCAAGCGCTCGTAGGTGGTGAAACGGTGCTTACACTCTAAACATTCCCGCCGCCGGCGGATACTCTGGCCACCTTCGCTAGAACGGGATTCGAGAACTCGACTATTGTGGTGCTGACAGTGAGGACATTGCATGGTGGCTACAAAAAAATGAGCTTAGCCCAACCTAACGCATACAATGATGCTGCGTCAAAGTCAAGCTAGCCCACAGTTGAAACTAAAAATAGAAACTGAATTTTTAAGGGAGGAGCCCGACCCAAACTGAATTCCTTTCGAGCTTGACCCGCGGTCCTCCGGCCAATCTATTTCTCAATGCGGGGGGGTTCCCGGAAGGCGATCGCAAAGAAGAGAACCGCCAGGGCCATGGTCAGCACCAGAATGTAGGCAACACTTTCCATAATCTCAAAAATTCCTAAAAATTTATTCTTACAGTCTAATCTATACATTCCCCCGCCCCCTGACAACTAGACTGCAATCTAGACACTGCTTCTTTGCTAGTATGAGTTAACGATTGATTAAGAAAGTCAACCCCATCGGTGATTGCCTTTGACTGTCTGGCGGGAATCCCCCAATTCCCATAGTCTAGGATCTTAGTCTCTGTCACAGTTTTTCCCCACTCCGATCCAGGAAGATTGCCGCCATGTTTCCTCTCTCCAATGAGTTGACTGAGTTGACCGATGGTCAACCTTTGTCTGAGCACCATGCCGATAAGCCAGAAGAAGCCTGCGGGGTATTTGGCATCTATGCTCCCGAAGAGGCGGTGGCTAAGTTGACCTATTTTGGGCTTTACGCTCTACAACACCGGGGTCAGGAGTCTGCGGGAATTGCCACTTTTGCGGGCAAAACGGTTCATTGCCATAAGGATATGGGGCTAGTTTCCCAGGTTTTCCAGGAATCTACGCTGAATGAAATGGTGGGTGGTCTGGCTGTGGGCCACACCCGTTATTCCACCACCGGTTCTAGCCATCGGGTCAATGCCCAGCCGGCCGTACTTCCCACCCGTTTAGGACCCCTAGCCTTGGCCCACAATGGCAATCTGGTCAACACAAATCAGTTAAGGGAAGCTTTGATAGAAAGAGGCTGTGGAGATTTTGTTACCACCACCGACTCAGAAATGATTGCTGTGGCGATCGCCAACGAAGTGGATGGGGGTAAGGATTGGGTAGAGGCCACCATTGCGGCCCTGACTCTTTGTGCCGGAGCCTATAGTCTAGTTATTGGCACACCGGAAGGAATCATCGGCGTAAGGGACCCCCATGGCATTCGCCCTCTAGTAATTGGAGTATTAGAAGAAGAAATTCCCCGCTACGTGTTGGCATCGGAAACCTGCGCCCTAGACATTATCGGCGCTACCTATGTGCGGACAGTGGAGGCAGGGGAATTGGTGCACATCACCGAATCAGGTTTGGTTTCCCATCCATTGGCAGAAAGTGCTGAGCGTAAACTCTGTGTCTTCGAGATGATTTATTTCTCCCGTCCAGACAGCGTGGTTAACGATGAAAGTCTCTACACCTACCGTATGCGTATCGGTAAGCACTTAGCCAAAGAATCCGCCGTTGATGCTGACTTGGTTATGGGGGTACCCGATTCGGGCATTCCAGCGGCGATCGGTTTTTCCCAAGCTTCGGGTATTCCCTATGCAGAGGGATTGATAAAAAACCGTTACGTGGGTCGCACCTTTATCCAACCCACCCAACATATGCGAGAACACGGCATTCGCATGAAACTCAATCCCCTCCGGGACGTACTGACGGGTAAACGGATCATCATTGTCGATGATTCCATTGTGCGGGGTACCACCAGTCGCAAAATTGTTCGGGCTTTACGGGAAGCTGGGGCCACAGAAGTACATATGCGTATTTCTTCACCGCCGGTTACCCATCCCTGTTTCTACGGCATTGATACGGACAATCAAGAGCAGTTGATTGCAGCCCGACTAACCATAGCGGAAATTGCTGAGCAGATCGAGGTGGATTCCCTGGCTTACCTTTCCCAAGAGGGAATGCTGTTATGTACCGGCGAAAACGTAACCCATTTTTGCTCCGCCTGTTTCAATGGACAATACCCCATCACAGTGCCCGATGCTGTTAAGCGCTCTAAGCTAATGCTGGAAAATGTTAAGGCTTGACCGTTGGGTATTAGGTTTTAAACTTGCCAAAACTCATTGCTGACGATTTTTTGACTTTGGTGCTTTTGCCGAGCCACGGTTTTCTAAAAACCAAGTTCTCCAGGCAGTGGAACTACGCACCGCAATCCACAAAAGCAAAATAGCAATTAATCCCCCATTTTTTGGGGCCTTAAGGGCAAAGAGTACCAAGGCAACGGAAAATAAATCCTCTAGAACCGTTACCCAAAAGGGTAGGCCCCGCAAACGAAAAAACCAACCGATCGCCACTAGGCGTATGACGAGGGCAAACAGGGCACCGATCGCCGCCACAGCCCAGAGGGGGGGAAATTTAAAATCTACCTCCAGTTCTGCGGTCAATAATTTGGCCACCGTTATGGCCATCATGGCCCCCACCAGGGGAGTGAAAAATAGTTGCACAATTTGCAATACCCTCTGGCCCAAGAGTTTTTTTGAGCCAAACAGTTCAAATAAGGACCAACTAGTCAACACCGCCACCACCACTTGGGGGTTAACTCGCCAGAGCAGGGGGACTTCCGACCAAAGCTGACCTTGGATCAGACCAACGATCAATAGTGGTAGAGCAATACGCATCCCCGCCGCCGCCGCCGCCGATAAAATAGCAAGAATTCCAAGCAAGGTACTCATCAAAGTTCAAAGCGGGAAGGCAAAACCGACCACATCGGGGATAATGTTAAGAAAGATTGCAGATTAAACAGGAAGGAGTTAGCTTATGGGCTTTGCTGTTCAAGTCAAACAACTCCAAAAAAATTACGGTGCTATCCCTGCGGTGAAAGATATTTCCTTTACAGTGCCTAAGGGAGAAATATTTGCACTACTGGGCCCCAACGGCGCAGGGAAGACCACCACTATCCGCTGTCTATGTACCTTAGCCCAACCGGACAAAGGAGAACTTTGGGTCGATGGCGTAAACGTATTAACTGATCCCCGCCAGGCCCGCCGTCGTTTAGGTTATGTAGCCCAGGAAGTAGCCATAGATAAGATCTTAACAGGTCGAGAATTGTTGCAATTGCAAGCTTCCCTCTACCACCTTGATAGCACTAATAGTCAAAAACGCATTGATCAACTGTTGGATATTCTCGGTTTAGCGACCTATGCAGATCAGAAAACAGGAACTTATTCGGGGGGGCTACGCAAACGTTTAGACTTAGCAGCGGGCTTACTGCATCAACCGGCGGTGTTGGTATTGGATGAACCTTCCGTGGGGCTGGACGTCGAAAGTCGCTTTATCCTCTGGGAATTTTTACGGCAACTGAGGGAGGCGGGCACCACTGTGGTCATCACTAGCCATTACCTGGAGGAAATTGATGCTTTGGCCGATCGCCTAGCGATTATTGACCAGGGCATAGTAATTGCGGCGGGCACTCCGACGGAACTCAAAGACCGGGTTGGGGGAGACCGGGTAACCCTGAGAATTCGGGAATTTACTGAAGATCAGGAAGCGGCAAAAGCCGACCGAATTTTGCGTTCTCTCCCCTTCGTTCAGGAGATAATTGTCAACCAAGCCCAGGGTAATTCCCTTAACCTGGTGGTAACGCCCCAGAGCAATCCCCTCAGTCAGATTGAAAAAGCTTTACTGGACAATGGCTTGCCGATTTTTAGCCTGGCCCAATCCCGCCCCAGTTTAGATGATGTGTACCTCGCCGCCACGGGCAAAACCCTGATGGACGCAGAACTGGCCGCCGCCGCCCAACGGGATCTAAAAGCAGAAAAAAAACAAGCCATGAAAACGGGTTAATTCCGATTTATCCCAAACCTCCATGGGACTTTGTCAATGGCGATCGCCATTACCCTGAAAGATATATCAGGAAATTTTTCCTAAAATCTATCCAAAAGCGGATCGTGCCCCAGTTTGTACCAAGTTAATTCAACTGTCGTCAAACCCAAATTTTTATGAGTCAAACCCTTACCCCACCCAAAATTATTTCCCTCCTAGCGCCCCAAGCCGCCCCTCCTAATCCCCCTAGCCTACTGGGGGAGTTTTTCCAGGAAACCAGTGCCCTAACTAAACGTTTATTTATTCAACTGCAACGGCGGCCCACGACTTTGGTAGCTGGCATCATCCAACCATTTATGTGGTTAGTTTTATTTGGAGCTTTATTCATCAATGCACCCCAGGGTCTATTCGGTAATGACCTTAACTATGCCCAGTTTTTAGCGCCCGGGATCATTGTCTTCACTGCCTTTTCCGGAGCACTGAATGCTGGCTTGCCGGTGATGTTTGACCGGGAATTTGGTTTTTTAAACCGTTTATTGGTGGCTCCATTGGCTTCCCGTTACTCCATTGTGGCGGCTTCCACGGTGTATATCATCAGCTTAAGTTTGATCCAAGCAGCGGTGATTGTGGGGGCCAGTGCTCTGCTGGGGGCAGGTTTACCCAATGGCTTTGGTTTGGGGATGATTGCCCTAATCGTTTTTCTAATTGTGTTGGGGGTAACGGCCCTGAGCTTGGGTTTAGCCTTTGCTTTGCCGGGGCACATTGAGCTAATTGCGGTCATTTTTGTCACCAATTTGCCTTTACTCTTCGCCAGTACAGCCCTTGCTCCTTTGGACTTTATGGCCCATTGGTTACAGGTGGTGGCTAGCTTGAACCCTTTGACCTATGCCATCGAACCAATCCGTTACATTTACCTCAATGGTGACTGGAGTTTAGGGAGTGCGGTCTTAAATGCTCCTTGGTTCAGTTTGAATTTTGCCCAGGTTCTGGGGGCACTAGTTCTGTTTGATGGTTTAGTATTGTTATTAATTCAACCTTTGCTTAAACGTCGCTTTTTGTGATTTTGGCTGTTGAGAACATTAGCCCAACTTCCACACCCCGGCGACATTGAGTTGTAAAGTTTTAGACCAATTAAACACTTGGAGCCTGATGACCATGAAGACAGCCCAAATAACCCGCTGTTTAGCCCTCAGTGCCCTCGCCACCGGCCTATTCAGCTTGGCCCCAGTTCAGGGCCAATCCACTGGCACTACCCCTGGGGAAGATCCCTTTGTTTCCAACAACGTTGATCCCAGTAAGCAGGGTTTGGGGGGGGGGTTCGATCCCATGTCGTTGATTCACAATGCTAATTTGAGTCGCAGTCGCAATGGGGCCGATTTTGCCGAGGATACCCAAAGAAATATTAACAAAGCGGCGGATCAGTTCAAGCAACTCCAACAGCAACGGCTCATGGAAATGCAACAGCAACAGGCCAACCCGGCGATCGCCCCCGAGCCCGGTGCTCCTTAGGCATTAACCCATGACCCTGAAACTGAAGCGGGTAACTTGGCTACTTTGGGCGGTGGCTTTGGCCTTGGGGTTGGGGGTGATGGCCTGGGAAATAGGTCGCAATCCTGAAGATGAAACGACCGCTGTCCAAAGTCCCTCTGCAAACCGCCATTTTGATTTCAGTGCTGATTTGGTGCAATCCGTCACCATTACTCAGTTTGAACCGACCCCAACAACTGTCAGACTCTATCGGCAAGGCAAAGATAGTAGTGGTGACTCTGCCTGGTTGATGGATAATCCGGAACCAGTGCCCGTAAGTGGCCCAGGGGTAGATTTTTTGTTGAGTGTTATCCTTGGCAGTCAGAATAACCGGGACTTTGAAGTTGCCACTGCGCAGCTAGCGGAATACGGCCTTGAATCTGTGGCTACAGAATTAATGATTCAATTGGTTAACGGTAAAACCCACCGCCTTAAACTGGGCAACCCAGATTTTCAAGGAAATTACCTCTACGCCTTAATCGATCCGGTGGAAAACCTAGATATTCCCCCAGAAAACCAACGGATTAGTTTAGTGCCCCGCTCCTTAGAAGAATTAACTCGGCGATCGCCAGAGGATTGGCAACAGGTTAATTTCAGATCCAATGAACAAAATTCGACCACCGATAATACGGCAGAAGGAAATCTAGATAACAATGGCTCCGGAGACGAAATGCTGCAAACACCTCCAGAAAGATAATGATGTTATCGCCATTCCTGCCTAGCAAGAATTTGGATAGATGATGGTGATGGATGTAGACAAGATTATGGAGACAGCAAAAATTTCGTTCCTGGTAAACAGTTTTTGGCCCCGTCCCTTGTTTGAATTGACAGACGAGAATATTAACCCCAGTTTTGCCCTGGCCCAAACCCTAGGTTTTACCCATTGCCCATGAGCAGCAAAATTTTAGAGATTCAAGACCTGACGGTAAGCTTTGATGGCTTCCGGGCCCTTAACCACCTAACTTTTTCCATGAATCCGGGGGAATTACGGGTAATTATTGGCCCCAATGGCGCAGGGAAAACCACTTTTTTAGATGTAATCACTGGCAAAGTCCAACCGACGGAAGGCCGGGTCTTATTCCAGGGCAAGGACATTCGCAAAATTCCGGAATATCGCATTGCCCGTCTGGGGGTGGGGCGTAAATTTCAGACCCCCAGGGTCTACCTCAATCTGACGGTGGCCGAAAATTTAGACCTAGCGGTAAATCGAAAAAAATCCGTTTGGGGTACTTTGATGGGACAACCAACCGGTGCCGAAAGAAGGAGTGTAGGGGGGTTGTTGGAAACCATCGGCCTAACTCCCAAAGCCCATCTAGCTGCAGCCCTACTTTCCCACGGAGAAAAACAACGTTTAGAAATTGGCATGCTAGTGGCCCAGTCCCCCACTTTATTGCTAGTGGACGAGCCGGTGGCAGGGTTAACCGATGAGGAAACAGAAAATGTGGGGGATTTACTGTTAGCCTTGGCGGAAAGCCATTCCATTATTGTGATTGAACATGATATGGAGTTTGTGCGCCAAATTGCCCGCAAGGTAACAGTGCTCCATCAGGGTTCAGTGTTATGTGAAGGCAATATGGATCAAATTCAGAATGATCCCAAGGTCATCGAAGTCTACCTAGGGGAAACTCCTAGCCTTTCGCCGCAGCAACTTAAAATTCTTCGCACTGTGGCCGCCGTGGCCGCCGCTGATGGCAAAATTTCGGAAACGGAAATGGCCATTATTTTGGATAACCTCAGCCGAGTATTTGAGAACACAGGATCCGATCCCCAACATTTGCGGCAGGAGTTGCAGGATTATCTGTTACAAGGAGTTGAGGTGGACTTTGCCAATTTGAGCGAAGAAATTCCTAAACAAGAAGAGCGTGAATTAGTATTGCGCCTGAGTCAAGAAATTGTGGCAGTGCACCGCCAAGAGCCGGAACCATTTTGGGAGTGGCAGGCTTACCAAGAATTACTGAGGGGTTTAAATCTGCCCATCACAGCCATTAGTGTCGATGAAAATGGAGATTAGCGGACTCGAACCGCTGACATCCTGCTTGCAAAGCAGGCGCTCTACCAACTGAGCTAAACCCCCTTGGGTTGGCGCAGGTTACGCCGTTTGGCAACAAACCTCAGCTATTATAGCCATAGAAGTTCACAACAAGCAAGGATTTTTCTGCTTTCCTATGGCTCACCAGGTAACAACTTTTTACCACTTCACCCGACTCGATGATTTGCAGGAAAAGCAAAGCCGTTGGCAGGAGTTCTGCGATCGCCTGGGACTGAAGGGAACTATTCTGTTGGCAGAGGAAGGAGTCAATGCCACGATCGCCGGAGAATCCAACGATATTGAGAAACTGGTGAAGACCATTGCAGGGGATTTGGGGTTGGCAACGTTGCCCCAACGGCACTCTTGGGCAGAAATTATGCCCTTCCAGCGGATGAAGGTGAAAATTAAACTGGAAATTGTCAGCCTGGGCCGGCCCCAGATAACCCCGGAAAAACAAGTGGGAACCTATGTGCTGCCCCAGCAGTGGAATCAATTGCTCCAGGACCCCGATGTGATGGTGATCGATACCCGCAATGATTACGAAGTGGCGATCGGCACATTTCAAGGGGCAATTAATCCCCGGACGAAGAGATTTCGGCAGTTTCCCGACTACGTGAAAAATAATCTGGAAGGGCAAAAGGATAAAAAAGTAGCCATGTTTTGCACCGGGGGTATCCGCTGTGAAAAGGCGACGGCTTACCTATTGGAGGAAGGATTTACTGAGGTTTATCATCTCCAGGGAGGAATTTTGCATTACCTAGAAACGATCACCCCGGAGGAAAGTTTGTGGCAGGGGGAATGTTTTGTGTTTGATGAACGGGTGGCGGTGCAGGAAGGATTAGCTGTGGGTTCCCATGACCTTTGCGAAGGCTGTGGCTATCCCCTGGGCGTTGAAGATCGCCATTGTCCCCAATGTGGTTTCAAGGTAAAGGAAAACCATGACCTATAGCCTGAGAATTGCCGACCTACCGGAAGATGAACGACCTAGGGAAAAGTTACTGAAATACGGAGCTAAACATCTTGGCAATGCAGAGTTGATCGCCATTCTATTAGCTACGGGCCAGGGTAAAGGAAAGCTGTCGGCGGTGGGTTTGGGGCAATATATTTTGCAACAGTTAGGACAGAATCGTCAGGACCCCATGGATGTGTTGCGTAATATCCATCCCCAGGAATTGATTGCCTTTCCCGGCATTGGTCCCGCTAAGGCCACAACAGTTTTAGCAGCAGTGGAATTGGGCAAACGAGTCTTCCAAAGTCGTCCCCTGGAAAAAATGGTGCTTGATAGTCCCGAAGCGGCGGCGATCGCCCTGGGGCAAGACTTAATGTGGCAGATCCAAGAGCATTTTGCCATTGCCATGTTGGATGTGAAAAATCGTTTGTTGGCCACTAAGGTAATTACCATTGGTACGGCCACGGAAACCCTAATCCATCCCAGGGAAATTTTTCGGGAAGTGATCAAACAAGGGGCTACCCGGTTAATTGTGGCCCATAACCATCCCTCCGGTGGACTAGACCCTAGTCCGGAAGATATCCAGCTGACCGAATTGCTGCTCCAGGGAGCTCAATACTTACAAATCCCGGTATTGGACCATCTCATCCTAGGCCATGGCCACCACCAAAGCCTAAGGCAATGTACCAACCTGTGGGAGCGTTTCCCCCAAGGAGTATGAGCCCTGATTTGTTGCTAGAAATTGGGGCTATTCTTCGTAATACTCAGGCATTTTTTCCCGACGGGTTTCGGGAATATTCACCCGGGGAGGATTGTAGGGGCTGGGGGCTTCATCGTCATCCCACACATCACCAGCCACTTCATCTTCATAGTCGTATTCCGGCTCTGGGGCGGAAGAACGGGAAGACGCTTCCCCCCAATTATCCACTTCATAATCATCTTCATATTCCGGCTCTGGGTAGCGTAAGGGGGCCACTTCCCGACGGGGGGGCGGCGCAGGGCGAGTATCTTGCCAATCATCTTCATGCCAGCGCTCTTCCAACACTGGTTCCGGTTGACGTACTTGCACCGGTGGACGGACAGGAATGCCACTGCCTAGCTGATTTTCGGGGCGGGTAGTGGGGGGATAATATAAGTCTTCCTCCACACGTTCCCAGGAGGGACGACCAATACCAAGACGCTCCAGTAAGCCCACACTAAGTTGATTTAATCTTTCCTCTGCCCCTTCAAACACGATCAAACGGTTGGGGCCACTGCTTACCACTTCGTCAATGGAAAGCTCATAGGTGCTAATTAACTGTTCGGGAATTTGGGGTAATCCCAGGGAAGCAATGATAATAGAGGAAACTTTGCCAGTGGCGAGGTCAAATTGAAAATCCCTTACCCGGCCTAGGGGCTCCCCTGTCTCCGTAACCACTTCACTATTAACCAGGGGAGAATAGAGGTCCACTTCCACGAGTTCAAACACATCGTCGTTTTCCACCAGTACCACATCCCCAGTTTGGACAATGCTGTTGAGATAAAGGTATTGGGGCATCCCCGTTAAAGATAAAAAGTTGTCCCTTAGTCCCAGGGCGACAATTTCTCGCTGATCGACATCGACTAGCACTTCTTTGACTACCCCAAGTTTTTTACCACTACTGCGGGTAATAACTTCGGTGTTAATAAATTCGTTTCTAAGACGGATGTTATCAATTGTCATTTTGGTTTGGCGATCGCCGTGGTCAGAGGGGAGTTAAAACTGAGATTGGGAGGATTGGGGTTTGATTAATTTTGATTAATTACGTTACAGAAAGCATTGGGAACAGAGTCGGGAACGGCCAACGCAAAGTTGTTGCCAGTCAGTTTACTTTACTTCTTGACATCCTCCCCCGGCCAAAGCCAGGGAATTCCTAAACCTCACGATTTAAGTTTCTGCTTCATTCACCGCCGCATACCACAGTCAAAAACCATGTACTGCCTTACACAGAGTCCACAGACTTTCGCCCCATTTCAGAGGCCCGATCCCGTGTGTCCCACGGTACGGTTTCAGCAAAATGCTTTTGGTACTTGGTGCTTAGACTTTTTACCTTACCAAGCCTTTCTGGCAAGAACCCCCTAAGCCTAGTTTTCGAGGTGCGATACCAAACACTTGGTTTTCGTGCTTGGTATTTCAATGTTAATGCAAAGCCGCCCTAAAGGACGGGGCGTTAAACTCATTTTTCTGATTGAAACATTGTAGCGAATGGCTTGATTTTCTTGGGCAAAGTTGCTAGGAATGTCTATTTAAGGGCAAAAAACCATCCTAATGGCTGTGGAATGCCCCCCGTTCTGGAAAAAAAGGTGCAGTTATTTCCGTCACCGTTAGCCCTAGACCCCGGAGCATCTCCCCTAGGACTGGATCCGGTGCCAATCGCAAATAATCCAAGTTGATTTCCAATGGCACATGGCGATTGCCCAAATGGTAGGCGGCTTGCAACAGGGTTAGGCGATCGCCACTGGTGACGTGGAACAAGGATTCTTCTGCGGCAAGGATAGCTAGGGTTTCCCCTGTGGGAGAGCCCAGGTAATCCCCTGGGCATAAAAAAGTTCCCCTGGGCAATTGGATAAATAGGGACGGAAAGCCAGGTTTATCAAAACGATAACGGGTGCGGGAACGTTCCTCAGCGGTGAGGGGTAATTGCCAAGTCGCAGTTTCAGAGGTTGTTTCTAGGCGATGATCAAAAATCACCATAGAGGTTCAAAGAATTTTAAATCAGGGGTTTGGGTGAAAATTTATCGAGTACTAGCGGCGTAAATTAATGATGGCCCGCTGGATTTGGGTTTTGAGGTTAGCATTGTTCCTGGCGGCTTCGGTAATGCGATTAAATTCCCCTGGTTTTAGGCCACTTTCTTCGGCAATTTGTTTGGAACGATTGCAAAAATTAACGGCGATCGCCTGGGCGTTGCGGGGTAACTTGCGGATACTGTCCCGATTGGTGCAGGTAAGTTGGGGGGGAACCCGGCCAATGAGGGTTTGAATTTCCTCAAATGCTTTTTTCCGTTCTACTTCAATGGCTAACACCGCTTTAGCATAGTGATTGATGCTCTCGGGGGAAAATTCCTGGGAATAGGCCGACCAGCGAAAGACAAGGGCCGTGGGGTGCCAACTCACCTCCGGCACCATTCCCCCAAATAAACCGAGGAAGGCGAGAGTATTGGCAATAAAAAGTCGACTCAGAACACCGTTCAAGCCGCTTAAGGGACGTGAGCTAATAACCATGCGCCTAGTCGCTTTCGGGTGAATAGGATGACAAAATCCTGATGGTTTGCATTTTCTGTTTGAATTACTTTGCCGGGGATAAGTTCCGTGGGGGCTGGTACCCTGGGAAAGCGGGATCTTGTGGGGACGTAGATGGGAGCCAAATCCATGGAAGGAACGAACTTAGAACAAACAGCGATGGCAGACTTTCATCACATTAGCGTTTTGCCCACGGCCTTGGTGGAGGGATTGGAGTCAAAGCCTGGCGGCCATTACCTTGATGCCACCGTGGGAGCTGGGGGCCACAGCGAAAGATTGCTGAAATTAGGTATTCCCCTTTCTCTCACTATGATCGACCGGGATGCCCAGGCGATCGCCGCCGCAATGCAACGCGTAGAACCGCTAGTTACCAACAATCGGGGAATAATCATTAATACCTGGCATGGTAACTTTGCTGATTTTCCCGGTCAGCCGGAGCAATTTGACGGCATTATGGCGGATTTGGGTGTTAGTTCTCCCCAGCTTGACCAAGGCGATCGGGGCTTTAGCTTTCGCCACACTGCTCCCTTGGATATGCGGATGGACCAGAGCCAAGAGCTCACCGCCGCTGAAATTATTAACCACTGGTCAGAAAAAGATTTAGCCCGCATTTTTTATGAATACGGCGAAGAACGGCTTTCCCGCCGCATTGCTCGCCAAATTGTCGAACAACGTCCCTTTCAAACCACCACAGATTTGGCCGAGGCGATCGCCTGTTGGGTGCCGGGGAAATATCGCCATGGCCGCATCCACCCTGCCACCAGAACTTTCCAAGGTTTACGCATTGCAGTGAACGATGAATTAGGTTCCCTAGAAAAATTCATTGCCCAGGCCCCTAAATGGTTAAAAACCGGTGGCAAGTTAGGCATCATAAGTTTCCACAGCTTGGAAGACCGCATTGTCAAACATCGTTTTCGGGAAGCGGACAATCTGCGGGTGCTAACGAAAAAGCCCATTATTGCCGGGGAAGAAGAACAAAGGGAAAATCCCCGGGCCCGCTCCGCCAAATTACGTTGGGCTGAAAAAATCTAGGTAATCTGGAGAAAGTCGAACTAAAATCCTCAATCTTCTCCACGGCCTGTTTGACTAACCACGAAACAATCAGGGTTTAAACACTGGTTAATTATTCCCTCACAGCGTAGAGGGATCAATGCCCAATTCCCGCAATTTGGCAAAGGCCCGGTCCCGTTCTTGCTCCGCTTGATCCAGTGCTTGTTGAGCTCTATCCCTTTCCTCAAAAAGGGTTTCCGGATCTTTAAATGGCTCTCCATTGGGAAAAAATAGTTTCAAGCCATCGGCAAACATTTCAAAGCGAACTCCTAAGATTGGCGAAGTCCAGGGAAAGTTGAGGGGGATAATAGTTTCAAATTCTGCATCTGCATGGGAACGCACTTGACCCCAAAAGTCGTGGGATTCTGGATCGTAGAAGAACATTTCCAACACTCCATACCGCCGATAAAACATTTGTTTGTGGAGCATTTCCCTAGCACTGTTGCTCTCAGAAAGAATTTCAAACACCACTTGGGGGGCAATATTGTCCTCCTCCCATTGCTTATAACTGCGTCGTTCCCCATCAGGTCGTCCCATAATTACCATGGCATCGGGAGCCTGACAGGGAGCGGGGGGAGCTGTCACCTGTTCGGGATACCAGAGTAAATCTCCAGCCACAAAGACTGCTTTTCCCTGAAATAGGTGTTTGAGATTAGTCACTAAACGAACAATCCAGTGGTACTGCAGGGTATTGTCGGCCATGGGTTTACCGTCAGATTCCGGATATAAATCAGGAAAATCAAGGGAAGGCAGGGGAGTTTGGACCATAGACTTTTGCCAAATGGAAGTTCACGGGCTTGTTGTTGAACCTACTTGGAAGCGGTTTTGTTCACCTGTTGCATCAGCACTTCATAGGCTTTGGCAAATTGGGGGTCTTCAAGGGTGCCTACTTTTTCCCGATTTTGCTGTAGTTCCTTCCGCTGAGCGTCGGTGAGCTCCACTTCCACATCGGGGTCAATGCCATGTTTATTAATGTCCCGACCATTGGGGGTCAGATATTTGGCGATCGTCACCGCCATCCCCGAACCATCCCCCAGTTCCCGCACTGATTGTACTAATCCCTTACCAAAGGTTTTAGTGCCCACAATGACCGCCCGTTGATTATCCTGTAAAGCTCCAGAAACAATTTCACTGGCACTGGCGGAACCACCATCCACCAACACCACCAGGGGACGGTTACTCAACTGCCGTTTGTTCGCACTTTGTTGCTCCACTTCTCCCCGGCGATCGACGGTGGAAACAATGCCCCCTTCATCCAACCAAATACGGGCAATATCCACACTGGAATAAAGTAGGCCACCGGGGTTAGAGCGGAGATCAAAAATGTAGCCCACCACATTCTCTTTTTCTAACTTCTGCACTGCTTGGCGCATTTCTTCCGAAGCCTGGGCACTGAACTGATTTAGACGGATATAACCAACCCTGGCCCCGTTAATATCTTCGACTTGGGCCCGCACCGGATGGATTTCAATTAAAGTCCGAGTCAAAGGATATTCGATCGCCTGGCCTTCCCGCTCAATGGTGAGCACTACATCGGTGCCTGGCTTACCCCGAATCAACTTCACTGCGTCATCCACTTCCATACCATCGGTGGATTTGCCGTCAATTTTAGTGATTACATCTTTGGAAAGGATGCCAGCATTGTAGGCGGGGGTATCTTCAATGGGGGCCACCACAACGATCTTCTTCGTATCTTGGTCTTGGGTGATTTGAATGCCCACCCCAGTTAGTTCCCCAGAGGTATCAATACGCATAGATTGAAATTCATCAGGGGACATGAAGCGGGTGTAGGGGTCATTCAACTTCTCCAGCATTTCCCGGATGGCAGCGTAGGCTTCTTCCTGGTTGCTGTAATCCCGCTTGAGATAGTCCTGACGAACCGCTACCCAATCCTCACCGTTGAAAGTACCATCTACATAGGTGCGGTTGACAATCTGCCAAACTTCGTCCACCAACTCCTTGGGATTATCCTGTAAGTAGCCCTGGGAGCGGGCAAGTCGCAACCCAACCCCAGTCACCGCCACCGTTGTTAATAACAGAGCTGTAGTTCCCAAAATCAGACTGCGTTTTTGTTTAAACATGGGATTTACCGGACAGTTGGTGAAGATTGATTAAGAAAATAAACCCTAGGGCGGTGCTTAGAGTCCTTGATTCCTAGGTTATAACATTTCAGAGATGATGGTTATTGAACTCCCATGACGGATTTAGTTGTGTCTGACTCCCTGAAAGATCGCCGGGAACAACTGATGTGGCAGAGGCGTTGGAAGCGCCTACGCTCCTGCTGGCAATTTGTCTGTGTCTGCGGTTTGACGGGGGGCATGGTGTGGATGATGAGTTGGCCGGAATGGTCTATTCGCTCCAATCGCCAAGTGGAGTTTTTGGGCAATAAATTAGTTTCTAGGGAAACGTTATACGAAGATTTAGACTTGGAATATCCCCAGGCAATTTGGCAACTCTCCACCCAAGCTTTGGGGGATGAACTGGCCAAAAATCCAGCCCTGTTGAAAGTGGAAGTGACCCGACAATTATTGCCAGCCCAAGTAAATGTGGCGGTGCAGGAACGACAACCAGTGGCGATCGCCGTGGCGGACCAAGGTTTAGGCTATTTAGACGGAAATGGTAACTACATTCCAGCCACCCTTTATAGTCAGCAGGTACGGAATGCCCTGCCCCAAACTCCGCAATTTCTGGGCTATGGCTCCCAATACCGTAGCTTTTGGCAAACCCACCAGGTCCGAATCCAACAATCCCCCGTCAACATCCGCATTATTAATGGCAATAATCCTACTAACATTAGTTTGACAACGGATTTGGGTTTGGTTTTTCTTGGTTCCGACCTCTCCCAATTTGAACGGAAACTGCAAGTGTTGGAAAAAATGCAGAATTTGCCCAGTCGGGTACCCAAAGAACGTTTACTGTTTATTGACCTCACCAATGCCGACAGTCCCAGCATTCGACTACGCCCCCAAGTTGCTGAGGAAAAGGTAACCGTCAGCAAACCTTAATATTCTTACCCTCCACTTTCATGGATTCGCCATGGGTAGGGTAAAAAAGCTTGCATTCACATTGACAAATTTGCTCAATATGCCTAGTGTAGGGACGATAGACCGCTGGGATTTGCGCTTGGGGGAGGGAATCTCTTTCGTCACCAAAGGGCCTCAATACCCTTCTCTCCCAGAAGCTTTGTTCTCCCTGTTGTTACTCTTTTGCTTTACGACTTCCCCATTTTGATCCCCTAATACTTCCCCCCTGCAATGACGCTCAATAATGATTTACCCCTAAACAGCATAGGTTTTACCGGTAGTGATCTCAATGACGGAACGGAGGGGTTAGATGATTTATTTTCGTCCTCCATCGTTGATAATGACCCGTTGGAGGCTGTGGTGGAGGCGCCCACTTTTGCCAGCCCTAGTCCAAACCTAAAAAGGGATCAGATTGTGCCTAGTAACATTGCCAAAATCAAAGTCATCGGTGTTGGGGGAGGCGGTTGCAACGCTGTCAACCGTATGATTGCCAGTGGGGTGACGGGCATTGATTTTTGGGCCATTAATACAGATTCCCAGGCGTTAACCAATACAACAGCCCCAGATAGAATCCAAATTGGTCAAAAACTCACCAGGGGTTTAGGGGCCGGCGGTAATCCGGCGATCGGTCAAAAAGCGGCGGAGGAATCCCGGGATGAAATTGCCCGCTCCTTAGAGGGGACAGATTTAGTTTTCATCACCGCTGGTATGGGGGGAGGCACTGGCACTGGGGCGGCTCCCATTGTGGCAGAAGTGGCCAAGGAAATGGGCTGTTTGACAGTGGGCATTGTCACCCGTCCCTTCACTTTTGAAGGTCGACGTCGGGCTAAACAAGCGGAGGAAGGCATTAGTGCTCTGCAATCCCGGGTGGATACCCTAATTGTTATCCCCAATAACCAACTGCTATCGGTTATTCCGGCGGAAACTCCGCTCCAAGAAGCTTTTCGGGTTGCCGACGATATTCTCCGTCAAGGGGTACAGGGCATTTCCGACATTATTATTATCCCCGGTTTGGTAAACGTGGACTTTGCCGATGTGCGGGCGGTGATGGCCGATGCCGGATCAGCTTTGATGGGGATTGGTGTGGGTTCCGGGAAATCCCGGGCCAAGGAAGCAGCCACTGCGGCCATTTCTTCTCCGCTGTTGGAATCATCTATCCAAGGAGCTAAGGGAGTTGTCTTCAACGTTACCGGGGGCACCGATTTAACCCTGCATGAAGTCAACGTAGCCGCTGAAATTATCTATGAAGTGGTGGACCCTGACGCCAATATCATCTTTGGGGCAGTGATTGACGATCGCCTACAAGGGGAAATGAGAATTACGGTTATTGCCACGGGCTTCAACGGTGAAAAAGAGAAACCCCAAGCAAAGGCCACCAATAGGACGGTGCTCAGTGGTCCCCCGGCCGGAGTGGAAATGGTGGAATCAGCCGCCGCTTCCGAAGATCCCCTGGGAGAGATTCCCATGGCTCCGGAATTGGACATCCCCGATTTTTTGCAAAAGAGACGTTTTCCTCGGCGCTAGGTTCCCAAAATTTGCTTGATGGGGGCAATTAATTTGACCAAGAAAGTTTCGTAAGCTACACTGTTAACCTCGAATTGTTGTTTCAAGCTAAAGAGGTTGATTGATTTGCGCTTTTTGTTTGCTAGCCTACTAATTCCCCTCATATTGCCCTTGCCGGTGCAGGCCCAATCGGCCACCTTCTACGGAAACCAATTTGTGGGGCGGAAGATGGCCAACGGCCAGGTCTATAACCATGGTCGCATGGTGGCGGCCCATCCCAGCCTTCCCCTCGGTACCCGAGTCAGGGTAACCAATCGACGCACTGGTAAATCAGTGGTGGTGACGGTGAGTGACCGTTGTAACTGCTCCATCGATCTCAGTCGCTCTGCTTTCCAACAAATTGCTAACCCCCGCAAAGGCCGGGTGCCCGTCAGCATTACCCGTCTTTAGGTGCTGGGCAAACTGCGTAAATAGGGGCTGAGGTGAGAACGTTCAGCGATGGAATGAAATAGGGGGCCCCGGGAGGATAACTCCACCACACTTAGTCCAGTTACGGGCATGGCAAAACGGTCCCGATAACGGCCCACGTCAATGCCCATCAGACAGCAGAGCAAAATTCGGATGGTAGCCTTGTGGGAAACCAGTAAGACGTTGCCGTCCTCAAAACGGTCCTCTATTTCCTCCAACACCCTGGTGCCCCGGCGGGCGATGTCGATGCCCCTTTCACCACCGGGGGGAGAGTTCCAGGCGGGATCGGTCAGCCATTGCATATAAAGGTCATGGTCCCGTTGATAGACTTCTGTGGGATGGAGTCCCTCCCATTCCCCATAGGCAACTTCCCGCAGGCCGGGGCGGATTTCCATTTTTATGCCCAGACGCTCACACAGGGGTTGGGCCGTTTGGCGGGCCCTTTGCAAGGGGCTAACATACACTGCTTGCCAATGGTAATGGGCATAGGCTTCGGCGAATTCCTTAGCCATTAAAACTCCGTCTGGGGTTAGCCCAGGATCATTCTCTGGGGTGCCGCAATATCCGCCAGTGGCACTGTAGGCGGTTTGTCCGTGGCGCAGGAAATAAAGTTTTAGGGCCATGGGCGAGTTGAAAAAGAGCAATATTACAGAGGAGTTGAGGCTTAACTCTGTCCATTTCCATTGTACGTAAATACTCTGTTTTTTCGCGCCCGTTGGCCTCCCAGCATTGGAAAATTAATTGGTAGCAAAAATCACCTTTATGCCCTGGCTAAAGAGCTATAAGAAATCTTTGCTATGTATTCCTGGGATAGCCCATTTTTCCGTCATTATGAGCAAGGAATTTCGTGATCTGTTGAGAAAAGTGGGCAGTGGTCCCCATACCAGCAAAAATTTGACCAGGGAAGAATCGGCTCGGGCTATGGAGTTGATGTTAACCAAGGAAGCAACCCCGGCCCAGATTGGTGCGTTTTTAATTGCCCACCGCATTAAAAGACCTACGGGCACTGAGTTGGCAGGAATGTTGGATGCGTTTGACCAATGGGGTCCAAAGGTACCGACTTTGAATTCGGGAAAATCGGTGTTGATGCTCAGCCAGCCCTACGATGGGCGGGATCGCACCTGTCCCCTTAGTCCCCTGACGGCGTTACTGTTGGCGGCGGCGGGCTGTCCGGTTTTGCAACATGGCGGGGATAGAATGCCCACCAAAGAAGGTATTCCCCTAATGGAAATCTGGCAGGGTTTGGGAGTTAATTGGCGATCGCCATCTTTAGGGGAAATTCAAGCAATTTTAGAAAAAACCAATCTTGCCTTTGTCTATTTAGCGAAACATTTTCCCCAGGCAGAGGCATTGGTCAGCTACCGGCGGGAAATCGGGAAACGTCCTCCCATTGCTACCTTGGAGTTAATTTGGAGTCCCTATGCCGGTAAACACCATGTGGTGGCAGGGTTTGTTCATCCCCCCACGGAAAACATGATTACCGAGGCCCTGACCCTACGGGGAGTTAGTGCATTTACCACAGTGAAAGGTTTGGAGGGAAGCTGTGATTTACCCCAGGAACGCACGGCCATTATTGGTTTATACGATTTAACCCAAGGGGACAATGCTTTAACTCGCCTACGGCTCCACGCTGCCGATTTTGGTTTGGGGGGCAAAAATCCGGTTTGGACCAATTTGACTGATTATTCAACTTTGGCTAAAGCAACCCTGGCCGGAGAACAAACCCCCCTACGCCCAGCCCTGATTTGGAACAGTGCTTTTTATCTCTGGCAACATACTGATTTGGAAAACCTGGAAACGGCGATCGCTAAAGCAGAACAGTTGATTGATGACGGACTGGTGCAACAGCAATGGCACCGACTGCAATCATATGCAAAATAAGCTAGCAATAATGCAGTAAGCGCATGAAAATTAATTATTAGTTACAAACTATACAAATATTTACAAGAAAAAAATCCAGTCTTAGGAATGTGATCGTCAGCGGTTGCCCTTTGTGACTTCAGTTATTGCCTAAGTTATTACCTAAACTATGAGTAATTTTTCCCGAACTACCCGACGCAAGTTCATGTTAACCGCAGGGGCTGCCGCCATTGGAGGAGTGGTTCTCCATGGTTGTACCTCCCCCACCACCACACCTAATACTGAGAATGCTTCCCCAGGGACACAACCGGCTCCCGTCAGCGCGGAAGATGCTCCAGAAGTGACTAAAGCTAAGCTTGGTTTTATCGCCCTCACCGATGCCTCCCCTCTAATCATTGCTAAGGAAAAAGGACTATTTGCTAAGTATGGGATGACAGAGGTAGAAGTACTGAAGCAAGCATCCTGGCCTGTAACCAGAGATAATCTCGAACTTGGTTCCGGTGGTGGGGGCATTGACGGAGCCCATATTCTCACCCCCATGCCCTACATGATGACCCTGGGAACTATCACCCAAAAACCGGTACCCATGTATATTTTGGCCCGTCTCAACACCCAAGGCCAGGGCATTTCCGTTGATAATGCGTTGAAGGATTTAAAAGTCAGCACCGATAGTCAACCCCTTAAAGCTAAGTTAACCAAGGAAAGTAAGGTGGCGATGACATTTCCTGGGGGAACCCATGATCTCTGGATTCGTTATTGGTTAGCTGCCGGTGGCATTGACCCCGGTAAGGATGTCTCTGTTATCCCCGTGCCTCCCCCCCAGATGGTAGCCAATATGAAAGTGGGTAACATGAGTGCTTTTTGCGTAGGGGAACCCTGGAATGCCCAGCTAGTGGCCCAAGGAGCAGGTTATTCAGCGTTAATTACCGGTGAGTTGTGGAAAGATCATCCGGAGAAGGCTTTTACCCTGCGAAAAGACTGGGCAGATCAAAATCCTAAGGCGGCCAAGGCGTTATTGAAGGCAGTTTTAGAAGCCCAACAATGGTGTGACGATCCTGCCAATACAGAGGAAATGGCGGAGATTATCGGTGGTCGCCAATACCTTAATGTTCCTTCTGAGGATATTTTAGGTCGGCTCCAGGGCAAAGTCGATTTCGGCGATGGCCGTACCCTTGATGACCGCGATTTGGCGATGAAATTCTGGCGGGATAACGCTTCCTATCCCTATCAAAGCCATGACCTTTGGTTCTTAACGGAGGATATTCGTTGGGGTTATTTACCCGCCTCCACCGATACCAAAAAAGTTATCGCTGAAGTTAACCGAGAAGATCTTTGGAAAGAGGCCGCCACGGCGATCGGAGTTCCCGCTGACCAAATTCCCACCAGTACGTCCCGGGGTGTGGAAACATTTTTTGATGGCGTTAAATTCGATCCTGAAAATCCCCAGGCTTACTTGGACAGCTTGAAAATCAAAGCCATTAAGGCCTAAGAGGCAGTTGAATAAGTCCCCCTAGCCCTCCAATGGTGGGAAGATCTAAGTCAAAGTCCGCTGGTTGAACTAATTAGATTTAGGGGGAAAATCCAGACTTTTTAGACATTTTTCAAAAATTTTTGGCGATGACGTTGGAAGTTTTTGAATAAATGTATGGCATTTTCGTAATCCCTGAAAATCTAATTTTTCTTATTTTTTCTATTACCGAGCTAAATTTATGGCTAACATCGCAGTTAATCGACGCAGTTCCCGGACCAATGTATTTCGCTTTTTAGCCTATTCTAAAAAACTTACCCGTCCATTAATTGCCCTGATTATTTTTTTGGTGATTTGGCAAATTATCTGCTCTGGCCCCAACCCCAATTTACCTAGTCCGATCACCGTTTTCCAAGAAACCTGGGACCCTCTGATTATTAATCCCTTTTTTGATAATGGGGGCACCGATAAAGGTTTGGGCTTACAAATTTTTGCCAGTTTAACTAGGGTGGCAGTGGGCTTTACTTTAGCCGCAGTGGTAGGTATTGCTTTAGGTATTTTAGTGGGCACTAGCAAGGTAATGTACGACGCCCTAGACCCAATTTTTCAAGTGCTGAGAACTATTCCTCCCCTAGCTTGGTTGCCCATTGCTCTGGCGGCGTTACGGGAAAGTGAACCTTCGGCAATTTTCGTAATTTTTATCACTGCTATTTGGCCAATTATTATCAATACAACGGTGGGGGTGCAGCAAGTTCCCCAGGATTACCGTAACGTTTCCCGGGTTTTACAGTTATCAAAATTAGAGTATTTTTTCAACATTCTTTTTCCTGCTTCTGTGCCCTATATTTTCACCGGGTTACGCATTGGCATCGGCTTGTCTTGGTTAGCCATTGTGGCGGCGGAAATGCTTGTGGGGGGCGTGGGCATTGGCTTCTTTATCTGGGATGCCTATAACAGTTCCAACACCAGTGAAATTATTTTGGCCCTGTTCTATGTTGGTATTGTTGGTTTGCTGCTAGATCGTTTTGTCAGTTTTATTGCCAGCTTAATGGTGCCGGAAGAACAAAAATAGTTGGCATTAGGTTTTATCTTCCATATGTCCCCCAGTTGACTTTAGATACCGCAGTTTTGATTAATAATTAACCTCCATTCTTGAGTGCCATGTCTGCCTTCATTGAAATTGACCACGTTGACCGGATTTTTCCCCTGCCCAATGGCGATCGTTATATTGCTTTAAAAAATATTGAGCTAAAAATTAAATCGGGGGAATTCATTTCCCTCATTGGCCATTCCGGTTGCGGTAAATCAACTCTGTTAAATATGGTATCGGGTTTAGATAAACCGACCTTTGGCGGGGTAATTATGGAAGGCCGGGAAATTGTGGGCCCCGGCCCAGAAAGAATGGTGGTTTTTCAAAATTATTCTTTGTTGCCTTGGTTAACGGTGCGGCAAAATATCGCCTTAGCGGTGAATCGGGTTTTGCGGAATCTATCCAAACCGGAGCGGGAAAAAATTATTGATGACAATATTGCCTTGGTGGGATTGCAACGGGCCATGCATAAGCGGCCAGGGGAACTATCCGGAGGCATGAAACAACGGGTGGCGATCGCCAGGGCATTATCGATCCGTCCTAAGGTTTTATTATTAGATGAACCGTTTGGGGCTTTGGATGCTCTAACCCGGGGTAATCTCCAGGAACGGTTAATGGAAATTGTCCAGGAAAGTGGCGTAACTTGCATTATGGTTACCCATGATGTGGACGAAGCGTTATTACTTTCTGACCGAGTAGTGATGTTAACCACAGGGCCCGAAGCCCACATTGGGCAAATTTTGGAAGTGCCCATCCCCCGACCCCGCCACCGTTTAGAAGTGGTGAACCATCCCAGTTATTACGCCTTGCGGGGGGAAATGGTTTATTTTCTAAACCAACAGAAAAGGGTTAAAAAAGTTGGTCTGGCCGCCCCATCAACGGCGGTTATTACTGGCAATGGACTGGAAAAGATCAACCTCGACTTGGGTTTTATTCCCCTCACCGATTGTGCCCCGTTAGTGGTAGCCAAAGAAAAAGGTTTCTTCCAAAAACATGGTTTAGAGCAGGTTAATCTAGTACGGGAACCCAGTTGGCAGGCGATCGCCGATGGCATTCGGGAAAGACGGTTAGATGGAGCACAAATGGTGGCAGGCATGCCCCTAGCTTTAACCTTGGGCATGGGGGGAAAAACTCCTTTACCTATGATTACTGCCATGGTGATGAGTCGCAACGGCAACGTTATTACCCTCGATAAAAAGTTTGCTGCAGCTGGTGTTAAAACCCTCGAAGATTTACGGCTAAAACTATCAGAAACCCCCGATCAAGTTGCTACCTTAGGCATGGTTCACCCCGCATCCATGCAAAATTTATTACTGCGTTATTGGCTGGCTTCTGGCGGTATTGATCCCGATCAAGACATTAATCTAATGCGCCTACCACCTCCCCAAATGGTAGCTAATTTAGAGGCTGGTAATATCGACGGTTTTTGTGTGGGAGAACCATGGAATTCCTATGCCGTCAAACAGGATTTAGGCTATGTTATTACCACGGATTTAGACATTTGGAATGGTCATCCGGAAAAGGTTTTGGGAGTACGGGAAGAATGGGTTAATAAATATCCAGCTACCCATTTAGCCCTTGTCAAAGCTCTGTTGGAAGCCTGTGAATATTGTGACGATCGCCGTCATCGCCAAGAAATTTTAGATTATCTGGCCTTGCCCCAATATGTCGGCACCTCCACAGAATATATCAGTCCAGGATTTTTGACTGAATATGATCAAGGGAATGGTAAAGAAGCGGAAATATTGCTGGATTTCAATCAATTTTATGTCAAGCAATCTAACTATCCCTCCCGCAGTGAAGGGTTATGGATCCTGACTCAGTTAGCCCGTTGGGGTTACATTGATTTTCCTAAAAACTGGGTGGAGATTATTGAGAGGGTTCGCCGTCCTGACCTGTTTGGGGAAGCTTGTCGCCATTTAGGTTGGCCCGATTTAGAAGGCGATCACCATAATGTTTCCCTGTTTGATGGCATGGTCTTCACCCCCAATGATCCCCTCGGCTACATTAAACGTTTCACCATTCATCGGGATATTCAAGTAACAGAAATTCTCATTGACCAAATTGATCAAGTTAATTAGTAAATCAATTTTTGACCCCATTTCTAACCTTTGAATATCTATTTTCTAAATGCCATGCAAACAATGAATGCCAACGAATCCATATTCACTCAGGAAACCACTGCTTTTTTAGCCATTGACAATGTTACGAAAGTTTATCCCACTCCCCAGGGGCCCTATACGGTTTTAGACGGGGTCAATCTAGAAGTAAAAGAAGGAGAATTTATTTGTATCATTGGTCATTCTGGCTGTGGTAAATCTACCCTCTTAAATATGGTGTCGGGCTTTAATCAACCCACCCAGGGCACAGTTAAGCTTAAAAATAAAGTTATTACTGCTCCGGGCCCTGACCGAATGATGGTTTTCCAAAATTACTGCTTGTTGCCTTGGAAATCTGCCTATGACAATGTTTTTCTTGCGGTGGAATCGGTTTATCCAGATAAGTCCAAAGCGGAAAAAGGAGAGTTAGTTAAACATTACTTAGAAATGGTGGGCTTGACGGAAGCGGCCCAGAAAAAACCCGGGCAAATTTCTGGGGGTATGAAACAACGGGTAGCGATCGCCAGGGCTTTAGCTATTTCTCCAGAAGTGTTGATCCTGGACGAACCCTTTGGGGCTTTGGATGCCATTACTAAGGAGGAATTACAAGAGGAGCTATTAAAAATTTGGCGAGAAAATAATCTGACTGTGTTGATGATTACCCACGACATTGATGAAGCTTTATTCCTTGCTGATCGCCTGGTAATGATGACCAATGGCCCCAGCGCAAAAATTGGTGAAATTTTAGATATCCCCTTTGATCGTCCCCGCAACCGCAGTCAAATTACCGATGACCCTAAATATTATCAACTGCGGAATTATGCCCTTGATTTTCTCTTTCACCGTTATGCCCACGATGAAGATGATGAAATGAAAGAAGACCAGCCCAACCCTGGTTTGCTCATCAAAAAAATTGTGGCCGGGGTAACTTGTGTAGCGGCGATCGCCTTAGTGGGCATTGGCTTAGTGCAAACTTTTAGTTCCAAGGGAGATAGTGGCCCCGCCCCCGCAGTGGAATCCATGGAAGGGTATTAAATTATTTGGATTAGCTGAATTTTTGTTGTTGTCACCATTGACCACCAGTAATTTTCCCAGCCGTAGGTTTACGATTAATTTCTAAGATAATGTCAACCATTAACAACTTTAATCATCCCCTCTCGCCCCCTAACAACTCGACCCATGCCAGTGATAATCGGCTTTGCTACTATCGCAATAGTGGTAATAACCTACAGCAAATCATCATCAATGGCACTTGGAAAAAGGAAAAACTAATTTTCCCCGGAGAACGATTATTGTTTTGGGCTAGCCCCCAGGATGAATTAACTGTTAAAGTTTTTCAATCCGATCAAATATCGACCAATCATATTAACTGTATTCATCTTTTGGTTAATTAGTGGTCAACTAATCACATCCGCTTCAATCAACTGCCGATATTTTAATGGATTCCTCAGCTATTCTTCCCACCATCAGAACCCTTTGTCCCTACTGTGGGGTTGGTTGTGGTTTGGAGGCTGTTGCTAGTCCCCAAAAGTCGGCAGTTAACTCCGGCGGTGGCCATAAAATTAGAGGCGATCGCCAGCATCCTTCTAGCCAGGGCATGGTCTGTGTAAAGGGGGCTACCGTGTTGGAAGCAATGGATAAACAGCGGCTAATGCATCCAATGTTTCGGCCAAGTTTGGACCAGCCATTTCGACCGATCAGCTGGGAAATAGCCTTGCAGATTGTAGTTGATAAAATCCAACAAGTTAGTCAAACCTTAGGCGTAAACAGCTTATGTATGTACGCCTCCGGACAAATGCAAACCGAGGATTATTATGTTGCCCAAAAGCTATTTAAAGGCTGTTTAGGAACCAATAATTTTGACACTAACTCCCGCCTTTGTATGTCTTCGGCCGTATCCGCCTATGGCCTAAGCTTCGGTTCTGACGGTCCTCCTTGCTGTTATGAAGATTTAGAGTTGACCGATTGTGCTTTTCTGATTGGCACTAATACTGCCGATTGTCATCCGATTGTTTTTAATCGTTTACGTAAACATCATAAGCAAAATCCCCACGTTAAATTAATTGTGGTGGATCCCCGCCGTACCGCCACCGCTGAAGTGGCAGATTTACATTTAGCCATCAATCCGGGCAGTGATATTGAGCTACTCCATGGCATCGCCTATTTACTAAAAAAAAGGAATTTAATTGATCAAGAATTTATTAACAATCACACCCAAGATTTTGAGCAATATTGTCAAGTTATTAGCCAATACACCCCAGAAAAAGTAACCCAAACCTGTGGCATTACCCTGGAGCAATTGGAAACTGTGGTGAACTACTGGGGCAATGCTAGGGCCGTGCTCTCCCTCTGGTCCATGGGAATAAATCAGTCTTCCCAGGGTACGGCTAAGGGTCGTTGTCTAATTAACCTACATTTACTCACTGGTCAGATTGGCAAACCCGGCAGTGGACCTTTTTCTTTAACAGGACAACCCAACGCTATGGGGGGTAGGGAAGCCGGGGGCTTATCCCACTTATTGCCGGGCTATCGCTCGATTAAAAATGCTCAACACCGCCAGGAAGTGGAACAATTTTGGCAAATTCCCCCCGGTCGTATTGATGCTCAACCGGGTTTATCCGCCTGGGAAATGTTCATGGGTTTAGAACGCCAAGAGGTTGGTTTGTTCTGGATTGTGGCCACTAATCCAGCGGTCAGCATGCCGGACTTAGAAAGGGTTAAAAATGCCCTCCGGCGATCGCCATTTACGATTCATCAAGATGCTTACTTTCCAACGGAAACAGCGGAATATGCTCATTTATTACTACCAGCGGCCCAATGGAGTGAAAAAACCGGCACTATGACTAATTCCGAGCGTGTAGTTACCCTATCCACCGCTTTTCGTTCTCCCCCGGGAGAAGCCAGGGCAGATTGGCAAATTTTCGCAGAGGTGGGCCGCAGATTAGGCTTTGCAGAGCAGTTTAAGTTTACCAATTCAGCGGCGGTGCATTGGGAATATGTGCAATTAACCGCTGGTAGATTGTGTGATCAATCGGGCATTAGTTACAGAGCTTTGGAAAGATTTGGTCCCCTACAATGGCCCCGTCCTAGTGCTGAGCATGAAAAAGAAATTTTAAGCCCCAAAAGACTATACACTGACCATAAATTTTGCACAGAAACTGGTCGAGCAAACTTTTGTTTAGACCATGGCCAAGGTTTAGCGGAACCAGTGGATCCCAATTATCCTTTTGTCCTTACCAACGGTCGCCTTTATGGTCACTGGCATACCCAAACCCGCACTGGCCATATTGCCAAAATCAAAAAAATGCACCCTAAACCGATCCTGGAAATGCATCCTAGGGACGCAGAAAAGTTGGGTATTAAAAGCCAAGATCTAGTCTTAATTAAATCTCGACGGGGTTCTGCCCAACTAGAAGTTTTGGTGACTAAGGCCATTGCTCCCGGTACAGTTTTTATGCCTATGCATTGGGGGTTTTTGTGGCAGGAAAATGCAGAAGTCAATAGTTTGACCCATCCCATTGCTTGCCCGATTTCTAAACAGCCTGAACTAAAAGCCTGCGCTGTTAATGTCACACCAATTTAATCAAACAATGTTTAAAATTTATTCTGACAAATATTGACATCGTCGAGGGAAAACTTTTTCTGACAATTTGGTTTCTCCCATGGCTAAATCTCTAGCATTCTAGTCGTTTCTAGTAAGACTGAGGCAGTCAAATTCACCAAAAAGCTTGTCAATAAAGACTTAAGCGGTCTCGAAATTATTTGAAATGAATATATCCTTATACAGTTCACTATAAGTATCTACATATCGTACTATCTTTTTTGCTTCTCTTGTTTCTGTCATTTTCTCTCCGGGCTTTTCAGCCTTTTTCTTTCATTCTAATTCCCCCTCTCTAACGGAATAGGGATAAAATTGAAAATGTCCTAAGCAGCCCACTTTTTGCCATGGAAAAATTTTTGCAGTTTTTTAAGGAGAATATGGTCCAGTGATACCTGCTGAGGATCAACTAACGGAACCATACTGTTACGCCGCCGGGCTTGTCCACTAAGGTTATCCCCGCTTCTTGCAGTAAATCCCTCAGGCGATCGCCTTCAGCCCAGTTTTTGTCTTTCCGAGCTTGGGTGCGTTGGGTCACCAGTTGTTCAATTTCTGTGTCGGTTAAACCAGCATTTGTGGCAGATGGGGAATCTAGATTAGCGCGTAAACCCAAAATTTCCGCCAGACTAACCAACGTAGTCCATTGGGTTTTTAATAAATCTGGATCGGCCTGGGTTATCCCCTCAAACTTTAACTTATTGCCCTCGGAACGCAGATGTTTAGCCAATTCGAACAGTACTGCCAAACCACCAGCAAAATTGAAATCGTCATCCACTGCCTGTTGGAATGCCTCTGTCCATTGATTGGCGTTGGGGCCGATGGGCGCGAAATCTTCTAAATCCCAGCCAAAATCCTTGCTATGGTCATGACCAAATTTCAATCCTTCGGTTAACGTTTGCCAACCATTGGTGGCGGCGGCGATCGCCGTATCGGTGAAATCCAAGGGTTTGCGGTAATGGCCTTGGAGGACAAGCAAACGAATGGCCATGGAGTCAACGGTTTTTAGTAAAGCCCGGATGGTGGTGAAATTCCCCAGGGATTTGGACATCTTCTCCCCATCCACCTTGACCATGCCGTTATGGAGCCAATATTGGGCCAGGGGTTGCCCTGTCACCGCCTCTGATTGGGCAATTTCATTTTCATGGTGGGGAAAAATTAAGTCATTGCCCCCCACATGGAGATCAATGGTTTCCCCTAAAAATTCCCTCACCATAGCGGAACATTCGATGTGCCAGCCCGGCCGCCCTTTGCCCCAGGGGGATTCCCAGGCCGGTTCCCCCGGTTTAGCGCTTTTCCACAGGGCAAAATCAAAGGGGTCTTGTTTGTGGGCACCATCGGCATCCGCCACCCGGCCACTGGCCCCCGCCTGTAAATCTTCTAACCTACGCCCGGACAATTTACCATAACCAGCAAAATTACGCACTGAATAGTAGACATCTCCGGCGGCAGGATAGGCATAACCTTTAGCTTCCAACTCCGCAATTAGCCGTCTAATGCCATCTAGGGTGTGGGTGGCCCGGGGATAGAGATCCGCCGGTTGGACCCCCAAAGCTTCCATATCTTCAAAGTAGGCAGCAATAAATTTTTCTGACACTGCTTCCATGGTGGAACCCTCGTCCATTGCCCGTTTGAGGATTTTGTCGTCAATGTCGGTGAAGTTTTGTACATAACGGACTTCGTAGCCCGACCATTCTAAATAACGGCGCACCAGGTCCCAGGTAATGCAGGTGCGAGCATGGCCCAGATGGCAATAGTCATAGACCGTGATGCCGCAACAGTACATGGTCACCAGGCCAGGGCGGAGGGATTGGAGGGTTTGTTTGGCTCGGGTGAGGGAGTCGTACAGGCGCAGGGTCATGGGCGGGGAAAGCAAAAATCGTTGATAGTCTTTCCATTATTCTCCATCAAGGCATAGCCTAGGCCCAAAGGTGATCACCAAGGATTGGACTAGGCGGAGACAATTGGGCCGTAGTGGAGATGGACGAGATCTCTGTCCTAGGGGGAAAGTAGGGGCATTAATTCTTCCCCTTCATCAAAAATAGTTAGGCGGGCCGGCTTGCACTGCTTAATGGTCACCTGGATATCTTGGGCTCCTTCCCCCTGTAAATCCTCTAGATAACCTAATTGGGCCCTCTCCGCACTACTGCGGCGGGCAAAGGGGCCAAAGTAATAGGTACAGCGAGGAGCACCGGTGCTAATCACAACCCAGTGAGCCATGCCCAGCAGGGACAAAACACGGATCCACAGTTCTTTCATAGGACTTCGGATAAGGATGGAGACAACATAAGAGGTTTTAGTTGCTGTCATTCTAGCTTTCAAA
Organism: Synechocystis sp. PCC 6714; assembly: GCF_000478825.2. NCBI lineage: Bacteria > Bacillati > Cyanobacteriota > Cyanophyceae > Synechococcales > Merismopediaceae > Synechocystis > Synechocystis sp. PCC 6714. The sequence continues at coordinate 3,268,047 of NZ_CP007542.1, read as the reverse complement.
CCCGCAATATTTTGTTACATTGCCGGCAGAATGGCAATTAGATCGCCTCTTTTGTCCTTTTGCCCTAGTTAGTCTACTGAAATTCCTGGTAACTCCAATGTCGAATCCGAAGCAGTGGTCAAGGTAGGACGATCAAAGCCCCGTTGCCGAAAGATTTCATAGAGGCTGATAGCCGCTGCCACAGAAGCGTTAAGGCTGGGAGTTTTACCGCTTAGGGGGATGGTAATGAGATGATCACAGTGTTTTTGGGTCAGCAAGCTTAATCCCTCTCCTTCGGAGCCAATTACTAACCCCATGGGTTCCCGTAAATCCGTTTGGTGCAGGGCGGTTTGTTTTCCTGCCACGGTGCCATAAATCCAAAAGCCTGATTCTTTCAGGGTCTCTAATGCTCGACTGAGATTGACCACCCTGGCCACGGGAAAATGTTCCAAAGCTCCGGCGGCCACTTTCATTACCGTCGAGGTGATGCCTGCCACCCGTCGTTGGGGCAGTACCATGCCCTGGGCCCCAAACGCTTCAGCGGTGCGGATGATGGCCCCCAGGTTATGGGGATCGGTAATGCTGTCGATGATGATCAAAACTGGAGCGGTGCTTTGGCTTTTAGCTTTATCAATCAGATCCCCCAATTCCCAATAGTGATAGGGAGCCACTTGGGCGGCGATGCCTTGGTGATTGGCATTATGGGTGATTTGATTCAGGCGGAAATTATCGACTTCGTCCACCACTGTCCCGTTAGCTTTAGCGGCCTGGATTTTAGTGCGATAACGGATGTCGTGGCGGAGGTGAGAAGTAATCCAAATGCGATTCAATTGGCGATCGCCGTCTAGGGCTGCTAGGACAGCATGGTGGCCGTAGAGTAAATCTAAGGCTTCCTGGGCTTGCTCGGAGTCCATCGGCGGGGGGGCAGCGGGGAAAGTTTTACCAAATGGAGGCTTCTGGCCCGATCGCCGGGGTTTGTCTTCACCGTAGCGGGGTTTATCCCTATCTTTAAACCGGTCTTTAAAGTTGCTGGGCTTATCCCCAGCCCGTCGGGGCCGGTCTTCATGGGGGCGGGGGCGGGGCTTATCCTGGAAGCGATCAGATTTTTCTTTAAAATCCTGGGGCTGGTCATCTTTAAAGCGGGGTTTATCACCGGCCCGCTTCGGCTTCGGCTTATGCTCCCCATAGCGGGGCTTGTCCCCACGGGTGGAACGGGGAGAAAATTTCTTCTTGGGCATTTCAGTCATGACTTTGGGGGGCTAACGTGGGGCTGCGTCTGGCAGTTCAATTAAGGCTAATAGTTCATCCAGGCGGTGGACATCCCTGAGATATAAATAACCCAAAAGAGTTTCTAGACCACTGGCGGCCTGGTAAAGTTCTGGGTTGGCCCGGCGGGAAGTCGATGTGGCGGCATTGCGACCCCGACGCACCCATTCCTTTTCCGGATCAGTTAGTTGGGGAGACAGGATGGCTAATATTTGGGCCTGTTGCTCAGCTCGCACCTGGGCCACCACCCGACGGTGAAAATCCCCTATACGGCGGGGAGGAAACAGATAACGGCAACGGACATAAAGTTCAAAAACGGCATCCCCCAGGTAAGCTAGGGCCACGGGGGAGAGAGACTGCACTGGTAAATCAGAGGTGGTGGAAAGCAAGGATTGCCAAAGGGGATGGTCATTAAACCGGGTCATGGCACGTCCCCATTGCAGTCAAGGCCGAACAACAATGACAGGGTTTGGCTATGCCCAGGCAAGGGGCCATCATTATTCCGCATCAGCGGCGGCGATCGCCTCGGCCAGGGAATTGTGGAGGTGGAGAAATTTTTCCAGACGCACCAGTTTTACCGTTTGGGTAACCCTAGGATTGGTGACAATCTGCACGCTCCCCTGTTTATTTTGGGAAAGTTTGGTTACCTGTACCAATGCCCCCAAGCCGGAGCTATCAATGAAATCAATGGTGGACAAGTCTAGTACCACATGGGAGGGGCCCGCCTCGATATGGTCACTAACTACCTTACGGAAGGTAGGCTCGGAAAATGCGTCCAACAGGCCTGTCAGACGGAATATTTGTAGCTTTTCCTTGACTTCCAACGTCCCGCGTAAACTGACCGTCAAGTTTAGTGGCTCAGCAATAACGCCCTCCTCGGTTTTGCACCCTGTACTCAAAATTGAACAATGTCAAATTGTAGCTTACTTTGTTTACCCATTCGGAAATGTTAACTAACGTGTCAACTAAAAAAATCGAAATGGGCGATCGCCTCTAGGATAGCGCCAGCGTAGCTCGATTGGGCCCAATAATGCCTAGGTTCCCGCCGTTGCTCATACCACTGCACCAATTCCGGTTGGGCGTTGCGGACAATCACTCCTCGGGAAGGGGTGGCAAACAGGCTGATATCGTTGCCGGAATCTCCACACACAAGGGTTTGAAACGGCTCCATGGCCAAATGTTGTTGCAGATACTGGGTAGCATTGCCCTTATTACTGCGTTGGGGTAACAAATCCACATCCTTACCACTGCTGAAAATAACCTGCACTGGAATGCCAGTCTCCGCCAAAGTTTCGGTTAATTGTTCAATGACGGTGGGGCAAGCCTGGGGATCAAGGTGATAGCTAATTTTCCAAGGGTTTTGTTCTAAGGGAGATTGGGGTTTCAATGCCTCAAAACCATCGGCGATCACCTGGAGGGTATCCCGTTGCCAATGCTCAGAAAGGTAATCAGCCCAATGCTGGTCTAAGCCTTCCGGATGGTAAATTTCACTCCCCACCGCGGTGAGCCAATAGTCCGGTTCCATTAGTCCCACCTGTTTTTGTAGTTCCCGAGCGGAATGGTAGGAACGCCCCGTAGCATAGGCCAGATAAAAATCTCCCCGGCGATCGCCTAGGTATTGTTGCAACTGTTCCAGGGCTTGTTGATCTCCGACCCAGGTATTGTCCAGGTCAGAAATTAGCAATAACTGTCGCATAAAGCTACTTAAATTAACTGAGCAACAAGTAGAAAGATCTTCTTTGAACTGTTTCGTAGTAGCGGAAACTAACTACTTTGCCGTTGTTTGTGGTCACTGATGAAGGATTCCACCAACTTGACGTCTTCCCCGCTGCCGATAATAACGGGGGTACGCTGATGTAATTTAGACGGAATCAAATCCAGCAAACGATGTTGACCATCACTGGCCCGTCCACCGGCCTGTTCCACCAAAAAGGCCAGCGGCGCGGTTTCATAGAGCAAACGTAGTTTCCCGTCAGGATTTTTTTCCGTACCTGGGTAAAGAAACACTCCCCCTTGCATCAAAATCCGGTGAATGTCCCCCACCAGAGCACCGCTATAACGGGCAGTGTAACCTTCGTGGCGATGGACATAGCGGGTGTAGTCCCTCAGGGCTTCATCCCATTGCCAAAAGTTACCTTCATTGGTGCTGTAAATGGGGCCGTGGTCGGGAATACGGATATTTTCCTGGGCTAGGATAAACTCTCCCAAACTGGGATCAAGGATAAAGCTATGCACCCCGGAGCCGAGGGAATAAACCAACATCGTGGAAGGGCCGTAGAGGATATAGCCGGCGGCAATTTGTTGGTCTCCGTTGGCCAATAAATCCGACGCACTGCCGTCCAGGTCATCCCCCTGTTGTTGACGGATAGCAAAAATAGAACCCACATTGAGGTTAATGTCTACGTTGGAGGAACCGTCAATGGGGTCGTAGAGCAGGGTATAACGACCAATGGGGCAATTTTCGGGGATATAGTAGGGTTTTTCCATTTCTTCGGAAGCTAAGCGACAAACCAAGCCGCTTTGCTTAAAGACAGAAATAAAAACATCGTTGGCAAATACGTCCATTTTTTTCACCGATTCCCCCTGGACGTTGGTTTCCCCGGTGAAGCCCAACACATCGGCCATTAACCCCGCTCGACTGAGGCGACGGGCAATTAATTTTCCGGCCAGGGCAATGCGATTCATGATGGCACTCAAGTCCTGGGCATCGGCGCCAAAACTATTGAGTTCCTGGAGGACGTGGCGTGAAAGGGTGGTGCAATCCCGGTCTAGTAAAGAGTTAGGAATATTAATCTCGCTAACGGTCATGGATGAAAGTCTCCTTGGATTGCTAGGCTCAAAGTCCCTTCCATCCTAACTTGATCTTTCCGAACCCCGAAATTTCCCTATTTTCAGGCAGATTTTGCCAACCTTTGCCCCAAAATAAATTCAGCGATCGCCAAATCCACGGGGGTGGTGATTTTCAAATTGGTGTCTTCCCCTTGGAGAATTTTTACGGGCTGGCCACATTTTTCCAGCAGGGCCGCATCGTCCGTCACTTCCCAACCTTCCTGTTTACCTTTTTCATGGCAGGCTTTGAGCAGGGCCACGTCAAAACCCTGGGGCGTTTGGGCTCCCCATAATCCCTGGCGATCGGGGGTGTCAATGATCCAACCAGCGGAGTCCACTATTTTGATGGTGTCCTTCACCGGCATGGCGGCAATTAGCCCTTGGCAATGCTGGAGGGCTTCTGTGCAACGATCAAACAAATCCGGCGTAGCCAAACAACGGGCACCGTCGTGGATTAACACAAATTTCGCTGACTGGGGTAAGGCTTGGATGCCGTTAAAAACCGATTGCTGCCGGGTATCTCCCCCGACAATTAACTGCACTGGTTTAGAGCTATGGAGAGGAGTTAATAGAGTTTCAAAGGCTGGAAAATCGTAGGTTTGCCCTATTATGCCAATCCATTCGATGGACTGGGATGTCAAAGCCGCTTGTACTGTCCAACTCAATAGCGGTTGCCCCAGAACATTTAAAAGCAACTTATTTTGGCTACTCCCCATGCGCTTGCCGGAACCCGCCGCCGGAATTAGTAAATGCATTTACCCAATTGTCAACTCCGTTTACACTCTCGACCTCAAATCTTACTATGTTTGCTTGACTCCACCATTAGCCCTGTTTAAACGGGTTTCGATTTGCCTTTCGTTCTCCCACATATCTCAGACTGAGATCTCAATCTAGTTATCCTTTCCGGTAAGAGACTAGGAAAGATTTGAATCCCCTCTCAAGTCTTGAAAGAATCCATTGCCTGCTGGGTAATTTCTCCCAACTGAGCTAGCGTTGGAGCAGAAGTGTTAACAGCCGCTTGACTAAGCCAGAGTAAGTATTCCACATTGCCCGCTGGCCCGGTGATTGGGGAAAAGGTTAATCCCTGGAATTGCCACCCCAAAGGCTGGGCCGATCGCCACACTTGGTCAATGGCCTCTGCCTGGGCCTGGGCATCCCGCACCACTCCCTTTTTGCCAATTTTTTCCCTACCCACTTCAAATTGCGGTTTAACCAATAAGACCACTTCCCGGGGAGGGGCGAGGAGAGACCAGAGGGGAGCCATCACTTTGGTAAGGGAAATAAAAGACAAATCCATCACTCCCAAGTCCGGCCAGGGCTGGTCTCCATACAAATCCTGGGGTGTGAGGTAACGAAAATTAGCCCGCTCCCGCAAAATCACCCGGTCATCCTGGCGCAATTTCCAAGCCACCTGGCCGTAACCCACATCGACTCCGTAAACTTTCGTAGCTCCCCTTTGTAATAAACAGTCGGTAAAACCACCGGTGGAAATTCCTCCATCCAAACAAATGCGGCCGGTCACATCAAGGGCAAATTCTGTTAGGGCTTTGGCCAATTTTTCTCCCCCCCGGGAAACATAGGGAGGCTTTTGGGCTAGTTCCACCGCCGCATCCAGAGCTACGAGGGTACCGGGTTTATCCACCAACTGTTGATTGATTTTTACTTCTCCCGCCCGGATCAACCGTTGGGCCAGGGCCCGGGACTCGCACAGACCCCTTGCCACCAACAGAGCATCTAACCTTTGTTTGCCCACACTGGTCATCACTGGGTGCCTTTAAACAAACCTTGGGGACGGATAAACAAAATGATGATCATCAACAACAAGGCCACCCCCATTTTGTAACTAGTGCCAAACCACGGCACGCTCACTTCCTGGGCTACGCCGATAACTAGTCCCCCGGCGATCGCCCCGTAGGGATTACCAATGCCCCCCAGGATTACCGAGGCAAACATGGGCAAAATCAAAAACCAGCCCATATTCGGTTTCAGAGTGGTCATTAGGCCATACATGGAGCCCCCCAGGGCGGTTAGTACGGCGGTCATTACCCAGGTCCACATCACCACCCATTCCACGTTAATGCCGGAAACCTTGGCCAGATCCACGTTGTCCGCCACTGCCCGCATTGCCTTACCCACTTTGGTTTTTTGCAAGATCAGGTGCAACACCACCATGGCGGCGATCGCCAGGACAATGACTAGCAGACGGTAATACTCAAATTTAATACCCATAAAATCCTGGGCAGGGACAATGGGCACTCGGTAATTTTGATTATTGCCACCCCAGACTAAAAGAATACCGTTACGGAGAAATAGAGCCAGACCAATGGAAATGATAATCAAAGTGGTGGCCGTGGCCCGCCTAGCCCGCATAGGTTTCCAGAGTAACCATTCACTGAGAAACATGGCAATGATGGTGCCGCCACAACCCAGGGCCATGGATAACCACAAATTAACTCCACTGGTGTTGGCCCACCACGTTAGATAGGCGGCCAAAGTCATAAAATCACCATGGGCAAAATTAGACAGCCGCAAAATGCCATAGGTGAGGGTCAAACCCACAGACCCCAGGGCAATAATACTACCCACCGCAATGCCATTAAAGATTAACTGTGATAAATCCATGCCTTCCCAACGTCAGACCAAGGGCAATGTTGCCGTAAGCTACCCTACTTTAGGGGATTTTTGCCCAATTTTGTCATCTTACCTATTACCCATGGCTCCGTTGATTTACCAGCCATCTGCCATGGGTCTGGGGGAAATCCCCACCCTTTGGGGCGCGGGGAACAAGTCACAGTCAAACGCTAGCCTCCCCCCACAATGGTAACCACTTCCAGACGATCGCCAGTTTGTAGTTGAGTTTCTGGCCAAAACTGGCGATGGAGAATTTCGCCGTTATATTCCACTGCAATTAAACGGAGGTTAAAACCCTGGCTTTGCAAAAAATCGGGCAATGTGATCGGGCCAGAAGCGACTTGGCGATCGCCGTTGACCAAGAGGGTAATGGGGTCGGAAGTCATCAAAAATTGAGTTAAAAACTAATCAAATCACTAATACTAATCATCAAAGGGAAAAGGGCCATTGACCACTTCGTGCCAGGGCAAACCCATTTCCCCCAATTTAGCAAGGAAAGGATCGGGGTCCATTTCTTCCACATTGAACACTCCCGCTTGCTTCCATTTACCCTGTACCATCATCAACCCCCCTAAAGCGGCGGGTACCCCGGTGGTATAGGAAATGGCTTGGGAACCCACTTCCGCAAAACAGACAGCGTGATCGCAGTTGTTGTAAATGTAATAGGTTTTGCTTTGACCATCTTTAACCCCTTTGATGTGGCAACCAATGGAGGTTTGCCCGGAATAGTTTTCCGCTAGGGAAGCGGGCTCCGGTAACACAGCTTTCAGGAACTGCAACGGCACAATTTTTTGCCCCTGGTATTCCACCTCGTCAATGCGGGTCATGCCCACCGCCTCCAGTACCCGTAGATGGGTGATGTAAGCCTCGGAAAAGGTCATCCAAAAGCGAGCCCGTTTTAAAGTAGGAATATTTTTTACTAGGGATTCCAATTCTTCGTGGTAGAGCAGGTACGAAGGGCGATCGCCGATGTGGGGATAGTTAATATCCCGATGGACAGAAAGGGGATCAATTTCCTTCCAGATTCCATCTTCGTAATAGCGACCCTTTTGGGTAATTTCCCGAATATTAATCTCTGGGTTGAAGTTGGTGGCAAAGGCCTGGCCGTGGTTGCCCGCATTGCAGTCCACAATGTCCAAGTAATGAATTTCGTCAAAATGGTGCTTGAGGGCATGGGCGGTAAAAATGCCCGTTACCCCTGGGTCGAAGCCACAACCCAACAGGGCCATTAACCCTGCTTCCTTGAATTTGTCGTGGTAAGCCCACTGCCAGCTATATTCAAACTTGGCCACGTCGGGGGGTTCATAGTTGGCCGTATCGAGGTAATCCACCCCCGCCTCAAGGCAGGCATCCATCAGCACTAAATCCTGGTAGGGCAGAGCCACGTTAATCAGCAAATCTGCCCCGAATTCCCGGAGTAATTTAACCGTATCGGCAACTTGAAAAGCATCTAACGCCGCCGTTTTTACCTTGGGGGAACCAATGTGGGCCGCAATTTGGTCGCATTTAGCCACAGTGCGACTGGCTAAAAGAATATCTGTGAAATCTTCCAAAGCGGCACATTTATGGGCCACCACACTGCCTACACCCCCCGCGCCAACAATCATGACCTTAGCCATAGAAAACCCTCCAGTGGGAAAAAGAAGATGGAAACCCAACTAGGACAACAACTGCCCCATCAAGCCAACTTAATTTTGCCCAACTTTGGCCACCCTGGGGCGCTTCTCGCCTTGAAGACCGAGAAAATTTTGGTGATAACCGTTAGAAAAATCCATGCTCCTTTAAATAACTGGCGATCGCCTTGATAATTTCGGACGGGTTAGCTAGGTGGGGAAAATGGCCCGGGGTATCAATCCAATAAAGCTCACTATTTTTCATCGTCCGATAGAGATAGGCTCCCACTGAAGGTGGCACAAATATATCTTCCTGGGGCTGAACAATTAGGGTAGGCAGTTCCACTTTGGCCACTTCTTGGCGGTAATCGGACATGATAATTAGGCTAAACACCACCAGGCCGATGTCCGGGCGCAACTGGAAAAGACAACTGGAAAATTCCTCCACCAATTCCGGTTTACTGGGGTCATTAACCGCTGCCGGGGCATAGGTACGAATCCATTCAGCATAGTTATGGCTCATTTCATTGAGAATTTTGCCAATTTTTTCCTGGCTAAACCCTCCCCTATAGTCACCATCATCCCGATAGCGGGGGGAACCACAGATGAATACTATGCCTTTGAACAAATCCGGATCCCGTAAGCTTGCCAGGGCTCCAATCATGCAGCTGGCGGAATGGGCAATGAGAATCCCCCCCTGCACCCCGGTTAGGGAGCCCACCTCCATTAAATCGTCGGCATAATCCTGGAGAGAATCATAGTTTTGAATATCAAAATCTTTGCTATTGGCGGGTTTACTGCCAGGAAAGTCAAATAAAACAATGCGATAATTTTCTTCGAAGGCCGGATAAACAGAACGCCAAGCTGTCTGTTCACTCCCAAAACCATGGGCAAATACTAGGGTTTCCTTGGAGTTAACATTGCCCAATACTTGGATGTTGTATTTTTCCATATTCCAACTTTTGCCGGCTTGTACTGCTCAATTCTTCCATTCTATCGGTCATCTCCATGGAACTTTACCTCATTCGTCACGGCATCGCCCAGGAACAGTCCCCGGATATCCCCGACGGCGATCGCCAACTGACTAAAAAAGGTAAAGATAAAACTGAACGGGTGGCCCAGCGCCTCCAGGCGATCGGAGTGGAATTTGACCTCATCCTCACCAGTCCCCTAGTGCGGGCCCAACAAACAGCCCAAATCTTGATGGATAGGGGTCTTTCTCCCCATTTGGAAATCTTTGCCCCCCTAGCTCCGGAGGAAGACATTGCCACTGGGATTGTCCAGCTAACCCAGGCATATCAGCATCGTAGTCATCGTTGCCTGGCCCTAGTGGGGCATCAACCGGATTTGGCCAACTGGGCCGAATATCTCATTTTTGGTAGCCCCCAGGGCAAATTAATTGTCAAAAAAGCTGGCATTATCGGTTTAACCTTGCCTCCATGGGACTTTCAGCCCGGTCAGGGGGAATTATTTTTACTCATTTCCCCCCGTTGGTTAATCTGAAATGAAAAGTTGGGCCCATTTTCTTTTGCTAACTTAAGGCAGAGGGGAAATTTCCAGAATTCCTTCAGATTCTTTAATATAAGTAGGGGGGAGCTGGCTGGCCTGGCCCAGCGGAAATTTTGTTAGTCCGAATTTTAAGCAACAGTAGTGGCATTGTCCGTTATAGGTGAACTATATGATGACTGATAGCGAAGTATTTAAAGAAGGCCTAGCCGGAGTCCCCGCCGCTAAATCCAGGGTGAGCCATGTGGACGGCACCGACGGTATTTTGGAGTACCGGGGCATCCGCATCGAAGAATTAGCCAAATCCAGTAGTTTCATCGAAGTAGCTTATCTACTCATCTGGGGGAAATTACCCACCCAGTCGGAATTAGAGGAATTCGAGTACGAAATTCGTACCCATCGACGCATTAAATATCACATCCGGGACATGATGAAATGTTTTCCCGAAACAGGGCACCCCATGGATGCTTTACAAACTTCAGCGGCGGCGTTGGGACTGTTCTATGCCCGTCGGGCCTTGGATGATCCCAACTATATCCGAGCGGCGGTGGTGCGTCTGTTGGCCAAGATTCCCACTATGGTGGCGGCATTCCATATGATCCGGGAGGGCAACGATCCAATTCAGCCCAACGATAAATTGGACTATGCTTCCAACTTCCTTTATATGTTGACGGAGAAGGAGCCAGACCCCTTTGCGGCGAAGGTATTTGACGTGTGTTTGACTCTCCACGCTGAGCACACCATGAATGCTTCTACTTTTTCGGCCCGGGTGACCGCTTCCACTCTGACGGATCCCTATGCTGTCATCGCTTCGGCGGTGGGTACATTGGCGGGGCCTCTCCATGGGGGAGCCAATGAAGAAGTGTTGAATATGCTCGAAGAAATTGGCTCCGTGGAAAATGTCCGGCCCTATGTGGAAAAATGTTTGGCTAATAAGCAACGGATCATGGGCTTTGGGCACCGGGTCTATAAAGTCAAGGACCCCCGAGCAATTATCCTGCAGGATTTAGCGGAGCAGTTATTCGCCAAAATGGGCCACGACGAGTATTACGAAATAGCGGTGGAGTTGGAAAAAGTTGTGGAAGAATATGTAGGGCAAAAGGGTATTTACCCCAATGTAGACTTCTATTCCGGCTTAGTTTATCGCAAACTGAATATCCCTGCTGACCTGTTCACCCCCCTATTTGCGATCGCCAGGGTGGCGGGGTGGTTAGCCCATTGGAAGGAGCAATTGTCGGTGAACAAAATTTACCGTCCGACCCAAATTTATGTCGGTGACCACAATTTATCTTATGTTCCCATGACAGAACGGGTGGTTTCCGTGGCCCGCAATGAAGACCCCAATGCGATTATTTAAACTGTGCTTAATCGTGTTTAGCTAAATCGTTTCAATTCCGGTTCCTTTACTGGGGTTGAGATTCTCTGTCCGACTAGCCCTAGCCGTTTTTTGCTGTTGTTTACCCCAGGGATGTTTTGATTATGCAACTAACCCAGCGTGTTAGCCAAGTTGTACCCTCCATCACCCTTGAAATTACGGCAAAGGCCAAGGCAATGCGGGCCGAGGGCATTGATGTGCTTAGTTTCACCGCTGGGGAACCGGATTTTGCTACCCCTGCCCATATTGTGGAGGCGGCTAAGCTGGCCCTGGATGAGGGGAAAACCCGTTACGGCCCGGCCGCTGGGGAACCCGCCCTCCGTCAGGCGATCGCCAAAAAGTTACGGGAAAAGAATAATTTGCCCTACGAGGCGGCCAATGTTTTGGTCACCAACGGGGGTAAACATTCCTTGTTTAATTTGATGCTGGCTGTGATTGAGCAGGGGGATGAGGTAATTATTCCGGCTCCCTATTGGCTTAGCTATCCGGAAATGGTGCGCCTAGCGGAAGGAACCCCAGTCATTGTCAACACCACAGCGGCAACGGATTACAAAATCACCCCGGAACAACTACGGCAGGCCATCACCCCCAAAACCAAGCTTTTTGTCCTCAATTCCCCTTCCAACCCCACCGGGGCGGTGTATACCCCTGACGAAATTCGGGCTTTGGCGGCGGTAATCCTGGAGTACGACCATTTGTATGTGGTCTCCGATGAAATCTATGAACGTATTCTCTACGACGACATAGAACACCTCAGCATTGGCGCTGTGAATGACGAAATTTTCCAGCGCACCATCATCAGTAATGGTTTTGCCAAAAGTTATTCCATGACCGGTTGGCGGGTGGGTTACCTAGCGGGGGAACTACCCTTGATCAAGGCCTGTAGCACCATCCAAGGCCATAGCACCTCCAACGTTTGCACCTTTGCCCAGTATGGGGCGATCGCCGCCCTGGAAAATCCCCAAACCTGTGTGGAAACCATGGTCAAAGCCTTTACCGAAAGACGGCAGGTGATGGTGGAGGGGATTAATCAAATTGCGGGACTGAGTTGTCCCAACCCCAAAGGGGCATTTTACGTTTTTGTGGACATTGCCAAGACTGGGCTTAATTCCCTGGAATTTAGCGCCCAGTTACTGGAATCCCAACAGGTGGCGGTGATTCCGGGAGTTGCCTTTGGGGCTGATGAGTGCGTGCGTTTCTCTTATGCCACCGATATGGACACCATTAAACGGGGTTTGGCTAAATTGGGAGAATTTGTCGATACCTTGGTGTGATTGCCCCTGAAATTTTGCTTGCTAAAGATATTTACCCACGGCCAGACAGTCCTTTTAACTGATAAGAGCGGGAATTCCCCTTCCTCGGACGCAGGTTTATGGCGATGAGCAGGAAGGGGATGAAGGCCAGTCTGACTTTGAACAGTCTTGAGCGCGTCTCCCTAAGCGAAAACCAAGCTAAACGGGCAGTGTTGCAAGAAAAAGTTTGTGGCCTTCGGAACGAGGGTTTTCCGCCTATCGCCAGAATGTAAGACTTTCTGTTTTTCGGAATGGAGAGCAGTTCTTTGGGCAGGAAGCTCCTTCCTCGCTTTAGCACGGAGGAGTATAGTCAATCAAAGTAAGGTTGAGACGGCCAAGGTCTTTACCAAAGAGGCTTTTAGCTCCGGTCAGTGTCTTACTTTCAATTAAATCAACTATAAGTTCACTCGGTAACAGTCCACCAGCTAAGGGCATATTGTTCCGGTCGAGCCACGGATCCACCACCTTGGTGTTTAACTCGAATGGTGTAGTTGCCAGCGGTAGCAATGGGACAAAGGAAATGTTCCACATTATCAACCTGGCTCTGGGAAGCACAAACCACGGGGGAATTAGCATTCTCAGATACTAGAAATAAGTCCAGGTTACCCAAAGGCTGGCCTTGAAAGCTTTCCCCCAGGTCATATTGTTCATTGCCATTGGTGTCCAACAACTGCACTGGTCTGTGCCACACCAAAGTAACGCTGGCGAATTCTCCCCCTTTTAAAGGTTTTGACAGGGCATAATTGACGGTCTGCCCCGGTTGGATTTGTCCGTAATCCCAGGCGATCGCCGGTAGATAACTTTCCCCAGGGCCGTAGGCTCCCGACTGAAATTGTTCCAGGGCTCGGCGGGCGTTGAGCTGACCGGCTCCCATTTCCAAATCCAACGGTAGGGCAGGATCTTGGTAGGCTTCGGTAGCTAGCCAATCCCGGTTTTTACTGCTGTAGAGGGTGTAGTCTGTACCCAAACCAACATTGCGAATTTTTACCGCTGAGTTGAGCAAAATTGCTTTCATGACCATGGGGTTTCGAGCTGCTAAATTCCACTGGGCACTAGGGGGATTAGCCAACAACTGGCGATCGCCAAATTCCTGCAATAAGGCAACGGTTCCGGTCACTAGAGGGGTGGCAAAGCTACTGCCACTGATCCATTCCACTCGCCCCTTCATGTCGTATAGATAAAAATCACTGCCCGGAGCCACCAAACTCACCCCCTGCCGACCAGCTTGATTAATTTCCCGCGCCACAATTCTGCGCCCTATGCCCTCCGGTTGCCGACTTAAATTTGTAAAAGCCATGCGGTCATACCGTCCCTGGCGATCGACAGACTGGACAGTATAGGCAACGGTGATGCCATTGTAGTTATCCGTAGGAATGGCAATGCCCCCCGGTCCCTGATTGCCCGCCACCACGAAGAGTAAATTCTGCTGCTGAGTCAGCCAATCTAAGCACAAAGTTAACAATGCATTGCCGTCTAACTGGGCATCCCCCCTGGCATCCCGCTCCAAGGATTCTCCATAACTCAAATTGACTGCCCGGAGATTGCCTCCATCTTGCTGACTCAGAAACTGGGCCGCTAAACATTGCTGGGGCTGCAAATTTTCTGTCAACGGCTCCATGGCGGTGGAATAAAGCCGGGCTTCCGGTGCTACCCCTGGATAGCGCTTATCATGGCTGACCATAGCCTGGGCTACCATACCGGCATGATCATCAAAAAAACGATTGCGGGGAGAAATTTCATTGAGATGAAACACCCCTGCTAAACGGTAAGGGGGTTGCCAACCACCTAACTTATCCCAAAGATATTGTACCGGCCGGCCCATTTCCATTTGGCCAATGGCTATTTTCCTGCCCTGCAAATTATTGGGATACTGGGTTAGAAAATTGCTGTCTATACCCTTTTCTGACAGATAGCTGGGGCCAGCATCATTGGCAAAAATAGGCATTAATATTAATGTTTCTTGGCAAAACATTAAGCAACTCAACACCAACATCTTTTTGATGTACTTGAGTTTATAACTATGGTTATTCTTGATCAAAATTCTCTGCCATCGAATTAGAATATTAGTCTCAAACTAGCGAGAAAATTTTAACCAAGAAAAGATTTGTTCTGTGGTTAGTTTTAAGTCTAAACCGGACAGCACAGGCAAAATTTCTTGGGCATTATTCACCTCTGGATCATCGCTGAGATAACACTGGGGCGCCTGCTGGGGTAGGAGAACTAAAATGGAGCGCTCTTCTGGATTAATTAACCAGCCCAATTCACTACCCTGGTCTAAACAGTAGAGAATATTTTTCATCACCTTGGCCAAACTTTGCTGGGGAGAAAGAATTTCAATCAGCCAATCTGGAGCAAAACTAATCGCTTGATTTTCTAGCTCTCCAGAATCATTCACCGGCAGACGTTCCCAATCTAAAACTACAATATCGGGCACTATTGACCTTTCAGACAGGTTACACCTTAGTTCAGTGAAGGCTAAGACAGTTTTGTTCCTTTCCCCTGCCAAATCAATCATGCTGGCTAATTTTAGTTGTAATCGGCTGTGGAAAGTCTTGGGCATTGGTTTTTGGGTAATGGTGCCATGGGCATATTCCCAAGCCGGCGAGTCATCAATATGGGGCAACGCTAAAAAATCAACGAGGGTTAGGGTGGGGTTTGGGCTAGAAGCAAGCATAATTACGCTCTTCAATGGGCAGGGCAACAATAGAAGCTTTTAGAGTGTCTTGATTTTTTATTTAAATTAAGGAGGCAATAGGGGCTCTGGGGACATATCCCTAGGGTACTTTAGCTAGAGTATCGAGAAAAACAGATATCAAAGAAATTAAGTTATAACGGTTTTCAGATTTGAAAAGTGTGCACAAGATCCTTTAAATCAAGTATTACAAGGTTTTGACGCCGACCTTATCAAAGCAAAAACCGCCATAGTTCAACAAGTAATAAAAACAAAGGCAGGAAAAAGGTAATTCCAAAGTTTTTCCTGCCATATTACCAATTCGAAGTGGTTATTTTAGTTAGAGTTTGGCTCCACAGCCGGAACAAAAACGATGGGTGATCAGATTTTGAGTTTGGCAATGGTCACACTCCACCATTTGGGGGCCATTGTCCCGTACTGGCACTTCCGGCAAACCGAGCATTTGGGCATTACTCATACCAGGGGCAATCATAGGGTAACAGTTCTCATCTTTTTTGACTGCCACGTCCATCACCACTGGGCCATTGTGGGCTAGCATTTCGGCGATCGCCGGGGCCAAATCTTCCCGCTTCCGGACAGTGATACCTTTGATGCCATAGGCTTCACAGAGCAGATTGATATCCGGCATGCCCTGGGACATGTTGGAGGCGGAGTAACGCTCTTCATAGAAAGTTTGTTGCCATTGACGCACCATGCCCTGCCAACCGTTATTGAGAATGACGGTTTTAACCTGGATGTCATATTGGGCTAAGGTACCGAGTTCCTGGAGATTCATCTGAAAACTGGCGTCCCCACTAACGCAAATCACCGTTTCGTCCCCTACCCCCACTTTTGCTCCCATGGCGGCCGGTACCCCAAAACCCATGGTGCCCAAACCAGCACTGGAAATCCAGCGGCGGGGGCCATTGTTTAAAAATTGAGCCGCCCACATTTGATGTTGTCCCACATCGGTGGTGTAATACGCATCCGGGGCCTGACGACCAATTTCATAGACCACTTCCTGGGGAGCAATACTGTCTTCGTAATGGGGCACCTGGAGGGGATAATCAGCCCGCCAGTGGTCAATGCGATTTAACCAATCCTGGGTGGCGTGGGGTCGAGTGGGATAGTCCAATTCCCGGGCCCGTTGCAGAATTTGCTCCAACACATGGCGTACGTCCCCTACAATGGGTACTTCAGGGGTTCTATTTTTGCCCACTTCCGCCGGGTCAATATCAATATGAATCACCTTGGCGCGGCTAGCAAATTCGTCCAATTTACCCGTTACCCGGTCGTCAAAACGGGCTCCTACGGCAATTAATAGATCACATTCACTAACAGCGAAGTTGGCATAGGCGGTGCCATGCATCCCTAACATACCCACCGAAAGGGGATGGTTTTCGTCAAACGCGCCGATCCCCATTAATGTGGTAGTCACTGGCAACTGGAACCTTTCGGCAAATTCCTGGACCTGGGCATGGGCATTGGCGGCGATCGCCCCTCCACCGACGTAGAGCAAGGGATTTTTGGACTGTTCCAAAAGTTGCAAGGCCGCATTAATTTGCCGAGGATTACCCTTTACCGTGGGACGATAACCAGGCAAATTGACATCGCCGGGTTCGAGGGGAATATATTCACATTCTTCTAGCCCCACATCCTTGGGAATGTCAATCAAAACCGGGCCGGGGCGGCCAGTACTAGCTAAATGGAAAGCTTCAGTGACAATGCGGGCCATATCCGCCGCACTACGCACCACGTAGGAATGTTTAACAATGGGTAGAGTGATGCCAAAAATATCAATTTCCTGGAAAGCGTCACTGCCAATCATGGAGCGCCCCACCTGTCCTGTAATCACCACCATGGGCACCGAGTCTAAATGGGCGTTGGCAATGCCGGTCACTAAGTTGGTTGCTCCGGGGCCGGAAGTACCAAAACAAACCCCCACCTTACCCGTGGCCCGGGCATAACCATCGGCCGCATGGGAAGCTCCCTGCTCGTGGCGCACTAGAATATGCTCAATATCCCCGGCCGCTTCAAAACGGTACAACTCATCGTAGATAGGAAGAATAGCCCCACCGGGATAACCGAAAATATGTTTGACCCCGTGGCGTTTGAGGCTATCCATTAGGATAAAAGCCCCGGTTTGCCGCTGGCTGGGCACAGTTTTCAGGACAGTTGTTTTTGGATTAGGGATTGATGCAACCACAGGACAAAGCGCTTTAGGAAGCGTAGGCTAAGTCATTTAATTTTAGCTCAAGTGAGCGGGAAGCCCTATGGCTAGGAAAGGAAAGTTGACCAAGCCCTAAATTGCCCTGAATTTATCGAAAATATCGTGCGGGAATACTCTCCAATTCATCCGTGGGGAGTGTCAACCTTCCCTTTCTGCTTTTTCTTGCTGAATTTCTCTGATCAACTGGGCTAAATGGTGGCGATTAGCTTGGTACACTTCACCACAAAAATCACAGGTGGCTTCGGCCCCATTATCTTTTTCGATCATGTCTTCTAGTTCCTCTTGCCCCAGCATTTTTAGAGCTCCCAACACCCTGGGGAAAGAACAGCGACAATCAAAACGCAAAAGTTGTACTTCCGGCAAAATGGAAAGGCTAAAATCCCCCAGCAGTTCTTGGAAAATATCCTTCAGGGATTTCCCTGAGCGCAAAAGGGGTGTAAAGCCCGTCAGTTGTCCTAGCCGAGATTCTAACGCTGTCACCAGAGCCTCATCCCGGGCAGCTTTTGGCATTACCTGTAGCAGTAGTCCCCCAGCGGCAGTGACTCCATCCTTACCGACAAAAACCCCCAATAACAAAGCGGAAGGGGTCTGCTCGGAAGTAACCAAATAGTGGGTAACGTCATCGCCAATTTCCCCGGAAACTAACTCCACTGTGCTGGAATAGGGATAACCAAAACCCACATCCCGCACTACGTAGAGAAAGCCGTCCCGGCCCACAGCTCCCCCCACATCCAACTTGCCTTGGGCATTGGGAGGTAGTTCCACCTGGGGATTTTGTACGTAGCCTCGCACGGTACCATCGACCCCCGCATCTACCAGTAGACCCCCTAGGGGGCCATTGCCCCGGATACGGATATTGACCCGGGATTTTTCCTGTTTCATGCTGGAAGCTAGGAGTAAACCTGCGGCCATGGTGCGGCCGAGGGCGGCGGTGGCAACGTAGGAAAGGCGATGGCGTTGGCGAGCTTCTTCGGTCAGATTGGTGGTGATCACTCCCACTGCACGAATACCCCCATCGGCGGCGGTGGCCCGGATTAATTGGTCTGCCATGGATTGCTGAAATGTTGCCTTGATTTTGTTATTTTTCTATTGTGCCAACTAGCTCTGGGGAAGGTCAAACCGATCAGCATTCATCACCTTAGTCCATGCAGCAACGAAATCACGGATAAATTTTTCCTGGTTGTCGTCCTGGGCATAGACCTCGGCATAGGATCGCAGAATGGAGTTGGAGCCAAAGACCAAATCTACCCTGGTGGCGGTCCATTTCACTTCCCCTGTTTGGCGATCGCCAATTTCGTAGAGGTTGTTGCCCACCGGCCGCCATTGGTAGGCCATATCGGTCAAATTGACAAAGAAATCGTTGCTCAGTACCCCCACCCTCTCGGTGAGAACACCATGGCTAGCACCTCCATGGTTAGTCCCCAATACCCGCATGCCACCGATCAAAACAGTCATTTCAGGGGCCGTTAATCCCATCAGTTGGGTCCGGTCCAACAGCAATTCTTCCGGAGACACCGCATAGTCATGTTTTAGCCAGTTGCGGTAACCATCATGAACCGGTTCCAACGGGGCAAAGGATTCTCCGTCCGTCATGGCTTCGCCCGCATCTCCCCGACCAGGGGCAAAGGGTACAATCACTTCAAAGCCAGCATCCAGGGCCGCCTTGGCGATCGCCGCTCCCCCTCCCAGTACAATCAAATCCGCTAGACTAACGGGTTTAGCGAAATTGGCCTTAATTTTTTCCAGCACCGCCAACACTTTGGCTAATCGGGGTGGTTCATTACCGGGCCAGTCTTTCTGGGGCGCTAAACGAATGCGGGCTCCATTGGCTCCCCCACGATAATCGGAGTAACGGAAAGTTCGGGCACTGTCCCAAGCGGTGCAGACCAATTCGGACAAGGTCAGCCCCGAACCAAGAATTTGTTGTTTAAGCTCTTCAATGTCTGCTTCGGAAAGAATATAATCTACGGTCGGAATGGGGTCTTGCCAGATTAAATCTTCCTGGGGCACATCGGGACCAAGGTAACGGCTTTTGGGTCCCAGATCCCGGTGAGTCAGTTTAAACCAGGCTTTGGCAAATACCTCCGCAAAATAGTCCGGTTCCCGATAGAAACGCTCCGAAATTTGTCGATAAATGGGGTCTTTGACCATGGCCATATCGGCATCGGTCATGATGGGATTGTGGCGAATGCTCGGGTCTTCCACGTCGACGGGTTTATCTTCTTCTTTAATGTTGACCGGTTCCCATTGCCAGGCTCCGGCGGGACTTTTTTTCAGCTCCCAATCGTGGTTGAACAGCATATAAAAATAGCCGTTGTCCCAGCGGGTGGGATGGGTAGTCCAAGCTCCTTCAATGCCACTGGTCATGGCCTCCCGACCCACGCCTTTCCCATTTTGATTACGCCACCCTAAGCCCTGCTCTTCCACACTGGCCCCTTCCGGTTCTGGCCCCATTAGCTCAGGTTTACTGTTCCCATGACATTTCCCCACAGTGTGGCCACCGGCGGTGAGGGCAACGGTCTCCTCGTCATTCATGGCCATGCGGGCAAAAGTAGTGCGTATGTCCTGGGCTGTCCGGAGCGGATCGGGTTGACCATCTACCCCTTCAGGATTGACGTAAATTAACCCCATTTGCACTGCGGCTAGGGGATTTTCCAGACTCTCCCTATTTTCACTGCCGTAGCGATGGTCACTGGAAGCTAACCACTCTTTTTCCGATCCCCAGTAAATATCTTTTTCAGGGTGCCAAATGTCTTCCCGACCTCCAGCAAAACCATAAACTTTCAGGCCCATGGACTCGTAGGCCACGGTGCCGGCCAAAATAATCAGATCTCCCCAGGAAAGTTTATTGCCATATTTCTTTTTGATCGGCCAGAGGAGGCGGCGGGCTTTATCCAAATTGACGTTATCTGGCCAACTGTTGAGGGGAGCAAAACGTTGGTTCCCGGTGGCAGCGCCCCCTCGACCATCGGCAATACGGTAGGTCCCTGCGGCGTGCCAGGCCATGCGGATCATCAGCCCCCCGTAATGACCCCAGTCGGCAGGCCACCAACTCTGGCTATCGGTCATCAGATGATGTAGATCCTGTTTAACAGCGGCTAGATCCAGTTTTTGAAAGGCTTCGGCATAGTTAAACCCACTATCCATGGGGTTTGTTTTGCGGTCATGCTGGTGCAATATGTCTAGGTTCAGTCCGTTGGGCCACCAGTCGAGGTTGTTTTTCCGCTCCGCCGTGTTTGCTCCATGCATTACAGGACATTTACCGGCCGACATCTGATCATTAGCCATGGTTTTTTCCTTGCTGTTAAGGGGGTGAGTGGGAGGCAAGTTTGTTTTTAGCCCATTGAGTTGCCAACGGTTAAATTACCGAATTGATTGTCAGCTTAAGCTTTGACCCGTTAGGAACCTAGTGTCATGCTCGCCCGGGGTAGTGGATTCGTCAATGGGTAGAATTTCCCACAGGACCAAGGTCTATAAGCAGCTGTTGATCCTCGACTGAATTCCGTTGCCATGGAGCTGGCGATCGGGGCACAATAATAGAATTATATCTCGCCAATTTTGCTATTTTCATGACCATTGCTAACCCTTTCCCCAGCAACTTTTTTCAACAATTAAGTCGGCAGTGCCTCAAAACTTTGGCGGATCTCCGTCTGGCGATCGCCCTTTTATTACTGATTGCTATTTTTAGTGTCGGTGGAACAATTATTGAACAGGGGGAAAGTGTCAGTTTTTATCAACAAAATTATCCCGATGATCCCGCACTATTTGGCTTTCTCAGTTGGCAGGTAATCCTACAATTGGGCTTAAATCAAGTCTATCGCACTTGGTGGTTTTTAGGTCTATTAATACTGTTCGGATCTAGCTTAACTGCTTGCACTTTTAACCGTCAGTTTCCCGCCTTAAAAGCGGCTAGGAGTTGGCAGTTTTATCATCAGCCAAGACAATTTAAAAAATTAGCCCTTAGTATTTCTCTTACGAATGGTAATGGTGAGCAAATTGAAACCTTACTGAGGGGTAAAGGATATAGGATTTTCCAAGAAGGGGATAGTATTTATGCCCGCAAGGGCTTGATGGGAAAAATTGGCCCCATTATTGTCCATGCCGCTATGTTAATTATTCTTGGGGGAGCAATTTGGGGGGCGTTGACAGGATTTTTTGCCCAACATATGATTCCCAGTGGTGAAACATTCCAAGTAAGCAATATTATTGAAAAAGGTCCCCTAGCAGATAGGCAAATTCCCAAAGATTGGGGCATTAAAGTTAATCGTTTCTGGATTGACTACACCGAAGATGGCACCGTTGATCAATTTTACTCTGACTTATCAGTTATCACTGATGAAGGAGAAGAATTAGACCGTCAAACTATTTCTGTTAACCATCCTTTGCGCCATCGGGGAGTTACTTTTTATCAAACCAATTGGGGCATTGCTGGGGTCAGGGTACAGATTAATAATAGTCCAGTGTTGCAATTGCCCATGGCTCCCCTACAAACTACTAACGGTGGCCAACTTTGGGGTGCTTATATTCCCACCAAAACAGATTTTAGTGAAGGGGCGGCCCTATTAGTTAAAGACCTCCAGGGCACCATGATTATCTATGATCAACAGGGTAATCTAACCGATGCGGTGCGGGCCGGCTCTACGGTGGAAATTAACGGAGTAACTTTAACAATCAAAGAATTAGTAGGTAGTACTGGTCTGCAAATTAAAGCAGATCCGGGCATTCCCTTTGTTTATCTTGGTTTTGGCTTGTTGATGGTGGGGGTGATGATGAGTTATGTTTCCCATTCCCAGGTTTGGCTACTCACTGTCAATAATGAAGATAAACAAGAACTTTACCTTGGCGGTAGAACTAACCGGGCCCAGGTAGCCTTTGAGCGGGAGTTATTGGCGATCGCCGAGCAGGGTAGAGGTGAACTTGATCCGGTACCCCAAACCCAGGGTTGAGCCAAGGAAAAATTGCTCTGTCAGAAGATCTGCCCATTTCATTCGTTCCGGTGGAGAGATAGGCAATTGGTCTCCGTTCCCAGACTGGCCAGACCATTCTCTCCTAGGGTGTTGATGGGATTTATCGATCATTGATTGGGCTCAAATGCCAGTGGCCTTCCGGTCGAACTTCCAAACATTGGCGGTGAAAGTTTCTCAAAGTAGGACGGTGGCCAACGCTAATAAAAGTGGTACCTAAATCCGTCAGGGTATGGTACAAATCCGCTTCGTTATCCACATCTAGAGCGCTGGTGGCCTCATCAAGGATGGCATAGCGGGGCTGATTAATGAAAACCCTGGCTAGGGCAATGCGCTGTTGCTCCCCTAAAGAAAGAACATTAGACCAATTTTCTAAGCTGTCTAAATCGGCAAAGCGTTGGGCCAAGTCGGGGAGGTTAACCCGGCGTAAAGTTTCCAGCAGAAACCCATCTTCCACAGTGGTTTGGGAATTGGGATAAACCAATTGTTCTCTCAGGGTACCTAGGATCATATAGGGCCGTTGGGGCAGAAATAACAAATCTTCCAATTCGGGCCGTTCAATGGTGCCTTGACCACTGTCCCACAAACCGGCGATCGCCCGGAGGAGGGAGCTTTTACCACTACCGCTGGGGCCCATAATCAGTAGATGATTGCCGGGAGTTACTGTCAAGGACAAATTTCGCACCAGTATCCGGGGGGAATTGGGGGGAGAAAGGCTGACATTTTCCAGGGCAACGGTGGAACCAATACGGGTAGTGATAGCATTGCGGTCGAAGCTAACACTTTCCCGACGTTCCAATTCATTGTTGGGACCATTTAAAGATTCATAGAATTCCCCCAAACGGTTAATGCTGGCGGCAAATTCGGTAATATTTTGAATTTGATTAGTGACCAAAGAGAGGGCAGAAAGTACCATGCCAAAGGCCAAGCTAGCCTGGGCGATCGCCCCGAAATCCAGATCCCCAGCCAAATATAGGGGGGCAATAATAATGTAGGGAATAAGCCGAGTGAAATAGTTATAGCCCAGTTGAAATAGGCTGATTAGGGCTTGCCAAATAATTAATAGGTTAAAGTTTCTAATCGCCCCCAGCAGACGCTCAGTAACTTGTTTGCGTTCTAATCCTTCTCCCCGGTAAAAAGCGATGGATTCCGCATTGTCCCGTACCCGTACCAAGCCGTAACGAAAGTTGGCTTCCAAGCGTAGTTGTTCATAATTAATCCGGATTAGCCGAGTACCAATGGCGATCGCCACCGCCGTACCAAAGGTAGCATAGCCAATCAATCCCCACATCAAAGTTTGGGAAATGCTATAGAGGATGGCGGTGAAGGAAATTAGGGTCAGAATAGAGTCAAGGATGTCCAGCAAAAAATCCAGGGTCACGCCGGTAAAAGATTGAATATCCTGGCTGATCCGCTGGTCTGGATTATCGATTAAAGTGTAGGCAGAATTGGAATCCAGATGATAGTAGGAACGCCCCTTAAAGTAGCGGCCGAGGAAATGTTCCGTGAGCCATTCTCGCCAGAGCACCCCTAGTTTTTGGCGTAGGTAACGATAGGCCACAATGATGGGAATAGCCACCACAATGACAATGCCATAGATCCACAAAAATTGCCAAAATACCTCTGCATCTTTACCATTCAAAGCAGTGTCAATGAAGCGAAAAACGAAGCTTAAAATAACGTTTAGGCCGTTGACAATAAATAGTAGAGATAACAATACGCCCAGTAATAACCACTGGAGCCACCGTTGTTGTAGTTTCTGGCGCTGACTAACAAAAACGGCCCCGGCAATGGCTAGGGCTACTAAACCGATCCAGGGAGCTGGGGAATTGATCAGACCTTGCACCCCATCCACCAAGCCCTTACCAGATTTGGCAAAAAAGTCAGGAAAAATTGCCGTGGCCCAAAGGCTCAACCCCATGGACAAAAACAGGGTCAGGGCCACCACCACCACCATCAAGGCCAGGATGAGACCGAGAAAAACCCTAGTTTGCTTTTGCCCCACCGGATAGAAGTAGGGCTGGGCCGTTTCAACGAAGCGGTGCCACAGTTGGCGATCGAACTGAAAACGCTTAGCGTGGGCTTGGGTCATGGAAGTTTGGTCAACAAGAAAAGGGCTCGGTGCCGGTAGATATTTTCTCCAAACCCACAGATTCAACCATGGCAAATATGGCGATCGGGGCCACTGACCATCTTACAGTTCCCCACTGGGCTCTTCCCAACAGTTTGCGATCAATTACCGGCGGTGTTATCACCGGGGGAGGATGGGATTTGGCTTTAGCCCCAATACCAAAGGAGCACTACGAAGAGGATTGCTGTTTGTCACCGGCCCCAGCACCATTACCACTGTTACTGGAAGGGGTAGCGGCACTGGCAGGTTCAATGGCCATACCATCCCGCAATTCCAAAATCCTTGATACTGCCACCCGTTCACCGGCTTTGACTCCAGAAATAACTTGGTAGGATTGCCCTTGGATTCCCCCCAGCACCACTGGAGTTTGTCGAGCCACTAATTCCGTACTACTGGTGCTTCCACCACTGGCCCCATCTTTCCCTCCACTGTCCTGGGTACTCTTAGGCTGGGCCACAAAAATGAACTTCTGGGCGCCGATGGAAGTAACCGCTGTGGTGGGAATCAGAAAGCCCGGTTGACGATCCCAAATAATTCTCACCCGGACGTACTGGTTATTCCGCAGGCTGCCATCATTTTTGAAAATCACCTTCGCCAGAATGGATTGGTCATTGCGATTGGCGGTGGGGGAAATAAAGCTGATCCGCCCCACTTCCCCGGCTCGGCCATCGCTACGAACAACTTCCACGGGCAAGCCAATGCGTAAGTCGTTATAGCGTTCCACTGGCACGTTAATGTCCAGTTCAAATTCGTTGTTGTTGGTAATGGTGGTAAAGCTTTGCCCAGTGCGGACAAAATCACCAATTTGCAGGGGTAGGTTACCCACCACACCACTAACGGGAGCTAACACCCGGTTATAAATTAATTCCTGGGAGGTGGCGCCCAATTGTCCCTGGGCCTGCTCGATCGCCCCTTTCTGGGCACTGATGGAAGCACGGGAAGCGTTAACCCGTTGCACGGCAGCTTGGTAATTATCCTTGGCCTGTTGCACAGCGGAACGGGAAGCAGACACACTGGACTGGTTAGCTTGAACAGTAGCTTTGGCCGCTTGGACTGTTTTTTGGGCCGCTTCGGTGTTGGCCCGGGCATCTTCCAACTCAGTGGTGCGATTGTCTAAATCCTGTTGGGGTTGCACCCCCGTTTCCACTAAAAATTGAGCTCGTTTGAAGTTAATTTGGGCCAGGTTAAGATTGGCTTGGGCCCGTTTTAAATCCGCTTCCCTTGTTTTCAAAACTTCCTGGGAATTAGCTAAATCGGCGATCGCCCGGGCCAGGTTGGCTTCCTGGGTAGTAACAAACGACTGGGCCGCATCCCTTTCTGATTCAGCGGTGCGGAGGTTCGCTTCAGTGACCTGAAAATTAGACCGCTGGATATTGAGATTACCCACGGCGGCGTTGACGTTTTCCTGCTGTTGAGTGGGTTCCAAGAGCAGAATTGGATCTCCCTCATTCACCTGCTGACCCCATTGGGCATAAATTCGTAAAATACGTCCATCAATTTTCGGGGCCAGCTCAACAAATTTGGTAGCCACTAGGTTGCCGACAAATTCGTTGCTGTCCACCACAGAGCTAGTTTCTAGGGTCTGTAGCTGCACCGGAATGGCTTTGGGGGCATTGGCCCCTGGCTTGTCTCCCCCACAGGCGGTGTTGAGTAGGGCAAGGGCCACCATTGAGCCGATCACGGGGAATTGGGAGCGTTTTTTAACCATGGAAATTTAAAAGCCGAAAAACGACGCAACGGAAATAGTTAATTGACTCAGGTGAACAAAATGGCCGAGAAAAGCCGGCAAGGAAGGTAATCTAAGGTTATTGTATCCACTAGTTCAGGGATTGATGAGCGCACAATTCTTAATATTTTTGACAATTGTTGCTAGTTTCCAGGCTGATTGACTGTGGATTTTTGTGGGCAGTTCCAGAACAGGTGGAGTAGTTCAAGGGATGGTGGTTAATTAACTAGGGCGGACTATGGCGACATTTACCTATGAAAGGCAAGTTTACCTGGCGGATACCGACGGGGCCGGGGTGGTTTATTTCAACCAATTTTTGCAAATGTGCCACGAAGCCTATGAAAGTTGGCTGATATCAGAGCATTTGTCCTTACAAAATATGATTAGTGCCGGGGATTTTGCCTTACCCCTAGTCCATGCCAGCATTGACTTTTTCGCCCCTGCCCACTGTGGCGATCGCCTGTTGGTGAAATTGACCATTACCCAGGCTAGCCCCCATCGTTTTTGCTGTGATTATCAAATTAGTCAAGCCGTGTCGTCCCAACTGCTGGCCCAGGCCCAAACCCACCATGTTTGCATTGCCCTACCGGAAAGAAAAAAATCTTCCCTGCCCCGGCCCTGGCAAACGGCGATCGGTGACTAGGATCACGGCCAAAGGGTGACCTTAATCATTGTCCAACCGGGCTGAAATATTAGACTTGGACTGGTGAAACTGTGCCTAGTAATCGCCTGGGCTGTGGATGATATCCGTGAAAATCTCTTCCCAACCGTTGCGACCATCCCCCTACACGGCCTATCGGGACCCTGATACGGGACAATGGCACGTCGCTAGGCAAAATCAGGTGGAAAACAATGGCGATTCTCCCCATCAAACAACCCCAAAAAAGAAGGATGGTTGGGATATTTCGGGGGAATTGAGCCTTAATCCCTCCATCGGTGGGGGTCAAGGGGAATTTTCAGATAGGTTTTTATCCCACCAAGCTCAGGAAAAGTAAGACAATTAAGTGATCTTTCCTCGCCCTAGTTGCTTTTCTATTGCCCTGCGGCGATCGCCTGGGTGAGACGGGTTGCGGCCCAACCTTTTTGCTGCAGTAATAACCAGGATTGGAGTAAATCGGGCCCTTGCACTGTGCCCATCAGCCCAGCCCGGAGGGATTTCATCACCACGCCTTTTTTCAGACCCAATTCCTTGGTCAAACGGTTAATTTCTCCTTTGGCTTCATCCAAAGTCAACTCGGGCGTATTTTGGCTAAAGGTCAGAGCTGCTGCCAACACTGCTTTTGCTCCTTCCACTGCCAATTGTTTTTGCCCATCTTCTTTGAGTTCTAGGCGATCGCCAAAAAGCAACTGACTTTCCTTGGCCGCATCGGTGAGCCTAGTTAAGCTGGGGGCAATTAAACTGGCTAAACTGGCCAACCAATTACCATCTTTTTCGAGATCAATTTCATAGCCCGCCCCTTGCCAATGGGGAACGAGGAGAGGAACTAGTTCCGCCGCTGGTAAATGGTGCAAGTATTGGCTATTAATCCAATCTAATTTTTGCCAATCGAACTTAGCCCCGGCCTTGTTAACCCGCTCCAAGCTAAATTGCTCCGCCGCTTCCGTCAAAGTGAAGATTTCCTGGGTCGAATCCGGAGGGGTCCAGCCCAGCAAGCACATATAGTTGGCGATCGCCTGGGGCAGAAAACCCATGGCCCGGAAATCATCAATGGAAGTTACCCCGTCCCGTTTGGATAATTTTTTGCCTTCTTGGTTCAAAATCAACGGCGTATGGGCAAAGGTGGGCACCGTCGCTCCCAAAGCTTCGTAGAGCAAAATTTGCTTAGCTGTGTTGGCAATGTGGTCTTCCCCCCGGATCACGTGGGTAATGGCCATATCAATGTCGTCCACCACCACCGCCAGGTTATACAAAGGTTGGCCAAAGCTTTCTTCCGGATTTTCCGTCGCCCGGGCAATGACCATATCTCCCCCCAAATCACTGCCCTGCCACACCACCTGACCCCGGATTTG
The DNA here is from genome assembly GCF_000478825.2 of Synechocystis sp. PCC 6714. NCBI lineage: Bacteria > Bacillati > Cyanobacteriota > Cyanophyceae > Synechococcales > Merismopediaceae > Synechocystis > Synechocystis sp. PCC 6714. Next base: position 3,239,824 of record NZ_CP007542.1, on the reverse strand, counting down.
ATCCTGCCAAACAATCTGGCGATCGTCGTCAATGCGGAAACGAATCACCGGCTGGCGACCTTCAGCCCGAAAAGCTGCCTCCTGTTCTGGGGTCAAATTGCGGTGACGGTTATCGTAACGGGGAGCTTGGTTCTTGGCCTTTTGGGCTTCCCGTATTTGTTCCAATTCTTCAGTGGTGCAGTAACAACGGTAAGCCAACCCCTGGTCCAGCAACTGTTGGATCGCTTTACGATAATAATCCAGCCGTTGGGTTTGGAAAAAAGGCCCTTCGTCCCAATTCAAACCTAACCATTGCAGGCCAGATTGGATATTTTCCGTGTATTCCGCCTTAGAGCGCTCCACATCCGTATCCTCCACCCGCAGAATGAAAGTGCCTCCGGTGTGGCGAGCAAACAACCAATTAAAAACGGCGGTGCGGGCAGTCCCAATGTGGAGATTACCAGTGGGGCTAGGGGCAATGCGGACACGGACAGTCACAGGTTTTCCTCGTTGCAATGATTAACAATTTTCCGGGCGGTTATCCATCCTAACCCAAAGCCTTGCACCCATTGGTACCTCACAACGTTGATCATTACCCGATCGCCTCCGGTGGTGGGGTTACGATTAGAGACGGGAATTAACTGGCCACTACCTATGAATAGTCTTCCGGATCAACCCGATCAAATCGCCGTGTCTGTCCAGGATCCTTTCCTAAGTTTGTTACACACTCTACAAAAGGCTGATTTTTATCCTCATCCCGTCCGAGAACCAATTCAATGCTTACAAACCCATTGTTCCGTCGTGCTGTTAACCGGAGACTATGCCTACAAGTTAAAAAAGCCAGTTAATTTAGGTTTTTTAGATTACTCCACGGCGGAAAAGCGTGAGCATTTTTTGCAGGAAGAATTGCGTTTAAATTCCCCAGTGGCACCGGATATTTATCAGGAAGTTTTAACGGTTGAGTTAACAGATAACCAATGGCACTGGCAGAAAGCAAAAAAATCTGCTGGCGATAATTCCCAGCCAAAGGATTATCTTTTAAAAATGGCTCAGTTTCCCCAGGATTGTTTACTTGTTTCTATGTTTGAAGCGGGTAAATTATCCAGTCAAGATATTATTGCTTTAGCTCTAAAAGTAGCTGAATTTCACCGGGAAACAGTGACTAATGCGGAAATTAACAGTTTTGGTGATCCCGCTGTAATTTGGCAATCAGTTTCGGATAATTTTTTGGCAACGGAAAAATACCTGGGCATTGCCCAAAGTCCGGATCAATATCAAGAAATTTGTCAATTTAGCAAGGATTTTTACCAAACCCAGGACCATATTTTTCGAGAGAGACAGGCCATGGGCAAAATTCGTGAGTGCCATGGAGATTTACACCTGAGGAATTTGTGTTATTGGCAGGGGAAGATTCAATTATTTGACCGCATTGAGTTTAATCAACCTTTTCGCTTCGTGGATGTGATCTATGACATTGCCTTTACGATGATGGACCTCCAAGCTAAGGGTAGAACTGATTGGGCCTATCTATTCCTAAATACTTACTTAGAGCAAACAGGGGACTGGCATGGTTTACAGGTGTTACCTTTTTATCTCTGTCGCCAAGCCTATGTGCGGGCTAAAGTAACGTCATTTTTGTTAGATGATGCCAATTTAAATGAAGTGGAAAAGCAAAAGGCTTTAGTTACAGCTAAAGGTTATTACCAATTGGCGTGGCAATATAGTCAATTAGGGCAACAAAAAGAGAAAAAAATAGTTTTAATGACCGGGTTGTCAGGGTCGGGGAAAAGTACCATTGCCCAGCATCTTGGCCAATTTTTACCCGCCGTTCATATTCGCTCTGATGCGGTACGTAAACATTTAGCAAAAGTGCCTTTGAACGAACCAGGGAAAGCTGATTTATATAGCAAAGCTATGACAAAAAAAGTTTACCAATCATTGCTTGATTTAGCTTCCTTGGTAGTCAAATCCGGTTTCAATGTCATTCTCGATGCAAAATTTGATCTAGTATTATGGCGATCGCCCATCATTAAATTTGCAGTACAGGAAAAATTTTCCCTAACCATTATCAATTGCCATGCTCCCATGGAAGTTTTAAGGGAACGTTTGCAGTCCCGCCGGGGAGATATTTCCGATGCCAATGAAACATTGTTACTCATTCAATCCCTAGATTGGCAGGATTTCACTGAATCAGAAGCACCTTTGGTTTTTTACCTCGATACCTCTGCTGCGGAAGAAAACCATTTACCAGAGGCACTTTTACGGATATTTCTCTCTTCCTCTGATTGATGTTTAGGTCAGCTTGGGCTAGGGTTATGGAGCAATCAAGCTATATTGTGCGTTAGGAGTTGGCTAACTATGTCGGTGGTATTGACGGTCGGCGATCGCCAAGTGAAGGAAGACGAATTGTATTCCCTCATGGTGGAATATCAACTATTGCCCCATTTAGCTCGGGAAATTTTGCTCGACCAGGCGATCGACCATATCCAGCTAACCCCGGAAGAGCAACAGCAGAATTTAGCACTCTTTTACCAGCAAACCCAAATCACCAACGAAGAACAAAGGCAGGCTTGGTTAAAGCAATCTGGCATGACCCTGGCACAGTTGGAAACGTCCATCCTCCGCACTGCCCGTCTAGAAAAATTTAAACACCAAACCTGGAACGATCAACTGGAAGGTCATTTCCTCAATAGCAAAGATAAATTAGACCAGGTTATCTATTCTCTGATCCGCAGTCGGGACTCTGGCATTATTCAGGAGCTATATTTCCGTATCCAGGAAGGGGAGGGAGATTTTAGTGCCCTAGCGCGACAATATTCCGAAGGGCCAGAAGCCCAAAATGGCGGTTTAATCGGCCCAGTGGAACTGAATGTACCCCATCCTCAAATAGTGCAACTGCTGAAAAGTACTCCCGCTGGGCAACTCTGTCTACCCATCGCCGTTGGGGAGTGGTGGATTCTGCTCCGACTGGAAAAATATATTTCTAGCCAATTGGATGACAATATTCGGCAACGTTTGCGGAACGATCTTTTCCAAACTTGGTTGAATCAACAAATCCAAACCAAGATTAAATTTACGACCCCATCCCCTACCCCGGAAACAATCCAACCGGAAGTTGGCCTGGTCAAAACCCAAGACTAATCCACTCTGTTCCCCATTCCCTCCCTGGGTGATGCTTGCTTAGCGGGGGCTAACCTATGCAAAAATGGAAACTCTATCATCACAGTGCTGTTTTCTGGCTCCTGTGCCCTTAGACCCTGTTAATTATCAAAGCCAACCCTAGAGAAAGTCCCTATGAATGTCGGCGATCGTGTTCGAGTCACCTCCTCCGTTGTGGTTTACCACCATCCAGAATATAAAAAAACAGCTTTTGATTTGCAGGGAATGGAAGGGGAAGTGGCCGCCGTATTGACCGAATGGCAGGGGAGACCCATCAGCGCTAATTTGCCGGTTTTGGTTAAGTTTGAACAGCGTTTTAAGGCCCATTTTCGTCCGGATGAGGTCACCGTTATTGAGCCTTAATCGTGCTTTAGTACCTACAATAATTGTTTAACCACTTTGCTCAATCAAGCTTAATAGAGTGTTGATTTAGCTACATTCGACCTTTTTTAGTTACATTGGGGGTTCCCCCGGAGCTTCACCCATGGCCAAACCAAACAAAGACGTAAATTCATCGCTGGAATCAGAGAAGGAAAAGCCCTGGTGGAATCGTCCTGTGTTGGGCAAAGGTGGGTTAATTGAAGACATTATTAACAGTAAAAAAGAGGTGCCAGAGGAGGCTTTAATTGAGCGAAAAAAACACATCAATGACCTCTACATTTTTGCTAAAACCGCAGAGGCGATCGACAGTCCTCAGTTTTTAGACGGGGAGTTTATTACCTATATCAAAATCCAATATATGCTGGACAACGATCTAGGGGAATATGCCAATCTGAAACAGAGTTACCGATACTTGGAATTAGCCATTGATGTCAAAGATTTACTTCTGTTTATTAACCAAACCGAACTGAGATATCGGGGCTATAAACAGCAAGAATTCTATGATCAAGTACCTGAAATTCTCAAGGAATCGGAGGATGCTGAAACCTTTAAGCAAAGACTAGAATATACCGTCATCGAAGCCATTGCCCAAACAAAAACACCGGAGGGGAAAGAGGCACTCAACCATTACGTTGACAATCTCAAGCAAATCTCCGACAACCTCCTAGGGCTCAATTTATTGAGGAGATTTCACTCTTTTGGGCAGTCAGATTATTCCGTTTTAGTTAGCATCTCTGACTTGATTCGCAACATTGAAATTCGGAATATCCATGATCTCCCTATCCTGATTCATTTGGTCAATAAAAACATTACTATTTTTGATAAAATCAGCCAAATTATTCAGATACCACCGGAAAAAAACAACAGTCGTTCCTTCGCCTTAATAGTGCAATTTATTGCTCTGAACCATCAACATCGCAATACGGCGCTAAAGTTTGAAGAGTTAATTAAAGTATTGCGGCAGTGGTTAAAATACTACAGCTTGATTGCTAGTATTCAACAAGCCTATCCTGAAACGGACTACAAACAACCGCCGGAGTTTACAGAATTGATCCCAGGAGAAAAAATCTATCGTAAATATTTAAATGCCCTAACGGATAAGAGCCAGCAAATCTACTACTATGACCTAGGGCAAAACTCTCCTCTATGAATTGCCCTGTTTAGTTTTCCCGTCGATCAATAGATGAGTTCCATTTCCTAGGTCAGAGCCTTTGCTGTGTGGTCAGCTAAGGGCAAATAAATGTTAAGTTATATCACATTCACGCAAAATCCCTAGGAATTGATCCGTATGGTAGCAACGCCCGTTAAACAAAAATACGATATTAAAGATATTAGTCTTGCTCCCCAAGGTCGTCAGCGCATCGAATGGGCGGCCCGGGAAATGCCCGTGTTAAAACAAATCCGGGAACGCTTTGCCCAAGAAAAACCCTTCGCCGGTATCCGCTTGGTGGCTTGCTGTCACGTTACTACCGAAACCGCTAACTTGGCGATCGCCCTACATGCCGGGGGAGCTGATTCTTTATTAATTGCCAGTAATCCCCTGTCCACCCAAGACGACGTGGCCGCTTGCTTGGTAGCCGATTACGGTATTCCCGTTTATGCCATTAAAGGGGAAGATAACGAAACCTATCACCGTCATGTGCAAATTGCCCTAGACCACCGTCCCAACATCATCATCGACGACGGTAGCGACGTAGTAGCCACCTTAGTACAGGAACGGCAACATCAACTGAGCGACATCATTGGCACCACCGAAGAAACCACCACTGGCATTGTGCGCCTGCGGGCCATGTTCAAAGATGGGGTACTGACCTTCCCTGCCATGAACGTTAACGATGCGGACACCAAGCATTTCTATGACAACCGTTACGGCACCGGTCAATCCACCCTGGACGGTATCATCCGGGCTACTAATATTCTCCTAGCTGGTAAAACCATTGTGGTGGCGGGCTATGGCTGGTGTGGCAAAGGGGTTGCCATGCGGGCCAAAGGTATGGGAGCCGATGTAATTGTGACCGAAATTAGCCCTGTTCCGGCGATCGAAGCCGCCATGGATGGTTTCCGAGTGATGCCCATGGCCGAAGCCGCTAAACAGGGGGATATTTTCATCACCGTCACCGGCAACAAACACGTTATCCGTCCTGAGCATTTTGCTGTCATGAAAGACGGGGCGATTGTTTCCAACTCCGGTCACTTTGACATTGAAATTGACCTCAAATCCCTCAAGGAACAGGCCACCGAAGTTAAGGAAGTCCGCAACTTTACTGAGCAGTATATTCTGCCTAGTGGCAAGTCGATCATCGTCATTGGTGAAGGCCGTTTGGTCAACTTGGCCGCCGCCGAAGGCCACCCTAGTGCGGTAATGGATATGAGCTTTGCTAACCAAGCCCTGGCCTGTGAGCATTTGGTTAAAAATAAAGGCCAACTGGAACCTGGTATGCACTCCATCCCTGTGGAAGTGGATCAAGAAATTGCTCGCTTGAAACTCCAAGCCATGGGTATTGAAATTGATAGTCTCACCCCAGAACAGTTGGAATATATCAACTCCTGGGCTTCTGGCACCTAGGTCATTCGGAAAGCCAATTTTGCTCGAAACTTTTTCGATCTCCTAAGTTTTAGGAGATTTTTTTGTTTGGAGAGTACTGTCAACGTCCCAGTCCCCCAAATTTGGGGGAAATCAGATAAAAGTCCCCTAGTATAGTTAATTTAATTGAAAGTAAGACACTGACCAGGGCTAAAAGCGTCTTTGGGAAAGACTTTAGTCATCTCAATCTTACTTTGATTGACTATATTACCAGAGCTTTAGTGGGTCGATTTAGGGGGCAAACTAAAACTTTGCCAAAAAGCTTTAATTAGGATTCTTGAGGATGCCCCAGTCAATAAATTGAAAGGAAATACTAAATATCGTATCAATTCTCTAGGCAATTTTTTCCACAAACCCGAACCTAACCGGAAATAACCCGACGGAGATCCATAACATCGCTCATGTTCTTAATTTTGGCCATGATACCCAGCAGTTGTTGATAATCCCGAATATCAATTTTGAGGCTAATAATGGCAGGCCGTCCCAGATGGGTTTTCACTTCGGCGTTGCGGACGTTAATGTGGTTATCGCTGAGGCGAGAAAGAATATCCTTCAGCACCCCCACCCGGTCAATGGCTTCAATGACAATGTCCACTGGATAGGTTTGGTGATTATTATTGTTGGGATTCCACCGCACTGGAATTAGGCGATCGCCGTCCATTTGTTCGAGATTATGGCAACCTTGGCGATGGATGGAAATACCTCTGGCCCCCCTGGTCACTACCCCCATAATCGGCTCCCCTGGCAAAGGATGACAACAACCAGCAATGTGATAGAGCAAACCTTCAATGCCGGCGATCGGGGAATTATCTTTGCCGGTGGCGGGGGGAGTAGTGGGATGGACTTGGGGGGAACTGGCTAGGGTGACTTCCTGGCTAGGTTGACTATTTTTGACGTTATTGACATTGTTTTCCCGCAGACGGTTAACCACCGCATTGGAAGTGATTTCCCCATAGCCCAGACCCGCCAGTAAATCCTCCACAGTTTGATAATTACAACGTTCCGCTGTCTTCTGCATCGGTTCCGATTTGAGCAGAGCTTCCAAACCCGTTTTGCCCAATTCCTTTTCTAGCAACTCCCGACCCCGGAGAATATTTTCATCCCGCCGGGAACGCTTAAACCACTGGCGAATGCGGTGGCGGGCACTGGGGGTAACAACAAAATTAAGCCAATCTAAACTGGGGTGGGAATTCTTTTGGGTGACAATTTCCACAATGTCGCCATTTTTCAGCCTAGTATCAACCCCTAACCATTGACCGTTAACCCGAGCACCTTTCATGTGATGGCCCACTTCGGTGTGGATACGATAGGCAAAATCCACCGGCGTTGCCCCCCGGGCCAGGGAAATCACTTCACCCTTGGGGGTGAACACGTAAACGTCATCGTCGAAAAGATTCTGTTTAAGATTCTCCACATATTCTTGGGCATCTTTGAGGTCACTTTGCCAGTCCAACAGTTGCCGCAACCAAGTAAATTTCTCGTCGGTGGAACTAAGGGTAGTATTTTCAGAACCGCCACTTTCCTTATATTTCCAGTGGGCTGCAATCCCGTACTCCGCCACATGGTGCATTTCTTCAGTGCGAATCTGAATTTCCAGAGGACGGCTAGTGAGGCCTAGAACGGTGGTGTGGAGAGATTGATAGCGGTTGGGTTTCGGCAAGCCAATGTAGTCTTTAAAGCGCCCCGGAATGGGTTTAAATACATCATGAACTACGGATAAGGCTCGATAGCATTCCCCTTTGCTTTCTACAATGATCCGTAGGGCAGCAATGTCGTAAATTTCCTCAAAGGCCTTATTCTGACTGGTCATTTTGTAGTAAATGCCATAGAGGTGTTTGGGACGGCCCTGGAGTTCAAAATGGTCAATGCCCTCATCCCGTAGGCGAAAACGCAACATATCTTTAACAGTTTCCAGACGGGATTCCCGATCGCCGCGTTTTTCCACCACTAGGGATTGAATTTTGCGGTAGGAATCTGGTTCTAAATATTTAAAAGAAAGATCTTCCAATTCCCATTTGAAACGCCAAATGCCCAAACGATTCGCCAAAGGAGCAAAAATATCCTTAGTTTCCCTGGCAATGCGCCGTTGCTTCTCCGGACTTAGCGCATCTAATGTCCGCATATTGTGGAGGCGATCGGCCAATTTGACCACAATTACCCGGATATCCTTGGCCATGGCCAAAAACATGCGGCGAAAATTTTCCGCTTGATGCTCCGTTGTACTAGAAAAATTAAACTTGGAAAGTTTGGTTACCCCTTCCACCAAACTAGCTGTTTCCTCGCCAAACAGAGCTTCAATTTGTTCAATGCTAATGTCCGTATCTTCCACCACATCGTGCAAAAAACCCGCCGCAATCATCGCCTCGTCTCCTCCCAAATCCCGCAGTAGCCCAGCGACGGCCACCGGATGGGCAATGTAGGGTTCCCCAGACTTTCGCCGCTGTTGGGCATGGAGATCGTAGGCAAAACAAAAAGCTCGACAGATTAAACAATGGGGCACCGTCGCTTCGTCCTGGCCCTGTTCTAGTTCCGTTTGCCACTGTTGTAAACAATCCGCTAGCCACTGGGGTAGTTCAATATCGTGGATATCCTGGGGACAGGTGGTATGGATGGTAGGGGTGGGCAGAGCGGCGACGGCATTCATAGTTTTGGGGAGATAGTTGAGGTAGCTTGCACTAACTTAAGTTTAAAACAGAAAAAACGACCAAAAAAGCCGATAATTGCCAGTTAACGGGAAAAAATATAACAGTAACTATTGCTTTATTAAAATCCCGTATTTATCTTGTAACAGACATTCCCTAATCGGGGCAGGTTTTGGGGAATTAATGTTAATGGTTGTTAATGATTTTTTGCTCCTTCTACCATGAAGATCGAAAACAAATTTTCTCCCCAAGGATGTACCCCAGGCAGTTTGACCATTTGGTCATGGTAAATCTAAATTAATATCAGTGGGTCTTAACATTATTTTAACCTTAGATCTGTCCTTCCCCTGAAAAACTTCTCGGATTAATGTCATCTACACTACTACTTGATTTACCCGATCGCCTTAGGGAATTTCAGCAGTTGCTGGAGCGATGTCGGTTAACTTTGGTTGAGACTGTCATTGATGGGGAAACGGTGGCAGGACAGATTGACCACCTGGAAAATCATATCCATGATTATTTTCTTGCTCTGCCAGCGGAGCTTCTGCCAGTCCAGAGAAGACAAAAATGGCTGTCCATACAAACGGAATTACGAAGAACCCTCAGGCTTCTGGCAACGGAATTGATCTTTTGGCGATCGGCTCGGTCTCCGGAGCGGCGACAACACTATCAAAATCGCCTATTGGCCCATTATCAACAACTGCAAGCATTCAGTAATGCCATGCAAGAGGGCAATTTTTTAAAATAGTTTATTTCAACTATTTAAACTCAACTAAATCAAACCAGTTTGTTAACTTCTTTTTTTATCCCAGGGAGCAATTCAACCCAACGGTTATTTTGCTCAGACTAGTCAATTTTTAGACCACTTGGGGCAGAACAGATCGAATTTATACCTACTTCAAGGAGGACTGGGCGTAGCTTACTAAGCCAGCACCAAGGTAGGAAGTGTAGTTATCAATGGTGTTTTGGGTGGCAATGCGGTCGGGGTTGTTGAACAGTTCACCGATGCCTATACTCAAGGTCAAAACGGTTACAGCGGCGATGGTGTAGTTGCGGATGGCGGTGGAGGTGTAGTTGGTGGAGGCAAACATGGCGACGTATTCCTTTGCTGTCGATACTTACAGCATAGGGAAAGCCTAAGGGCATGTCAGTCCCCAAAAACCTGTAAAATCAAGGCTTTTAGCGTTTCCACTTCCGGTTTAGACATGGAAAAAAATAGAATTTTCTCCACTTCGCTCTACGATCTATCCATCACTCTTGGGAGCTGACTGGATTCACCCACCTTGGCGGAGGAATGGAGTTAGTCCCCTTTCGTTCTCCGTTGCCCAAATTAGGAACCAAAACGATCGCCGTTATCGGGGGGCTCCAAAATCGGTAAACGCACCGTAAAACAGGAGCCTTGGCCTTCTGTGCTTTCCACCGTCACTTCGCCGCCATGGATATGGGTACAGCGTTGCACGATCGCCAGACCTAAACCAGTGCCCGTCACCCCTTCCACGTTATCAGCCCGAAAAAAGGGATTAAATAATTCCGCCATCGCCCCTGGGGGAATACCAATGCCCTGGTCGGTGACCCGAAAAACCATGGTTTTATCTTTTGCAATCACCTCAAAAATAATCGGGGTAGCATCGGGGGAATATTTAATGGCATTACTGAGTAAATTGCAAATAATATGGCGCAGTAAGTGGGCATCCCACATCCCCTGCTGGAGGTTGCCCTGGGAGTGGAAATGAATGGGTCGGGGATGGCGCTGAGCGTTATTGACCAAACGCATTAAATCCTGACAGAAGTAGAGCAAATCCAACGGCTCAAATTGGCAATTTAGTTGCCCATTTTCCGTTTTTCCCAGCAGTAAAACCTCCGACAACAACTCATCTAAATCTTTGATGGCGGTGCGGATCATATTGAAATAATTATGTTGTTGCCCCTTACTCAGGCGATCGCCACTTTCTTCCAATAAGCCCGCCGATAAAAGAATGGTATTGAGGGGATTGCGAAAATCATGGGAAAGCATGGAAACAAACTCCGATTTGAGTTTATTGGCCGCTTTGGCTTCGGATAATTCCCGTTCCTGACGTTTGATGTTGGCATTGAGAGTCTGATTTTCCACCGCCAGTTCCCGGGCAAGGCAATGGCGTTGAATGGCATAATGGAGCGAACGCAGGAGAATATCCAAGCTAACGTCCCGTTTGACTAAATAATCCTGGGCTCCTTGACGCACCGCTTCTAGGGCTAATTCTTCGTCCTGGTAGTGGGTAAGTACAATGATAGGCAGTTCATGGTGGTGCTTTTGCAGTTTGGGCAGGGAGCTTAAACCCTGGCTGTCCGGTAGGGTTAAATCCAACAGGATGATGTCAAACTTTTCCCCTTGATCCAAAACCGTCAGAGCATCCTCCAACCGTTGTACGTGTTGAAATGCAAAGTTTTCCTTCGGGGCCCCCTTGAGTATTTCCTGCAACAGGCGGGCTTCCCCTAGGTTGTCTTCAATGAGGAGAATGCGTAGACAGCGGCTAATGGCAGACATGGGAAGAGTTTGGGACGGAGTAACCATTTGCTTGGGGTTCCATGGGACAACCTCCTCCGTATTCTACCCCCATCTTTCTGGGAGCGAAAAGAATCCATTGGTTCCTCCAATCAGCTCGGAGGTCTTTCCCCGCCACGTATTTGAGGCTCCTCAAACGAGCAACGGTGAGTATGAGTAGTTGATAGAATTTGCAAAAGTTACCCGACACTGCTTATGGTTCCAGCTTGGCTCTGGATTGGACTGATCACTTTCGCCCTGGCCTTTGTTTGCAATCGCCTTTCCCCCAGGGATTTGCGCTGGTTTAATCGTCTGCGTCGTCCCCCCTGGCTGACCTTTGAGTGGGCCATCCCCTTCATCTGGATCGGGATTTTCATTGCCGGAGCAGTTTCCGCCACCGTAACTTGGCAGGCCACGGAAAATCCTGGCCACCGCTGGGGACTGATGGCTGGCTATCTTTTGCTGGAACTAACTGTCATGGCCTATACCCCTGTAATGTGCAAACTCCGTAGTCTAAGGGTGGGCACCATCATCGGTGCCACGGGCTTTTTTGTCGGCCTGGCCCTGGCGATCGCCGTCGCCCAAGTTTCCCCCACGGCCTTTGCCCTTTTAGTACCCTTTTTACTCTGGAGCCCCATTGGTACATATGTTACCTGGGCGATGATTGCCCTCAACCCAGGGGAAATTTAGGGGATTTGCTGGAAGACTTCAACCCGAAAATTTCAAAAATCCAACCGCCTAACCTTTAACGCCACTACTAGCTTCCGAGGGGATTATGTACCGTTGCACAAACAGGAACAGCACAATGATCGGAGCAATGGCAATTACCGATGCCGCCGCGATTAAGCGCCAGTCAAAGTCCAGGGCGCTAGATAGTTGGGCAACTCCTAGGGGCAATGTGTAATATTCTGGCTGGTCCAGCACAATTAGGGGCCAGAGAAAATCACTCCAAGCACCAATGAAAACAAAAATGGCCAGGGTGACCAGGGCGGGGCGAATGGCAGGGATCATGATATGCCACCAAATGCCCAGTTCCCGACAACCGTCTATGCGGGCCGCTTCTTCCAACTCCTTGGGTACCCCTTGAAACGCTTGGCGGAGCAAAAAAATACCAAAGGCGGAGGCCAAGCTGGGGAAAATAATGCCCAGGTAACTATTCCTTAGCCCAAAATTCACCGCCAAAATATAGAGGGGAATCATGATTAACTGAAACGGAATCATCAATGTGGCCACGATCGCCGCTAGGGTCACGTCCCTACCAATAAAATTCAAACGGGCTAGGGGATAGGCCGCCAGGGCACAAAAGAACAGATTGAGGATTACAGTGATGCTGGAAACTACGACACTGTTGAATAGGTAGCGAGCAAAGGGATAGTCTTGCCAAACCTTAATAAAATTGCCTAAATTAGGTTGCCGGGGCAACAATTGACCTAAACCACCAAATACATCCTCCGTGGGGGCTTTGAGGGCGGTGGCCACCAACCAAAGCAGAGGAAACAACATGGCGATCGCCAATAGGGCCAAAACTAGGTAGGTTTTCCAGCGTTGCACGGCGGTGATGGGATGGGGAATAGAGGTTAGTGGGACTTGGGCAGAGGCAAACAAAACCTGGCCTAGGTTAACAGATGGCGCAGAAAAAATCCCCCTAGAATAATTCCAGGGGGAAATGGGTTTGGACCGGCAAGGATTAACTACTTACCCATGCCCAACTGTTGGGCTTTTTGGTAGACCTTGCCCTCCGTGAGCAGAGATGGGGCAATGACCACATCCACCTGTTGCATTTCCTTCATATCTTTAGCTCCCAGGGTGCCCATGCTGGTTTTCAATGCCCCCAGCAGGTTATGGGTGCCGTCATCGAGTTTAGCCGGCCCCACTAAAATTTCCCGAATGGTGCCGGTGGTGCCCACATTAATGCGAGTGCCTCGGGGTAACACGGGACTGGGGGTAGCCATGCCCCAATGGAAACCACGGCCGGGGGCTTCAGCGGCCCTAGCAATGGGGGAACCGATCATCACTGCGTCAGCACCGCAGGCAATACATTTACAGATGTCTCCACCGGTAATGATGCCTCCGTCGGCAATGACCGGCACATAACGACCCGTTTCCTGGAAATAGTCATCCCTGGCCCCCGCACAATCGGCGATCGCCGTCGGTTGAGGTACCCCAACCCCCAGTACTCCCCGGGAAGTACAAGCCGCACCAGGGCCAATGCCCACCAGCACCGCCGCTGCACCAGCCCGCATCAATTCCAAACTTACTTCGTAGGTAACACAGTTGCCCAACACCACTGGCATGGGCATTTCCCGGCAAAGTTTGACCAGGTCTAAACTTTCCACCGACTCGGGGGATAAATGGGCCGTGGAAACCACCGTGGCTTGGATGAACAATAAATCTGCCCCAGCTTCTGCCACTGTACTAGCATATTTGGCCGCCCCCACCGGAGTTAAACTTACTGCGGCGATGCCCCCAGCGGACTGAATTTCCCGAATACGTTTGGTGATTAACTCGGGCTTGATCGGTTCTGCGTAGAGCTCCTGCATCAACCCAACAAATTCTGTTTTCCCTACGGAGGCGATGCGGTCCAAAATTGGATTGGGATCTTCGTAGCGGGTTTGGATCCCCTCCAAATTAACTACCCCCAAAGCACCCAATTCGGAGAGCAATACCGCCATGCGGCTATCCACCACCCCATCCATGGCGCTGGCAATAATGGGGATTTCCCGCTCAATGGGCCCCACCTTCCAGCGGGTGTCCGCCAGAGCTGGATCTAAAGTACGCACTCCGGGAACCAGTGCAATCTCGTCGATACCGTAGGCTCGACGGGCTGTTTTTCCCCGTCCAATCGTAATGTTCACGCTTACTTACTATTCCCAAACTGTTTAAATTAGCGTACCAAATAATCTGACTATTTTGTCGTTCCCAGGGGCGGATAACCCTAATCCACTGGGGATCAGAGACTATGGCATCCAACGGGGAGCAAAACCTGCCGTCAATTCCTGGGGGTCCGGCTCGGACTCCGTTTCAATGGCCAAATCCCTTGGTAAGGGCAATAACCAAACCCGGCCATCCACAATCGATCTTTGGGAGTCGGTCAGTAGATCTTGAGAACTTAATCCTGAACTGGTGGCAACTTGGTCAAACATCAACCCCAGTCCATCGGGGGCAATGGTTAGGTCCACCTCAGGATAGTTAGGGAGAGCCAGCAGGGGACGGCTTTGGCCACTGGTCAAGTTAATTACCGCTAGGTAAGGTTCCGGTTGTACTGGCTCCCCTGGCCGTTGTACAAAGTCTGCTTGCAAGCAATAGGCTCTGGGTTGGTCCCGGGGGTCAAAGCGGCAGTTTAAGAGGGGATAGGGACTCCGTAAAACTTCCTCCTGGCTTCTTGTTTCGAGGTCGTAGATGATCAGGGAATGGCTAAAATCGGGATTTTGTTGAGTTAATAACAATTCTTTACCCTTGGGGGAAAAATCTAGGGGTTGCTCCATTCCGGCTAAAAATTGCGGCGTTCCGGCCTCCGGGTTCAGGGGAATTAAACCTACTCCCCCTTCCTGGCCCACTGCAAGGAAATTACCGTTGGGGCCAACAATAAATTTATCTGCCCTAATACCCAGAGGTCTGGGATTTTCTCCCCTGGGGGCTACCCACAAACCAGAGTCGGCAGGATTTTGGGCATTTTCCCTAGCCATTGCTAACACACTGCCATTGGCGGCCAAGGCAATACGTTGATTGTTGTAGTCCTGATTTTCCCACAGCCTTTCTAACTTACCGGGTAAAACCTTGGTTTGGGTATTGAGGTTATTGATGCCGGTGGTAACGGTAAAAATATTTTGTTGGCTTTGACGACGGCTGGGATCAGTGGCGGTAAAAACGAGGCGATCGCCTTGGGGATAAATCTGGAATTGACGAACGGTGAGGTCCTTAGGGGTGAGGATAATTTTTTGGGGCTGTTGGGGGTTAGTGATGTTGTAAAGAATTAGCCGTCCCCTCTCTTCTCCGCTAACACCGATATAAACTAAAGCCCTAGCCCGACTGGTGATTACGCTGGTAAAGTCTTGGGTCCCCCTACCCCCTACCATGGAAGCTAGGGGTAAGGTCAATTGATAGTTAGTGCCGTAACGGGGAATATCTGTCAGGGTATAGAACCAACGCCTTCCTTGCCAAATGGTTTTGCCTGCCAGGGGGGGGTCAATCACCAAGCCTGACTCCATTTCTTCTGGGTCAAAGGGATGGTTAAAAGTCATTGTCAGGGCTTCGGTTTGGGCGCCGATGTTGGTATTGCGCCAACTGTACTGAGTCACCACCAAGGGACTTTGATTGCCCCGTAGTAGCACCACCACAATTAAAAGCACCAAAATAATGGCGATCGCCCCCACAGTGCGGTCAAAGAGGCTCAATTTTTTCCATAAAGCCGTAGTAGGGGAAAAACGTTCCATCATGGGGGCCAATAAAAAACAGGACTACCTAATCCTCCACCTTAGCTTTGGGTTGATGGGTGGAAGCCACCGCTAGTTCTTTCAGTTGCTTTTTATCTACTGGAGCCGGCGCTTCGGTGAGCAAACAACTGGCCTGTTGGGTTTTGGGGAAGGCAATGACATCCCGAATGGAATCTTCCTGGGCTAGCAACATCACTAATCGGTCTAAACCGTAGGCGATACCGCCGTGGGGAGGGGTGCCATATTCAAACGCATCCAGTAAAAAGCCGAATTTTCCGTGGGCTTCTTCGGGGGATAAACCAATGGTGGCAAAAACCTTTTCCTGTACTTCCCGTTGGTAAATCCGCAAGCTACCGCCGCCAATTTCGACGCCGTTCATGACCAAATCGTAGGCTTGGGCCCGGGCAGTTTTCAGATCATCTAAATCATCGGGGTGGGGCGCAGTGAAAGGATGGTGCAGAGCCTCTAAACGTTTTTCATCACTGTTCCACTCAAACATGGGGAAATCGGTGATCCAGAGCAGGTTGATGGCATCGGGGTCGATCAAACCTAACTGTTCCCCCAACACCAGCCGCAGACGGGAAAGGGATTTATCCACCGTGGCCGTATCCCCCGCCCCGAATAGGAGTAAGTCCCCGGCTTCAGCTTGGGTTAATTGCAGTAAGGTTTTTACCTGGGCCTCATCCAAGTTGTCCTTAATGGCCCCAATGGTGTCGATTTCCCCCTTATCCCGCACCCGAATGTAGGCAATGCCTTTAGCTCCTGCTTCCGTTGCCTCTTTGAATAAATCTCCGCCGGGCTTGATCCGCACATTGGAAATGGTGTCATTGCCCCCCGGCACCCGGATAGCTTTAATGGAACCCCCACTGCTCACGGCGGCGGAAAAAACCTTAAAGCCCGTATTGCCCAATAGCTCGGAAACATCCACCAATTCCAAACCGAAGCGGGTATCTGGGCGATCATTGCCGTACTTGGCCATGGATTCCTGGTAGGTCAAGCGGGGAAATGGCCGGGGCAAATCAATGTTTTTAACAACTTTGAAAATATGGCAAATTAAAGATTCGTTGAGGTCAAGAATTTCCTCTTGGCCCATAAAGCTCATTTCCATATCCAGTTGGGTAAATTCCGGTTGGCGATCGGCCCGGAGGTCCTCATCCCGAAAACAGCGGGCAATTTGATAATAGCGGTCCATCCCTGCCACCATTAGTAGTTGCTTAAACAACTGGGGCGATTGGGGCAGAGCGTACCATTCCCCTGGGTTAACTCTAGAGGGAACAAGATAATCCCTGGCACCTTCGGGCGTGGAACGGGTGAGGATGGGGGTTTCAATTTCCAGAAAATTCTCTTGATCTTCCAGGAAACGGCGCATGGCTTTGACCACCTGATGCCGCAGTTGCAGGTTATGGCTTAATCTTTCCCTGCGCAGATCTAGGTAACGATATTTGAGGCGTACATCTTCCCGTACTTGCTCTGCTTCATGGCTGGAAACCACAAAGGGGAGCTGTTTATTGACACCATTGAGCAAAATGATGCTGTCAGCGTAAATCTCAATCTCCCCGGTGGGAATTTTCTCATTCAATGATTCCGGAGGACGTTTAGTAACCACACCGGTTACTTGCACCACGTACTCATTGCGTAAACCTTCCGCCACAGGATAAGAAGCGGGGGTTTGGTCGGGGCTACTGGCAATTTGCACAATGCCCCGGCGATCGCGGAGGTCGAGGAAGATGACGCCACCATGATCCCGACGGCGGTCAACCCAACCGTAGAGGGTAACTGTCTCCCCCAGATGGTTTGTCCGTAGGTCGCCGCAATAGTGAGTACGCATAGTAGGGGTGTGGTCGAGCAAAATTTCGTTGAACAGAAAGGGTGTGTGGTGAGGAGGAAGGATAAATTAAGAATGGGACAAGGCTTGGCAACTAATTGCCAAACACCGAATTAGGCAAAGTAATTCTCCCAGACCAACTCTTCCAGGGGAGTTTGGCCACCTTTTGCCCGGGCATCTTCGGTGCGTTTGCCGATCGCCACCATGGGGCCAATGGCATAGTCGGCGGGTAATTTCACCAGCTTGGCCACGTTTTCGAGGTCAAAACCAATCATGGGACAGCTATCATAGCCCATGGCTTTGGCGGCCAACATCAAATTTTGCATGGCCATGCCAATGGATCGTTGAGCTTCATCCCGTTGCAACTCTGGCTTGCCGCCATAGAAAGAGCCGATCGCCCCGACGAGATAATTTGCCACTTCCTGGGGAGCATTGCGCCAGTAACGGGCCGGGTCTTTATCCCAGGCGTTGACATCCGCGGCCACCAAAATCAACAGGGAGGCATCGGTCATTTGGGCCTGATTGCCATATTTGTCCCGGATGGTTTGTCGTAGTTGGGGATCCCGAATGATCAAGAATCGCCAATGTTGGATATTAAAACTGGTGGGAGCTTGGATGGTGGCTTCGAGCAATTTTCTTTCTTCTTCGGCCGTCAAACGATGGTCGGGGTCGAAATGCTTAACCGATCGCCGTTGGTAAATAGCGTCAAAGGTGTCCATGGTGTTTTAGCAATGATAGCTAGGAAGATGATTGGGGGAAGAGAACTGAAAACTTAAATATAAAGATAATTCTCCAATTTAAGCAGCGGTCAATACCCCTGGCGACACTTGTTTGGGCAGAATATCAATTAAATCCTCTGTGGCGCAGTAGCGCAAATCCTCTAGGCGGTCAAGCTTGAGTAGCCGTTGGCCATGGCTAGCTTGTTTAAACAAACCCAGTAAATCACTCTGCCATTGGCGGTATAAACTCTGGGCCGCCACCAGTTCGTCATTGCCTACGGTGAAATCAATGTCTTTTTCCTGGAGTAAACTGGCGATCGCCCCGGCACAGACCGTATCTTCAAGGGAATAACCCCCTTCCCAACCGGAACCCAATAGCCACACTGTTTTGGGTTGGGTTTGGGCCAGATAATTAACCGCCGCCCCCCGGTTGACCAAAGAAGCTGTGATTAATTGGGGACATTGTTGCACCCGTTGTAAAGCCCTAGTGCCGTTGGTGGTGGACAGAAATAATCTTTTCCCCGCCATCAACTCCGGCGTACAATCCAAAGGAGAATTACCTAAATCGTAGCCTGCCACGGCGGCTCCCCCCCTTTCCCCCGCCCGGAGACGTTTTTCCCCTGGCCAGGATTCACTGGTGGCCATCAAATCATCAAGGGAGCTAAAAACCTGTACCGCCTCTGCGCCGACTTTTAAGGCAGTGGCGATGGTGGTCGTAGCCCGCAGGACATCAATAACCACGGCACAGTCAGGCAAGGATTGATCTGGTGTTAATTCCGGCGTGTGATAAACAAAGATTTCCACAGGATTTGGCGGATTGTTTGGGGAATGAACAACCCTCCCATCTTATCGGTAGTGGGCCAACCCGGCAGAAGAATTGAGGGATTTTTCTGGGGTCACCGTCAAGGGGAGAGTCCAATGGGCTTTAAACTGGTCTTCGGTGGCGATCGGGGTTAGAACCTGGCCAAAATGCTGGACATTAACCAAGCGTTGCTGGGCATAACCTGGTTTCCCAAAGTTTTCCAATAATTTTCGTTTGTCCTAGATTTTTAGCAAAGTTTTCCCATGGCAATGTCAACTCCGGAGGTGACTCCCACTTTAAGCAACAGCAATGGCAATGAAGCCAGTCCCCAAACCCAATTCACCATCCAGGAAATTCGTAATCTACTGCCCCACCGTTACCCCTTCGCCTTAGTGGACCGCATCATTGATTTTCAGCCAGGTAAATGCGCCGTTGGTTTGAAAAATGTCACCATCAACGAACCGTTTTTTCCCGGCCATATTCCCGATCGCCCGATTATGCCGGGGGTGTTAATTGTGGAATCCATGGCCCAGGTGGGGGGAGTGATTTTGACCCAACTGCCGGGGATGCGGGGTAAATTCTTTGCCTTTGCTGGCATTGACGGAGTGCGGTTCCGGCGGCCGGTGGTGCCGGGGGATCAGTTGATTATGACAGTGGAGTTGCAATCGTTTAAACTGCAACGCATTGCCAAAATGCAGGGGGAAGCTAGGGTCGATGGGCAATTAGTCTGTGGTGGCGAAATGCTCTTTTCCCTGATTGATTAAGCGAAACCAATAAAAATTGGCATTTAGTTGGCATTTTGCCCGGTTATGTTCGTTTTCCTGTCCAAACTTTTACCTCTATTCCTCTATCCCCTAGGGCTAATTTCATTGCTACTGTTGGGAATTGTTGTTTGGAGTTGGCGACAACAGTTGGGTTTACAATGGCCGGCCTTGATAGCGTTGGCTATTTTGCTTATCAGTGCCAATACCTGGGTTAGTGATGCTCTGTTAAGGACTTTGGAATATCGGTATCTACCCACGGAAGATTTACCGGAAGCTCCAATCATTGTTGTGTTGGGGGGCGGTCTGTACCAAGCAACCTATCCCCGACAATTTCCCGAAGTGGCCGAAGCCGGCGATCGGGTTATCTATGGCGCGCAAATTTACCAAGAGGGCAAAGCTCCCTACATTATTGCCACGGGGGGAAGAATTCCCTGGTTAGGCACAGTGGTGGGTTCGGAAGCGGAAGATATGGCTTTACTGCTACAACGGCTAGGAGTACCCAGGGAAGCCATTATCAAAGAGGAGAAATCCCTTAATACTAGGCAAAATGCTATTTTCACCCAGAAAATTCTCCAGCAACGGGGTGTAAATACTATTATCTTGGTAACTTCTAGTTACCATATGCCCAGGGCCAAAAGAGTATTTGAAAAGCTGGGCATCACCGTCATTCCCGCCGCCACAGATTTTTTGAGTCAACCGTTAGGCAAAAGTAATTTCAACCTTGCCAACGTCGTCCTTGGTCTTATGCCCGATGCCAAAAGTCTGCAAATGACCACCATGGCCCTCAAAGAATATTTGGGGTTACTTATTTACGGATTGCAGGGTTGGGTTTAGCCGTTAGGACTCGATTTAGTTTGCCGCTTTGGTAACCTTCTAGGTCTAGGGTGACATACAGGAAACCAAAGTTTTGAAAAGTTTGCACTAATTCCCCCAGGGACACATCTTGCACAAACCGTTGGATCTGTTCCGGGGGCAATTCGATGCGGGCCGAATTTTGTTCCGATCGCACCCGGACTTGGTTATAGCCGAGACGACGGAGGTATATTTCCGCCCGGCCGACCCGCTGTAGCTTTTCCGCTGTGATTTCTTCGCCGTAGGGAAAACGGGAACTTAAACAGGGTTGGGCTGGCTTATCCCACCAGGGAAGTCCTAGGAGTTGAGAAATTTGCCGCACTTCCAATTTGCTAATCTGCAATTCCGCCAATGGCGATCGCCCTCCCCGTTCCTTAGCGGCTTGGATGCCGGGACGATAATCCCGCAGATCATCTCCGTTGACCCCATCAATAACGTAGCTGTAACCTCGGGCCAAAGCTAAGGGTTTGAGGGTGTCGTGGAGTTCACTTTTGCAAAAGTAACAACGGTTTTCTGGGTTGGCGGTGTAATTAGGATTATCCATTTCATGGGTCTGCACCAATTCGTGGGCAATGCCGATCCACTCTGCCTGGGTCTGGGCGTCTTCTAGTTCCTCCGGCAACAAAGAAGGGGAAACGGCGGTGATGGCCACAGCATTCTCGCCCAACACATCGTAGGCAACTTTGGCTACTAGGGCACTGTCAACTCCGCCGGAATAGGCGATTAAAGCCCGGTCTAATTCCCCAAAGAATTGCCGCAGATTTTCAAGTTTGCTTTCTAACATGGGCTTTGGCGATCGCCTTTTTTGTCAATAGTTGCTCCAGTCCACTTTTAACGGTAGCAAAATCTTCGGCAGATATGGGGCCATCGAAGCCAGGCCCCAAAAACATCTTTTTTACTTAGCATACTAAAGACCTTTAGGTGATTATAATGTTTATAAATTTAACCGGAGCAATGTCATGGGTAGTAATAGGCATAGGGAAAGAGAACGTCTTATTTTAGAAAGAAGAATACTGGAGCTTGAAATAGAGAAATTAAAAAAACAAAACGCTCATAATTGTCAGTCTAAAAAAGATGAATTGAGTGATTTGACTGACACTGCCATGGGAGCCGCATCGATCGCCGCTGGTACGGCGGCCGGAGTTGCCACATCATCAGTGGTGGGAGGCATGGGCCTGGCTGTGGCGGGAACTGCAGTGGGAATTGGCGTTGCTCCAGTAGCTGCCGCTGGTGCTGTGGTTGGTTCTGCTGCCTATGGAGTTAAAAAAGCCATTGACGAGCAAGATGCCACTGCCATTGGAGCTGCTGTTGTTGGTGCTGGGGTCGGAGCAGGGGCCGCATCTGTGATTGGTGGAATGGGTCTTGCTGTAGCAGGGACAGCGGTTGGCATCACCATGGCTCCTGTAGCGGTGGCCGGAGCAGTGGTGGGATTAGCTGGTTATGGGGTATCAAAATTATTTGAAGGCAAAAAGCGCAAACATCATAAAAAACGCAAACATCACTAAACTTTCAACCATGGCCAGAAGCAAACTAAACCCACTGCAAAAAATTGTTAGGCAAGCGATCAGAGACTTGTCTGGCCACCCAAGACCAGAAAAACCAATCACAAGCCGGCATCTTTATACAGAATCTGAGTATCGAGATTATCTTGCTGAAAAATTGCAGGGAAAAACTGAAGTAAACACCCCTGTAGGCCGCATTGACATTCTGACAAAAACTGAGTTGATTGAGGTAAAAATTGCCAAAAACTGGAAAGCGGCGATCGGTCAAGTGAAAAGCTATGCCGTGTTTTACCCTAACCATCAGCCTAGAATTCATTTATTTGGAGCCATTACTAAAACTTCTCTACGCCATGCCCAGTCCATCTGTGAATCAGAGAATATTATTCTAACCTGGGAGAATTGATGGAGGTACTTTTCAGATGGTAACTACGGAGTGAAAGTGGAGCTAGGCTGACTGGAGAGAACAGGCAAGATTGACAAAGTATTAAACCGAAAAACGCAGAGTTATCATGTATTATGGAACATTCTGGTTTGTATGAGCAGGACTTTTATGCCTGGACCCAGAGCCAAGCCAAGGCTTTGAACAATCAACAGCCATCATTGCTGGATTGGCAACATCTCAAAGAGGAGATAGAGGCCTTGGGAAGACAACAATATCGGGAGTTGGTCAGTCGTTTAGCTGTTTTGCTTGGTCATTTGTTGAAGTGAGAATTACAGCCAGAACAGCGCTCCCGTAATTGTCTTCTGACCATTCGAGAGGAACGTCGGGCCATTCGTCGCCATCTGCGCCAGAACCCTAGCTTAAAATCCCGTTTACCCGAAGCATTGGAAGATGGATTTGAAGCAGGAGTGGATCTAGCCTTACGGGAGACCAACTTGCCAATTCGTGTTTTTCCTGAAGTCTGTCCTTACCCATTAGCAAGTGTTTTACAAGAAAATTTTCTTTGTGACACCAGTCAGGACTGGGGCTAGTCTGAGACAAAAAACGCTAAATTGGGTTTCAATCTGACTCCTCAACGGACTTTAGCCAAAGGGTAAAAGTTGAGCCGGGTCGATCCGGATCGAGAGATGAGCCGTTAGGGCTAGTGACAGTAATTTTTCCCCCCATCTGAGCCACCAAATCCGCCACGATCGCCAAACCTAAACCTGTACCGTCAATGGGGCCCTGGGCCTGGGCTCCCCGGTAATTGCGCTCAAAAATTTTGTCTTGATCCTCCGGGGGAATGCCATAACCCGTGTCGGCGATCGCCAATTTAAGCCAATGTTGGCAGGAAAGATGGTGATTTTTGTTTATTTCTGTTGTTAAAGAAACAGTGATAAAGCCCCCACTAGGAGTATATTTTATGGCATTTTCCAAAAGGTTATTTACCACCTCCCGCAATGCTCCCGGATGGGCCAGCACGGAAGGTAGAGTCTCCGGCAAAAAAGTACGAAACTCTAGCTCTTTCTCAGCGGCGATCGCCTCGTGGGCCAACAAAATAGGGGGTAGCACTTCAATTAAAGAAAAATTGTGTAGAGGCAAAGGTTCAACGTTACCGGCTGGGGGCAACGCCTGAACTGTGGCCGACGGAGAACTCGATAACAGAGGCAGATAATCGGGACTCTGATTTTGGCTTGCCTCAAAGCCCTGTAATAGTTCCTGGAGATGTTCCCCCTGGCGCACAATGCCCTCCACCACCTGTTGACTTTTCTCATCTCCTTGCCAGCGTTTGAGCAGTAGCTTGCTAAAAGTTTTCAGCGCTGTGAGGGGGTTCCGTAACTGATGTAATAAATCCGCCCAATTTTGCCGCTCCCACTGATACTGCTGATTTTGTTCTTCCCAGGCCTGGCGGTACCAATCCCTCTGCTGGTCCAACAAACAAGCCACCGCTAGGGATTTGGCGATCGCCTCCAACTGGATCATTTCTTCCCCATGCCATTGACCTTGACTACGGTGAATCACCAATAGGCCCACCATTTCTTCGCCATAAACTAGGGGTAAAACCAACCGTTTGTCCGCATCAAAGGGAGGAGGTTCCAAACTAGTACGGCGACTCAACTGTCCCTCCCCCACGGGAACCACCGGCAGAGAAACCTTGTCTGTGGAGGAATATGTTTCCCCCTGTGGTAGACTGATGAACCCATAACTTTCCGGTTGTGTTGTCGCCGTTTTCTGGGACACCACCAACGGGACCAATCCTTGCTCCGTTTCCCCCTCCGTTAGATAAACGCCACACCAGTCCACCCGCAGCCCCTGTTGCAAAAGCCGAACCTGTGACTGACAAAGGGCAATCAACCCAGCACTGGGAGAATACATAGATGAGATGGAACCAACCATGGAGCTTGTGGTGTGGGGGTGCTTGGGAATGTTAAGAAATATTAAGATTTGAGTGGGCCTATTTGTGCCCCTAAGGGATAGTTTGGTGGGTGAAACCCTAGTGAAATGGTGCTTGGAATCAGCGATCCCCCTACTACCATAAGGTCTGGAGGGGCTTGATATTTAGAATTAGACCGGATATAATCGGCACGGCTTTTGTAACTATCATTACAGCATATCGCTGAAATAGGAGGTAACTGGGTTGGCACGCAAACGCAAACGGAAGAGTCGTCGTCGTCAAGAAGGTCGCAAAATTTTAGAGCTTGTTCCTCAGTTTAATATCGAAAGCGGTGAAGACAAGCCCGTTACGGCCGCTCGTCGCTACATCCAAGCTAACGAAATTCAACCCCCGGCCTTGCTCATTGTAAAACGAAATGAGCACACTACTGATCGATATTTCTGGGCCGAAAAGGGACTGTTTGGAGCCCAGTACGTGGAAGAGAATCATTTTCTGTTTCCCAGTCTACGGGATTATCAACTCCCCACCCCCAGCACTAAAACCCCTGTGGGGGCCGCTAGCCGCTGATCAGAGGGTTTCCAGACAAGGCTAGGAAAGGACAAAACAGTTTGTTTCGTTTTCCTCTATGGCTTTGGGGCTCCAGAGCTTAGCGCTGGTGTGGATTTTCCCTGGGCTAGTAAGGATTGTGTCACTTGTCTCGAAAGTTCCACACAAATAGAATCCTGCCATGTTTTCGTAGTTGAATCCGCTCTGGCTTTCGGGCTAGGGTGGTTCTTGCTGGAAAGAAGTGCTGATAATCCGGCCTTTCAGCTCAGTAGGTTGAGGAATTGCTGAATCACAAAGGCGTTGGCAATGTCGATGAAGAAGGCTCCCACTAAAGGAACGATGATGAAGGCTTGGGGCGCGGCACCGAATTTTTCCGTCACTGCGGTCATATTGGCGATCGCCGTGGGGGTGGCCCCCAGAGTAAGGCCGGAATAACCAGCGGAAATTACGGCGGCGTTGTAGTTTTTGCCCATAATCGGGAAAACAATGATGACGGTGTAAATAACGCTGGCAATGAATTGGGCCAAAAGAATTACTGCAATGATGCCGCCAATGTCAGCTAGAGTCCAGAGTTGCAAACTCATCAGGGAAATGGCTAGAAATAGACCCAAACTGACGTCGGAAATCAGGGCGAGGGAAGGGGTTTCCGCTGGCCAGGGAAATTTTTTAAACACGAGGGGAATGGTGTTGGTGAGCATAATCCCCGCCAGTAAACAGGAAACAAAAGCCGGGAGCATTAACCCCAAGCTGGCGATCGCCTGATTGAGTTCAAATCCCAAGCCAATGGTCAGACCAATGACTAAAATGGCGTGGAGCATAGTGTTGTAATCAATTTGCACGTTGTCCTGATCCCGCCGGATACCAATGGTCAAATCCTTGGTGTTACAATCCGGTTCCAACTTGTTGCGGATAATTAAAAATTTCGCGATGGGCCCCCCCACAATACCCCCAAAAACTAGGCCGAAAGTGGCACAGGCTATGGCAATTTCCGAAGCATTGCTAATGCCGTGGTTGTCATAAAAAACCGGGGACCAGGCGATCGCCGTGCCATGGCCACCACTGAGGGAGATGGAGCCGGAGAGTAAACCCACTGGTAACGCCTGCCCCAACAGGGAAGCCATGCCCACTCCGACGAAATTTTGAATTACTAAAAAACTCACCGCCGTTGCTAAAAGGATCAATAGGGGTTTTCCGCCTTGGAGTAAGGTTTTTAATTTGGAAGATAGACCAATGCAGGTAAAGAAAATAATTAAAAAAGCATCCCGGATAGGGAAATTAAAGGTTACTTCCGTGCGGAAAGTACCATAAATAAGACCAAAAAACAGGGAGGCCAGTACTCCACCGGAAACAGCGTCGGGAATATTAAAACTCTGCAAAAACTTGACTTTTTTGGTGAGATATTTGCCAATGTAAAGCACCAAAATTGCGACAATAATTGTTTGGCGTACGTCGAATTGAATAGTTTCCATAATCGCAAATTCTAATCTTTACACGGTCACCGGTCTAGGACGGTTAACAGACAACCCCGGGCCTAGGACAGAATGGTATACTAACAAGCCTGTAATCAACTGGGCTTAGGAGATCTTGGTCGTCGTGGCATCCCCATATAACGCTGGTGAAATCGAGCAAAAATGGCAACAACGCTGGGCTGAATGGGGGTTGGACAAAACACCGATCGCCTCTGATTTACCCAAATTCTATGCCCTGTCCATGTTTCCCTATCCGTCTGGGAATCTCCACATGGGCCATGTGCGGAACTACACCATTACCGATGTCATTGCCCGTTTAAAACGGATGCAGGGTTACCAGGTGCTCCACCCCATGGGTTGGGATGCGTTTGGTTTGCCGGCGGAAAATGCGGCGATCGAACGGGGGATTCCGCCCAGGGAATGGACGGAAAAAAATATTGCCCAGATGCGGAGTCAGTTACAACAGTTGGGACTTTCCATTGATTGGCAAAGGGAAGTGGCCACCTGCTCCCCGGAATATTATCGTTGGACCCAATGGTTATTTTTGGAATTTTTCCAAGCTGGTTTGGCCTACCAAAAGGAAGCGACGGTTAATTGGGACCCCATTGATCAAACGGTCTTGGCCAATGAGCAAGTGGATAGTGAAGGCCGCTCCTGGCGATCAGGGGCCATGGTGGAACGGAAATTATTGCGGCAATGGTTTTTGAAAATTACCGACTATGCAGAAGCTTTACTGAATGATTTGGAGCAATTAACGGGCTGGCCGGAACGGGTCAAACTAATGCAATCCCATTGGATTGGTAAATCCGTGGGGGCCTATTTGGAATTTCCTATTAAAAATAGTCAAGAAAAAATTGCCGTTTTCACCACTCGCCCCGATACGGTTTATGGGGTAACCTATGTTGTTTTAGCCCCGGAACATCCTTTGACCAAGGTAGTTACCACAGTGGAGCAACAGGCCACAGTGGACGATTTTGTGGCCATGGTGGCCAAAGAAAGTGAAATTGAACGGACAGCGGAAGATAAACCCAAGCGTGGCGTTAAAACCGGTGGCATTGCCATCAATCCCTTTAATGGCCAAGAAATTCCCATTCTCATTGCTGATTATGTTTTATACGAGTACGGCACCGGCGCAGTGATGGGGGTACCAGCTCACGACCAACGGGATTTCAAATTTGCCCAAGATAACAATTTGCCCATCCAAGTGGTGATTATTCCCGAAGATGCCGACAACAGTGATATGAATTTGACGGCAGCCTATACCGAGGCGGGGGTGATGGTTAATTCGGCCCAGTTCACCGGCATGGCTTCCCCCAAGGCCAAGCAAGCGATCATTGAATACGCCGAAAGCAATGGTTATGGCCAAGCAAGGGTGCAATATCGTCTGCGGGATTGGTTAATTTCCCGTCAACGCTATTGGGGCTGTCCCATTCCCATCATCCATTGTGCAGATTGTGGAGCAGTGCCAGTCCCAAAAGAGCATCTGCCGGTGACTTTACCCGATAATGTGGAATTTTCCGGCCGTGGCCCTTCCCCCTTGGCGAAACTGGAGGATTGGATTAATGTACCCTGTCCCAGTTGTGGCAAGCCGGCCAAACGGGAAACCGACACCATGGATACGTTCATCGATTCTTCCTGGTATTTCCTCCGTTATGCTGATGCCCAAAATACGGAGTTACCTTTTGATGGGGAAAAAATTGCCCAATGGTTACCGGTGGACCAGTATGTGGGAGGCATTGAACACGCCATTTTGCATTTGCTTTATTCCCGTTTTTTCACCAAAGTTTTGGCGGACAGGGAATTGATTTCCGTTCGGGAGCCGTTCCAAAGACTTTTGACCCAGGGCATGGTGCAAGGCATTACCTATAAAACTCGTCAGACAGGTAAATATCTCACTTCTGATCAAGTGGTTTATAAAAACGGTGAATGTCGGGAAAAAGAAAGCAATGAACCAGTGATTATTTTTCACGAAAAAATGTCCAAATCGAAATTTAACGGGGTTGATCCCCAGGAAGTGTTGGGCAAATATGGGGCGGATACAGCCCGGATGTTCATTCTCTTTAAGGCTCCCCCAGAAAAGGATTTGGAATGGGATGATGCAGATGTGGAAGGACAATTCCGCTTTCTCAATCGGGTTTGGCGGTTAGTGACCGACTACATTGGCGATCGCCCCTCAACTCTGAGCACCAATGATCCCTTAACTAAGCCGGAGAAGGATTTACGGCGGGCTATCCATACGGCCATCAAAGAGGTAGCGGAAGATTTGAACGATGATTACCAGTTCAACACTGCCATTTCGGAAATGATGAAACTCAGTAATGCTCTGATTGCGGCGACGGATTTGATTACCTCCCCCGTTTACCAAGAAGGCATTGAAACCCTGTTGTTACTCCTTGCCCCCTTTGCCCCCCATTTAACAGAGGAATTGTGGCATCAGTTGGGCCATCAGGGTTCGATCCACCAAAGGCCCTGGTTGCAGGTGGATTCCACCGCTCTGGTGCTGGATGAAATTACTTTGGTGATCCAAGTCTTAGGTAAAACCAGGGGAACAATAACTGTTCCTGCGGGGGCTGATAAGGCTCAGTTGGAAGAGTTGGCCCGTAATTCTGATTTAGCCCAACGTTATCTGGAAGGAAAAACTATTAAAAAGGTCATTGTGGTGCCGGGTAAGCTGGTCAATTTTGTCATTGCTTAGACTTGATTTTTCTAAGGGATCAAACCAATGAAGAAAAGTATCGGTGGGCAACTTACCAGATCGAAACAGGAGTTGGTGGTCAGAGCTTTTTTTGGTTTATTTTTTCTGACCCTGCCGATCGCCATTCTGCTGTTATCCACACCGGCCACTAGAATGGGCTCCCTGTTTGCCGCCCTCATTATCGGCATTTTGGGCATAGATGAGTTGATCAGTCTCTGTCGTCAAAGGCGATCGCTTCTGTCCCGCATTGGGCCATTGCCCTGAACTTAGGATAATTCTCTCGGCGACTATCTGAATACTAGTCGAGATGGTCTTTTTTCGATGTTGATGCAGACATCGGCAATGTGAATATGGGTTACATTTTTCATTAGCCATATTTACCAAACTAATTTGCCCTGATCGTCTTTGTAACCAATGCCGACCCTTTATGTCAGTTCTCGCATTGAACCCCTTCTTGATGCTGCCTGGGAATTAAGTCAAGATTTGAGCGATGATGGCGGCTGGCAAATGATTACCCCTAACCGTAACGCCGCCCAGACACTAGGGGTTACAGCGTTTTCCCTACAGCAGTTGGCCCAAGATATTCTCAACATTAGACAAATTAAAATTGCGCCGCCCTTGGTCGTTCACGATTATCTGAAGGAAGCGCTACGACAGACTCTAGAACTCCAAGATCCGGAGGGGATGGCACGAACATGGCAACCAACGGTTCAAGTTATTTTTCGGAGTCAACCTGATTTGTGCTTAGGGTCAAACAGCTCTAAACGAGCGCAGGAGGTATTTGCGGTTGCCCAAGCCTATCAGAAATTTTTACGCAGTGGTGGTTGGATTGATCAAGGTGAACTATTTTGGCAAGCAATTGAACAACAGAGCCAGCAAAAGTCTTTGATGATCTATGGGTACTTTAATCCCTGTCCTGATGAGGTAGCTTTTATTGAGGCGATCGCCGACGAAAATAGTATTTTTTATTTGTTAGCTGGGGAATCACCGCTTTTTGCTCCCCAGAACACGTTAAGACAGCGCTTTAAACGTAATGGCTGGACAGAAAGGTATTTAAACAACAACAAAACAACCGTCGCCCCACCGTCTAGATGGCTTTCTAGGTCCTTTTTAGGCGCATCTGGCATTACCCCCGAACCAGAACAGAAACCCCAGGTGATGGCTCAGGTTTACGCTAATCAAAACGCAGAAGCACGGGGAGTTTTGGCGCAAGTCAAACAGCTTCTTCATCAAGGGGTATTGAGTCGAGATATGGTGATTGTGGCGGCCAATGATACGGAATGGGGCGATCGCCTGATGGACATCGCTTGGGAATACGGCATTGCGTTGCGGTTGCCCTACACGATTCCTATTGCGGAAACCCGAGTGGGGGCTTGGGTTAAATTATTGTTAGAAGTTTTGGATCAGCATTGGTCCTTTGAGCTAACCGCTCGCTTTTTTCAGCATCCTCTCAGTCGTGGACTAGGGAAAAATCTTTGGGCGCAATTCCAGCAATCTCGACCTAATAATTTTGATAGTTGGCGATCGGTTATTTTGGCTGAGCAAAATATTGACATTGCCCCAATACAGTTACCGACGGAAGCCCTCCGCCATGACTGGTTAACCTATTTTCAATCGATCTTCGACCTGTTTCAGGTTCGACAACAGGCAAGGCGTTGGGCCAAAGAAAGTCTGGCTTATAAAAACTGGAGTGAGGGGTTACAGGAGTTGCCTGAACTGGGAACAGCGGCGATCACCTGGAGCCAATTCCGGGAAGAAATGCTCACCCATTTGAATTTGTTGCAGACCGTTGCGGGGCCAGGACGGGAAGGCATTGAGCTCCATAATCTCCGTTCGATTGTCGGGGCACAGTATGACTATGTTTTTGTCATTGATGGCCGGGAAGGTAATTTACCTAAACCAATTGTCAATGATGCAGTTCTAGATTTTTATGAACGTCAGCAGTTAGAAAGTCAGGGCATTCATTTAACCAGCGCCTTGGAATCTGCCCAAAAAGAAACGTTTGACTTTTATAGCCTGCTCCAAACCCCTAAAAAATCTTTCGTTTTTTCCTACGCCAAAACCTTTCCCCGTCATGGTTCCTACGAACAATCTGAACCGTCTTCCTATTTTCAACGCTTAGGTCTTATCCCTGAGCCAACCTCTTTACCGATTATCCCGAGTCCCGAAATTGCTCGGCAGGTTTACCTCCGGCGATCTCACGGAGATCTGCTTGGGACAGATGACGTTTTAATCAAAGCCATTCACGCTTGGCAGGTTGAACAACAGCGAGAAAGCAGTGGGCCACCGAATGAATATGACGGCGTGGTGGGAATACCTTTTGATTATGAAACTCATTGGTTTAGTGCTTCCCAATTAACTCAATTGGGGCAATGTCCCTTTAAATGGTTTGCCAATAAATTGCTCAAACTAGGGGAAATTGAGGAGGCAGACTCAGAGCTTGATCCGGCTTTGAAAGGGTCGCTTTATCATAAAGTACTAGAAATTGCCCTGGGTGCTTATCAACAAGATACGACCATTAACCTCGTTGATAATGACAGGCTTATGGAATGGTTTCAGCAGGCAGAAAAATATATTGCTGACGAGAAAAATATTGATGTAACTCAATTTCGCGCTTGGGAGTATCAACGTCAGGAATTGAGCGCCACCCTTAAACGGGTTATGTTGCAGCCAGATTTTTTGCCTGAATCAGTGGAAATATTGGCACTAGAGCGGGAGTTTAAAGGTAAAATCGAGGATTTAAAAGTTCGAGGCTATATTGATCGGATTGATCGTCGTGAGGAGAGTTTAGTCTTCATTGATTATAAATCTGGCGGCACAATCCCCAAAGGGATCAAAGATCAAAATGGTAAGGCAAAAATTGATTTACAGTTACCTCTTTACAAGATCGTAGGGGGAGTATCTTTATATCCGGGAGAGCGGGTTGATAAAATCATGTATTACTCCCTCAGTAAAGCCAAAGATATTTCTCCAAGACAAGTTATTTCTGAGACAGAACTCAGGGAAATTCTCGAAGGGTTCAAGCAGTACTTTCAGACAGGAACTTACCCCGTTGCACCGGATCGGGATCGAGAAGCTTGCCGATACTGCTCGAACGAATTAGTTTGCCGTCAAGGCGATCGCCTTGAACGTAAGGGGGTTTAATCATGGCTTTAACACCACAACAAAAACAAGCAGCAACTTCATCAAAAAGCGTGGCCATTACGGCAGGGGCGGGGACAGGTAAAACCTATATGCTGGCGGGGCGGTACTTATTCCATCTGCAAACGCAAGACTTATCGCCATTGCAGATCGTGGCCATGACCTTTACTGATAAGGCGGCGATCGAGTTACGGTCTCGGATTCGGCAAACGGTTCAGCAACAGGCGACCGATCGTTTTGATTGGTTAGCGGAACTTGAAGCGGCCCCCATTTGTACCTTTCACTCCCTGGCGGCCCGGATCTGTCGAGAACACCCCGAAGCAGCGGGAGTGCCAGCAGATTTTACTCCCCTGGATGAATGGGAAGGGCAGTTATGGCAAGCGGAACAGATGGCGATCGCCTTGGATCAATTACCCAATGAGCTTTACGCTCAAATTCCCTATTCCTTGATGAAAGCGGCAATGGAGGTCTTTTTACAAGATCCCCTCAGTACCGAGGAAGCATTGCAACGCACCCGAGAGGATTGGTGGCCCATTCTTCAGAAGGCTCAAGAAAACGTTATTGAAACCTTACTCAATGATCCTTTTTGGCAAGAGAGCCAAGCTATTATCAGCCAAAATCAAGGCAAAGCAGGCGACAAATTAGAAGCGGTAAGACAGTCAGCATTAACGTTAATTGAAACAATTGAAAAATATCAGCATGATGTTCAAAGTGAAGAATTTCAAAGTGTATTCCAAGCTTGGAGCAAGTTCAAAATTGGTAATATTGGCAGCAAAAAGAACTGGGCTGATGAAGAGACATTAAAAAATGTCAGACGAACCTTAATTGACTGGCGAGATTTCACGAAAGATTTCCCAAATACTGAATTGGTGACGGTGCAATGGGGACAGTTCGACAAGCAAATAGAAGCCATACTTCCCGATCTCCGAGAAGCTTTTATTTTTGTACGGGATGTTATCAGTCGTGCCAAAGTTCACCAGCGTCTTTTAGATTTTAATGATCTAGAAATTTGTGCCCTCAGAGCCTTAGCAGATACCCAGGTTCGCGATTATTACCAGCACCGTTGGCAAGCATTTTTGATTGATGAATTTCAGGATACTAACTCCATCCAAGGCATACTGTTGGAAGCCTTAACCGAGGGAAAAACCTTAACCTTAGTGGGGGATGAAAAACAGTCGATTTATGGATTTCGGCGAGCAGATATTCAAGTCTTTCAACAATGGCGCGATCGCCTGAGCAACACCATTCCCTTAAGTACGAGTTTTCGTACTCATGCTCCTTTGATTGAGAACATTAACCAAATTTTTGCGCCAATTTTGGCGGACTTACATCAAGATCTTGATGGCGATCGCCTGGAACCGCCCCATCCTGCCCCCCATGTGGAAAGTTTTATCATCATCCCCGATCCCGACAGTGCCACTAAACCCACTGTTGAGCAACTGCGCCAATATGAAGCCCAACACATTGCCCATTTAGTTCAGCAAATGTTGCAGGAAAAACGTCTAGTTTGGGATAAAAAAACACGGGAACACCGCCCCATTGAACCTCGGGATATTGCCATTCTGGCCCGCACTTGGGAACCGCTGGAACTTTATGGACAGGCGATTGGTAATTTACAAATTCCTGTTTTACAGGCTGGGGGCGGTAATTTACTCGATACCCGTGAAGCTAAGGATGGCATTGCCTTACTGCGATTTTTAGCCGATGCGCGGGATGATATTGCCCTAGTTGCAGTGCTAAGAAGTCCCTTTTTTGCCTGGAGCGATCGTCAATTACTTGAACTCCGTCAAGCCGCTCCCGATAATCAAAAATGGTGGCAATTATTGCAAGAATCGAATGATCAAATAACCATCCAAACCGTTGAAATTTTAAAAAAATTACGTCACCATCGTCACATTGATCCCCCTAGTCGGTTATTGCAATTAGCCGATCGATTAACGGGTTACACCGCAGTAATCGCCAATTTACCCAAATCTGAGCGTCATTTAGCTGATTGGCAAGGCTTTTTAGATACGGTTCGGCGGCTAGAGGCTGGTTCTAATGAAACCTTTATTGTTGCCCGTCGCCTTAAACGTCTGGTGGAGAAGAAGGTTGAAATCAAGCGTCTGCCCCTGGAAGCGGGCAATGCCATTACCTTAATGACGATTCATGGAGCCAAGGGTTTGGAATGGCCGGTGGTTATTGTTCCCGATCTCAGTCGCAAATCCCAAAGTGATCATGCTCAGGTTTGTTTTGATCCCCAATTAGGAGTGGCTTTTAAGCAGGAAGATGAAAGCGGTGAACAACAAAAATCAGCCCTGTATTTGCTACTAGCACAACGACAACAAACGCAAGATCTTGAAGAAATGAAACGTCTGCTTTATGTAGCTGCGACCCGAGCTGGCGATCGCCTAATTTTCACTACTGGCCAAGGCGATCGGGGATTAAATTTATGGCAACTGTTACAAGTAGGTTTGCAAGGAGAGTTCAGCCCCCAGGAGATTGTTTATCAACCAGAAAATTTAAGTCATTTTAATTCTTCAGATCCCCCTCTACCGGAACTACCATCGGAAATATTAATTAAGCCTGTATTTGGTGGTTTACAGCTACCTGTGACAGCATTAACGGATTATGCCCGTTGTCCCAAGCAGTTTGATTATAAGTACATAAAAGGTCATCCCGGCGAGACAATTACTACTGGACAATTTGGGCGGGAAATTGGCATTCTTACCCATAGCATTTTAGCTCAAAATATTAAGGACATTACGAAGATTTCTGCCCCAGATTTAAACTTACCCACCGACAAGATTAAAGAAGCTTTCACTCTCGCCGAACAATTCCGAAACCATCCTAATTTTTCGGCAGTCCAGTCAGGACAATGGGAACGGTTTTTATCATTAAAATTGGGTAAAATTCGCTTCAATGGCCTTGCGGATTTAATTGGTCAGAATTTTGTTTTGGACATCAAAACTGAGCAAGAGGTAAACCCCCAGGAGCATCGGTTTCAGTTGTGGGCCTATGCCAAGGCAACCCAAAAATCCCAGGCTTATATTGCTTATCTTCGCCATAACCAGTTATGCTATTTTTCAACGGATGATTTACAAGTAATTTCCGAAGAGGCAGACCAGTTACTAACGGCGATCGCCAATAAGGAATTTGAGCCAACGCCATCAGTTAAAGCCTGTGAATATTGCCCTTATACGGATATTTGTGAGCATGCTGATTCTTCAGTTCAGAATCAAGATACCAATAAAATATAAGGTCGGGATAAAACGGCGATCACTACTCCATATCAGGGATGAATTTTGACAAGTAATGTTGTGTGATTGGGACTTAATCAGAGGACTATACGACATAAAGTGATTTTTAGCGAAAATTAACAGGAGAAAAGAATTGCTACTTATAAGCTGTAGACTTACAGTCATCAATTGAGTCAAATTTAGGCTCATGGCTAAAAACCATGATCTAATCAAGTTTGGATTAAGAATTCGAGAGCTAAGGTTGCTTAAAAGTCTTTCTCAAGAGGACTTGGCTGATTTGGCTGGTCTTCATAGGACTTACATAGGTGGCATTGAAAGAGGCGAAAGAAATGTCGCTTTCTTGAATATATTGCGCCTAGCAAAAGCTCTAGAAATTCCGTTAAGCGAATTAATGCAAGGAATAGACTAAATGGCATCACCTTACCATGACTTAAGTGTAGAAGAATGGCTTGCTAAAACCAAAGATTTAGTTAACCAACATCCGTTAGATTTTGAAACAATTAGACGAGTAGCGTTGAAGTGTTGGCATACCCTCTGGTCTACGACAATTGGCGAAAGTGAACTGTCTGTTCGACTTTGGGAATTAGATATACCTGCTACCGTCACGGGATACTTTTTTGAAAAATTATTTGCAAAGGAGCTTGAAAAAGAGTTTCCTAGTCTTTGGCGAGGTAGTAGAAGTAAGAACGAGAAGGATATTGTTTATAGCTAGTTAAAATAACTATAGGACATTATGCTACACAGTAGTTACGGATAATTTCATCTATGCTTACACCTGGAGAGGCGTATGTTCTTGCTCTTTTCAATGCACTAAAATCATGCTCTATGTCATTAAGATCTGGCGAGTAGGTAGGTAAAAACAAAACTGTATGTCCTGCCTCTTCCACTATTTTTCTAATCCTACTCTTTCTATGAATAGGCGCATTATCCATAATTAATACCGATGGAATTGTTAATGCAGGTATCAGGTATAATTCAAGCCATCCTTCAAAACCTTCGGCATTTAAACTTCCACTAAATAGCATCGGTGCTATCAGGTCTTTTTTGTTTTTTCTTCTACCTGCCACAAGGTTTTCTTTCTTTCCTCTTTTTCCTTGCCTTTCCCCATATACTCTCTCTCCTCTTTTTGACCATCCGTACACTGAAGAGGCAAACTCCTCAAAACCAGCCTCATCTATGAATACAAGGCTTGCAACCCCATAAATTAGAATTAGCTCTTTCAGGATTTTTTGATATTCTGCTCTTTTTTCTTCATCTCTTTCTTTATATAGTAACTGTTTTTTTTTCTCGTAATTCCCATTTCTTTAAATCTATATGACAGTGCACTAGGAGTTACACCGAATTTCTTTGCTCTCTCTTTCATCGGCATATCCGGATTTTCCATCACATCTTTCTCCAGCTCTTTTATATCTATCTTCCGACGCCGGTTCTTTACCTTCGTTGGTTCCAGATTTTCCCGGCTTAACCATCTATAAATTGTCTCTCTACCTACCTTAAATATTTTTGATGCCTTCGTTACACCATTCCCTTCTTCTAGAAAACTTATTACTCTTAGCCGTAAATCTAGATCGTATGCCATAAGTTGCTTATTAGTTTAGTCATTATTCATAATATACCATTATACATACCATCCGCCCCACTTTTATTTCATTTAGCTATATATACCTGATGATTTCTATTCAGTTGAAATTAAAAGCTCAGGACAGTTAGGACTCAAGGTGTTTGGAAACAGAAGTTATGGACAAAAAGTAGAAAATTCTGAGATGGAAAAGAAAGAAAAATCGGGATATTATATCACAGTGAATTTTCATGAACAAACTTTGACCCTTTTGAGATTTGGTTGGATTGATCATGAAGACTGGAAAGCTCAGAAATCAGCTACAGGCCAAGCATCTGGTTTAGACGATACAGTTTATAAGCATAAATTATTGGAAATAAGTGGCGACTACAGGTTAGATTCCCCGGTTGGAATAGTTGAAGGCATTGGAGATAAAACATCGAAAGATTTTTCAGAAGAAGGTGTTCAAACAATTAGAGATATAAAAAATTATAAAGGCAGAAATTCAAAGATTTTAAAGTTTAAAGAAAAGCTCAGCGAATACGAAGTCTGAATAACTTTCGACTGCCAATACTCCTTCTGGAGTCAATTTAATAATTCTCAAAATAGTTCTTTTTGTTCAAAGAATTCCTGTCTTTGCTTTGTGAATTCATGAAATCTTGCAACAGCAATTTCACAATAGTCTTGTCTTAGTTCAAATCCTAAAAAAATACGCCCTAAGCCAATAGATGCTATTCCAGTTGAACACGAACCAGCAAAGGGATCTAGAATAATATCGGTATTATTAGATGAGGCTTTGATAATTCTCTCAACTACACCCAAAGGAAATTGAGCAGGATGATCTGTTCTTTCTTTAGAGCTACGTTTATTACCTGTAGTAACTTTTGGGAAATCCCAAACGTCAGAAGGGTTTTTGCCTAAAGGGTTACAGCGGTACTTCCCATTTTTTTTCTGATTTGGATACTTGACATTTGGGTCTCTGATGTCGTCCAAATTGAAGGTATATTTTTGAGAGTTCTTTACATAAAATAACCATTTTTCATTACGCGGACTCAAGCGAGATTTTGTTGAAACACCGGCTCCATATTTCCAAACAACTTCCTGTAACAGATAAAAATATGATTTGTCCCACAGAAGGTAAGGAATTGGTATACATAAACCCTTTTCAGGTACTTCTAAGTACCCTAGGTTTAACCAAAATGAACCATTGCTTTTGGTTACTTTGTGCAATTGATTCATCCAGTCTGAACACCACTCAACATACTCATCAATTGACATAGGGGTTTCATACTCTTTGCCAATGTTATAGGGTGGGGATGTAACAGTTAAATCTACTTTAAGAGACGATTTAGACAAGTCGCTTAATAGTCTAGTCAAATCACCTTTGTAGAGAATAAAGCCTTTATCCGCAAAGAATGGCTTACCTAAATAAGATTCAAGCTCTTCTTTTACTAACCTAAATTGAGAATCAAGTTGTTCTTTCAGAAGCTCAGGGAGGGGTCGTAGTAATGCGGAGGGAGCAAGCTGAGTAGATTGATGCTTGTCTATGCCTTCAAGTATATAAGAATTGTGGTTTTTGTTGGCGATTTTTCTAGAATTGTCTTCTGACATTGATGTCTTACGCATTTGATAAAAATCTTGGATTTTTCAATGTAGGATTATCGTAAAGGTAACCGCTGGCGGCATTTCATGCAACTTTTATGATAAAAAATTGTGCATGTACTGAGACCGGTATGCAGACTTTAAATTCATTATACTTGTCTTATCCTGATAGGATTCCACTGTAAACTGTCGATAATTTTACAAAAAAGAGTGTAAACTCACTGATTAGTTTTTCCCGCGCCGAAATAGTATCTAACAAGCTTTAGATTTTGAAACTCCTTGAATTTTAACAGTACTGCCCCCACGGGAACTCATCACATCCAGACGATACGGCATCAACTCCTTCAGCTCGGTCACATGGGAAATAATACCTATCATACATTCACTCTGCTGTAAATCCACCAATGAATGTAATAGGTTCAGTGATCCGCGTCAATTCTCCCAAAATATGTAGCCCCGCTTGCCGAAAATGACTGGCCTCAAACTTGAGGCGATCGGCACTGTCATGGTTTCCAGGGATCCTAATCACCGGAACTTTAAGATCTAGACAAATTTTATTCAGAGTCTCATCCAACAAATCAACGGCGATCGTCGGTGGAATCGCCCGATCATAGACATCTCCGGCAATGATGACCACATCAACCGCTTCCCTTTCAACGTAGTCAAGTACCTGATTGAGGACATGCTTTTGGTCTTCAATCAGGGAAATATTGTGAAACTGTCGCCCCAAATGCCAGTCAGAGGTATGGAGAAATTTCATTGGGAGGAATTAAGCTTCGGATTAGGAGAAAGTTTTCATAAAGGTACATTGTTGCTAAGGAAAATTATACTTCAAGAAAATAATCTTAACAATTTCTGTGCCTTGGTTTAGATATATTTTTTGTCTACTATTGCTTTAAAAAACTTCCGTTAGCGACGAAGTATGACTAAATATTGATCAAGATCGCCATTCTGCTGTTATCCACACCGGCCACTAGAATGGGCTCCCTGTTTGCCGCCCTCATTATCGGCATTTTGGGCGTAGATGAGTTGATCAGTCTCTGTCGTCAAAGGCGATCGCTTCTGTCCTGTATTGGGCCATTACCTTAACGTAATATGTCGCCGGAAGTCCCCCATCTCAGCGTCAGCGGATTGGGGATGCGCCTTGCGACTTAGCTTCGATTTTGATACTCTGACGGTATTGACACAGCAACGGATAGCGAAAATCAAGCTAGACATATACAAAGTATTTTGTAACCGTGATTTTGGCCTTCGGAACGAGGGTTTTCCGCCTATCGCCAGAATGTAAGACTCGCTATTCTTCGGAGTAGAAAGCGGTTCTTTGGATAGGAAGCTCATTTCTCAGCGTTAGCGGAAATGAGTAGTTCACAACAAGAACAAGGCGAATTTATTCTGCTATGAGGAAACTACCCTTACCAAGGCGTTTGACCTTCATGAGCTCATTATCCGCCTGTTCCAGCCAATATTTGAGGGTTTCTTCTTCTCTCACAAATTTACTCACTCCCCCCATGCTCAAGCTAATTTTCAGGGGGCCAACCGCTGTCATGACCGGGCTTTTGGCGATGGCCGTTTGAATCTTTTTCAGGAGTAGGGTAGTGTGTTCTCGATTGCAACCAGGTAGGATAAGCATGAATTCATCCCCTCCCCATCGCCCCAGTGCATCGTAGGAACGGAGTGTGGACATGATTAGGCGGGAGCTAGCCTGGAGCACCTCATCCCCCACCAGATGGCCGTATTGATCATTAATTCGTTTAAAGTTATCAAAATCAATTATCACAATGGAGATGGGAGAATTTTTGCGGGTGGCGTAATCCCATTCCCGCTGGAGTAATGTTTCAATGCCCAAACGATTCCACAGTTTGGTTAGGCTATCAAGCATGGCAACCCTTTCTAGTTCACCTAGTTCCTGAATAAGCTCCATCTAAGATTGGGATAAGGCGATCGCCACTAGCTCGGACTCCACCATTTTGGCGAGGTCATACAAAACTTCTTGCTCTTCTGTCGATAAATCCCGGGGTACACGGTCAATGGCGCACAATGTACCCACATGAAAATCTTGACCTAAATTGAGAGGATAACCAGCATAAAATCGGATGAAGGGTTCATCGGTCACCAAGGGATTATCCGCGAAACGTTCATCTTTGGTGGTATCTGTTACTAACAGTAATTCATCGTCCAAAATGGCATGGGCACAAAAGGCAATTTCACGGCTAGTTTCAGAAACCTCCAGTCCTTGGATAGATTTAAACCACTGCCGGGATTCATCCACCAAAGAGATGGCCGCAATGGGCACTTTGAGGGATCGACAAACCATGCGGGTAATACGCTCAAATCTCTCTTCTATGGGCGTATTGAGAATATTGAGTTGCCTTAAAGCGGTCAGGCGTTGTTCCTCATTTTGCGGTAATTTCGCTTCCATCTCTTCATTTCCTGGTGTGCTGAATTGCTACTTTACTAACTTT
Organism: Synechocystis sp. PCC 6714; assembly: GCF_000478825.2. Taxonomy (NCBI): domain Bacteria; kingdom Bacillati; phylum Cyanobacteriota; class Cyanophyceae; order Synechococcales; family Merismopediaceae; genus Synechocystis; species Synechocystis sp. PCC 6714. Next base: position 3,198,634 of record NZ_CP007542.1, on the reverse strand, counting down.
GCTAGACCGAAAAAAAGCTCTTAAACATGTAGGTCTTCAGCTCGTTGGCAACGGTAATCGCTAAATCTTCTAGAAACTGAATGTCATCGGAGGATATTTCCCTGGGCTTTGTATCGTAGACACACAGGGTCCCCACATGGATATTATTGACCATTTTTAGGGGATGGCCTGCGTAAAATCTGATGTGTGGCGCATCTGTAACGAGGGGATTATCGATAAAACGGGGATCCGCTGAGGCATCGGCGATAGTTAATGTACGTTCCTCTAGGATAGTATGGGCGCAGAAGGAAATGCGACGGGGGATTTCAGTCAGCTCTGAGCCGCGAATGGCCTTAAACCATTGTCGGTTTTCATCAACTAATGAAATAGCCGCCACTGGCATATCTAAAACCCGGCACAGCATCCGAGTGACGCGGTCAAACCTTTCTTCCCTTGGCGTATCGAGAATGTTGAGATTCTGTAGATGGGCTAAGCGCTGCTGTTCATTGGCTGGGATTGCCGCTTCTTCCATAGGATAAAAGGCTGTTTCTTAAAATCAAAGTTTGCCAACAAGTAGTTGGACTTTAATTATCACTTACGGTACGGACACGACAGATTGACTTTTTCCTCCAACTGGAATTACCGCAGATTCCTGGGGGATAAAATCCAGCTAAATCTAGAACTTATAAGTCTAATTTTGGCGATCGCCAGAAAAGTAACAAAGAATACAGTCAAGTGAACCATAGCTGGTTAGGGTAGGGAGAATTGTTTCTAGGGTTCCGGTTCCCAGTTTTTGGGAATGCCTGGTCCGAGAGAAACAGGCTAGGTTTTGTAAAGATTTTTGCCACTAGCTACACGGCGGGACAAAAGCCCGGGAGACTTTAATGACCAGTGCTTGGGTGTCATTAATAACTCCTGGGCAAATTTTATTGTTTAGCCAGTAACTAGCATGAGCAATTCCGCCGATTTTCGCCCCCCCTCCGAAGCCGAAGAAGCCCTAATCAAAGAAACTCGTTTACCCCTGACCGGCTGGCAACAGGAAGTGGACCAGGGCTTGACCTATGGTTTAGAGGCCGCCGCCAGCATTAAAGACCGCTCCATTCCCACTTTTTCCCGGGGAGAATTACCCCACTATGCGGGCATTAACACCTTCATGAAGGCTCCCTACCTGGAAGATGTGCGTAACGTAGGCAATTACGACGTGGCGATCGTGGGAGTTCCCCATGACTCCGGCACCACCTATCGGCCCGGTACCCGTTTTGGCCCCCAGGGCATTCGCCGCATTTCTGCTTTGTACACCCCCTACAACTTTGAAATGGGGGTAGATCTGCGGGAGCAAATTACCCTCTGTGACGTGGGGGATATTTTCACCATTCCTGCCAATAATGAGAAGTCCTTTGACCAAATTTCCAAAGGCATTGCCCATATTTTTAGCTCCGGGGCATTCCCAATAATTCTGGGCGGTGACCATTCCATTGGTTTCCCCACCGTGCGGGGCATTTGCCGTCATTTGGGGGACAAAAAAGTTGGCATTATCCATTTTGATCGCCATGTGGATACCCAGGAAACGGATTTAGACGAACGGATGCACACCTGTCCTTGGTTCCATGCCACTAACATGGCTAACGCCCCGGCCAAAAATTTAGTCCAATTGGGCATTGGCGGCTGGCAGGTACCCCGCCAGGGAGTCAAGGTTTGTCGGGAACGGGCCACCAATATTTTGACCGTCACGGATATCACCGAGATGGGTTTGGATGCGGCGGCGGATTTTGCCATTGCCCGGGCCACCGATGGCACCGATTGCGTTTGGATTAGTTTCGACATTGACTGCATTGATGCGGGCTTTGTCCCCGGCACCGGCTGGCCAGAACCCGGTGGTTTATTGCCCAGGGAAGCTCTGTATTTACTAAAACGTATCATTCGAGAAACCAATGTTTGTGGCATGGAAGTGGTGGAAGTTTCCCCTCCCTACGACATCAGCGATATGACTTCTTTGATGGCCACCAGGGTAATTTGTGACACCATGGCCCATCTGGTGGTTTCGGGACAATTACCCCGCAACGAAAAACCGGCTTATATTCATCCAGAAGCCAATATGGCAGTGGATCAACCCTGGCAGTGAAAATTTAATTTTGACTTGGCTAACCATTAACCATATACGGCCGAATTTATTGCGCCAAAGATAGTTGGCGATCGCCTTTGGGAGAGACAGAAATGCATGAAACTGACATGACCAAAGCCTTGATTATGACCATCCAAGATTGGTTGGATGGACAGGTTGAAAAAACCAAAATCACTAAAATTCACCTTTTGGTGGGGCAGTTTACCTGTGTGGAGCCGGTGAGTTTACAGTTCGCCTTCGAAGTGCAAACCCGTAACACTTTTTTGGAGGGAGTGGAATTGGTTATTAAAGATGTGCCTTTAGTAGCCTATTGCCACACCTGCCAAACAGAATATCGCCCGGAAGTTGGCTTGCAGTATTCCTGTCCTAGCTGTCGATCGCCAATGGATGATATCCGTTCAGGGCGGGAGCTAAAAATTGACCGCATTGAGCATCATCAGTGCACTCCGGCTTAAGTCCTAACCCACCGAGACCAAAACTTTTTTCTTTACCTGACCCGTCCGCTTTTACTCCGAAGAAACTATGCACCAATCCATTGACACGGCGATCGGTCTGAACTTGCTCCATGCCAACCAGGCTGGCGCCGACCATAATCGAGAACATTTTGATGAATGGGGTATCACTTGTTTAAATCTTATGAGTAGCCCCGGAGCAGGCAAAACTGTTCTGTTAGAAAAAACCCTAGCTGCTCTCCAAAGTCAGTTGAAAATGGCTGTCATTGAAGGGGATATGACCACTGAATTAGATGCCGATCGTCTGCGGCAATATGGCAGTCCTGTGATCGCTATTAACACCGGTCGTTCTTGTCATCTGGATGCCAAAATGGTAGCGGGGGGAATTCATCGTTTAAAGGAAGAGTATAATCCCCACGAATTTGATTTAGTGCTGGTGGAAAATGTGGGTAATCTGGTTTGCCCAGCGGAATTTGAAGTGGGAGAACATGCTAAGGTCGCTTTACTAAGCGTCACCGAAGGGGAAGATAAACCGCTCAAATATCCGGTTATGTTCCAGGAGGCGGACTGTCTGTTAATTACCAAAATTGACCTTGTGCCCCATTTGGATATTGATCTAGAAAAATTAGTCGCTAACGTCCGTTCCATGAACCCCCATGTGGCGATTATTCCCGTTTCGGCTAAAACCGGAGAGGGTTTAGATACTTGGTTTAGCTGGGTTAAAAGTCAAATTAAATTACCAATTTTAGCCTCTGTTTAAAAATTATTTAATAATCATTTCCAAAGGGTCAAAATCAACACAGTAAAATCCTGCAACTTAGGTTTATATGGTAATAACAATTAGCGGAGAAAACACCAATGCCAAGACGTAGTTTAATTTCCTTAATTCTGATTTTTTGTAGCACCATACTATTAACTGTCAGTTGTGCCCAAACCCCAGAGCAGTCTCAAACCTCTGCCCCGGTTCCCGAAGGGCCCCCCATTGTCATTGGTTACAGTAACTGGGCTGGCTGGTGGCCCTGGGCGATCGCCGAAGAGGAAGGATTGTTCGCGAAAAACGGTGTCAACGTGGAAATGAAGTGGTTTGATGGCTATTTGGAATCCATGCAGGCTTTGGCCGCAGGGCAGTTGGATGGCAATAGTCAAACTTTAAACGACACCATTTCCTTTGCAGGGGAAGCGGTGAATGGAGAAGTGGCCGTACTGGTAAATGATAACTCCGCTGGCAACGACAAAATTATTGTTACCGCCGACATCAATACTGTCCAGGATCTCAAAGGTAAAACCGTGGCGATCGAAGAAGGGGTAGTGGACGATTTTCTACTCAGTTTGGCCCTGGAAAGGGAAGGCATGACCAGGGATGACGTAGTGATCAAACCTTTAGAAACTGGGGCAGCGGCGGCGGCCTTTGCGGCGGGACAAGTGGACGCAGTGGGGGCATTTCCACCCTTCTGGCTAACTGCTTTGAAACGACCCGGTTCCAAAGAATTGGTTACTTCTGCCGAATTTCCCGGTGCTATTCCTGACCTTTTAGTAGTGACAGAGAAATTAATCCAAGAAAAACCGGAGCAAGTTCAAGGTTTAGTTAATACATGGTTTGATATTCGCAAATTCATGGAGGAAAATCCTGAAAAATCCGATGAAATTATGGCCAAGCGGGCAGGGGTAAGCCAAGAAGAACTGCAACTATTTAAAGAAGGTACTCGCTTTTTAACTCTGGAGGAAAACCTAGAAGCTTTTAGTCCTGGAGATAGTATGACGCATATGCCCTTTGCTGCTCAGAAAATGGCCGAATTTATGACTAAAGTCGGCTTCATTAAAAAAGTTCCGGATTTAAGCAAGGTTCTTGATGCTCAATTTGTCAAAACTTTGGCAGAAAAAGCCTAACTGGAGTCAGATTTAATTACTCCATTTATCAATCGGAGGGGAATTATTTTTACACCCAAACATATTTTAACTGCTCCATTGCTATGGTCGTTGAAATATCTAGTTAATTCCCTCAAATATTATGATTGCTGCTCCCGAAAGTTTACCCAACCAATATTACCAAAAAAGCCTTAAAACCAGCACCTTCTGGCGCATTGGCGGGGAAATCCCCAAATCGCTCCAATGGTCTTTGATGAGTCTTTCCATCATTATTCCCCTGGTGCTTTGGGCGGGGATATCAGCCCTACCCAATGTTAGTGACGTTTTTCTTCCATCCCCTTTATCTGTGATTCAAGCCCTTGGTCGCCTGTGGACCCAGGGGGTTTTGGTCCAGGATGCTTTTGCTAGTTTTGCTCGGGTAGTGGGGGGGTTTTTCCTGGGGGGCTTGGTGGCCATTCCCCTGGGGATTTTGATGGGCACTTTCCCCAGCATTCGCAGTTTAACAGAACCGGTAATTGGGGTGGTGCGTTATATGCCAGCACCGGCTTTTATTCCCCTACTTATTATTTATTTGGGTATTGATGAGGCTTCCAAAGTCGCGTTGATTTTCATTGGGACAATTTTCTTTAATACCCTAATGATTATGGATGCGGTTAAGTTTATTCCCAAGGAATTAATTGAAGTTACCTACACCTTGGGAGGTTTAAGAAAACAAGTTTTGTTTAAAGTTATTACCCCCTATATTATCCCTAATATCCTTGATGCTTTTCGCATTAATATGGCGGCAGCTTGGAACCTAGTGGTGGTGGCGGAACTGGTGGCGGCGGATAACGGTTTGGGTAAACGAATCCTACTAGCTCAGAAATTTTTGAAAACCGATGAGATTTTTGCTTGTTTAATTATTTTGGGACTCATTGGTTTTGCCCTTGATTTATCTTTTCGGCTAGTTTTACGGTTGACTTGCCGATGGTCGGTGGAACAATGAATTATTAATCGCAAAAAGTAACAGTGGCAGATAAGCTACCTTTCTGGAAATTACGAAGTGGTTTTAATGCTGATTATTTAAGGTATTTACAGTGTTTGATATAAAGTCATAACACCGTATTAGCGAACGTTAAAAACAAGGAAAAATTATGCATTTAGAAATACTTAACTTAAACAAGGTCTTTGTCGGTAAACGCGGTTCTGTGGTGGCCTTGCAGGACATCAATATGCACATAGAAACCGGGGAATTTGTTTGTGCAGTGGGGGCTTCCGGCTCCGGTAAATCAACATTACTACGGTTAATTGCAGGTTTAGATACGCCCACTTCCGGTACCATTAGCGTCGATGGAGAAATTGTTGACGGCCCGGGGGCTGACCGGGGCATGGTTTTTCAACATTACAGTCTATTTCCCTGGATGACAGTGCGGCAAAATGTGGAATTTGGCCTCAAGCTCCAAGGTTGCTCCCAAAAGGAACGCTTTGACACGGCTAGTTACTATTTAGATGTGGTGGGGTTAATTAATTTTGCGGATGCTTATCCCCGGGAATTGTCCGGTGGCATGAAACAACGGGTGGCGATCGCCAGATCTTTAGCCTGTCATCCTAAGGTGTTGCTAATGGATGAACCCTTTGGGGCGTTGGATATTCAAACCAAAGAAAGGATGCACGAATATCTGATTGATATTTGGCAGAGATTGCAATGCAGTATTTTGATGATTACCCACGACGTAGAGGAAGCCGTATTTCTCGCCCAACGGGTTTATGTGTTGAGTTCCCGCCCTGGCACCATTCAACGGGAATTAACCATTAATCTGCCGGGGGATGAGGAAACTCCGAAAAATCGCACCTATAAAATTAAACGGGAGCCGCAATTTTTTCAGTACACCGACGAAATTTCCAGTTTATTAAGGGGCAAAGAAATGGAAGAGGTAGAAGCGATCGCCAGTTAGAATCAGGTCAGAATATTTCCAAATTAGAAACTTAGGATAGCAAATGACGCACTAAGGCTTCCCCTACCCGGGCCGCTTCCTCTGGGGTGGTACCGGAAGTTAAAGGGGGACAGATGTGGCGGGGACACCAGGTTTCTGCATTAGGAAAAGATTGCCCCGCACAAACGTTCTTAAATACCGGTTGTAAATGACAGGGGATTTCGTAAACAGTGCCCCCCAAATAAATTTCTTCCGCCCCTAGAGCGTCTTTCATTTGGGCTGGGGTTTTGCCTTCCGGCAGTAACACCATTAATTTGTACTGACTAGCCCTGTCCATGTGGTCGGTGGAAACAAATTCAATACCTGCTTCCATCAGGGGAGCTGTAATTAAGTCGTAGGCTGTTTGCCTGGTGGCCAACATCTTCGTTAACTTGGCCAGATGAATCTGTCCCAGCAAGGCATGGATTTCCGTCATGCGGGTACTGTTACCAAAGTCCGTGTGGAGACCACCAAAATTCATGCCCCGCTTACCCTGGTTTCGCAATGAACGAGCGATGGCATCCTCTTCGTCATCGTTGAGGGTGACCATGCCCCCTTCAAAAGTGGTCATTACCTTAGTGGGAAAAAAGGAAAAAGAGGCACCATCGGCTAAGTTGCCCGCTTGTTTACCCTGGAGCTGGCTGCCGTGGGCGTGGGCCGTATCCTCCCAAACGTAGAGGCCTTTGCCATGGCAATATTCCACCACTGCGGGGAATTCTGGGGAAATTACACCGCCGATATGCACCCAAAAAAGGCCGGATAAAGGCTTCTGGTAACTTTTACCCTCCACCGCTTCCTTGACCATAGCCAGGGAAGGGGCAAAGGTTTTGGGGTCCATGTCCAAATATTGCACGTCACTGTTCACCCGCAACACAGAAGCAACGGTGGCAAAATTTGTGTTAGTGGGTACAAGAACGGTGGTATTTTCCGCTTGTTTCAACCGCAGAAGGATTTCCAACCCAGAGGTACCGCTATTAACTGAGATGGCGTGTTTAGTACCAACAAACTCTGCAAATGCTGTTTCAAATTCCCTGGTATGACTCCCCAAAATCAGGGTACCCGACTTGAGAATTTGTCTTGCTTGCTCTAGGAAAAATTCGATTTCCTCGTCGTTGATGTCGAAATAAAAGGGTTTAATTGCGGCGGCCATGGCGGAAAGAAAATTTGAGCGTTGGACAAAGGGTTATTGCTTACTAGTTTTTACAAGGATTTAGCAAATCAGTACTAAAACTATATGGATTGATGGCTTAAATTTCTAGATAAAATCCAATTCCTGTTTCAGTAACTCCAACAACTTGGGCTTGGCGATCGCCCCTTCGTGGGTCATTACCAGTTCATTGTTTTTGAACAAACGCAGGGCAGGCACCCCTTCTACTTTACATTGGGCCACGGCGGCGGGATTAGGGTCTACTTCCAGCTTCAGCACCTTGAGATTATCACCATATTCCTTGGCGATCGCCTGGATAGCCGGGGCCATCAACCGACAGGGCCCACACCAAGCGGCCCAAAAATAGACCAACACAGGCTTAGTTTGCCCTTGGGTTTCCTGCTCAAATTCAGCGTCGGTGATTTCCAGTAAACTCATGGTAGTGGTCAAGAACTTTCTTGATTATTTGACTTCAGGCGATAAAAAAGCTGGGCCATGCTAGCCCGATTCTCCATCATGCCACGAAATCAACCCTTCCCCGGGGCAGTTTTAACCCCACCGAAACTAAATCAGGATCAGAGTAGATAAACCAAGATAAAAAGAATAATCCAAATTACATCGACGAAATGCCAATACAATTCCGCGGCTTCCACCCCAAAATGGGAATTACTGGAGTAATGTCCAACTCGGCGCGATCGCCAGAGGACTGAGAGAATTAACATCAGCCCAAAAGTGACGTGGAGACCGTGGAAACCAGTAAGTACATAGAAACAACTGGCAAATAAATTGGTGGTCAAACCCATTTCCAAATGGAAATATTCATACATCTGGCCGGCCAGAAAGATAATACCCATAATGGCGGTGAGACCAAACCATTTTTGCAAACCAGCATTGTCATTATTGCGGATAGCAGCCTGCCCTTTGTGCATAACAAAACTGCTGGAAATTAGGATCACGCTGTTAATTCCAGGTAGGAGTAGTTCCAACTCCGGCGTACCTTCCGGAGGCCAGGCAGGCATCACACTGCGGTAAATCAAATAAGCAGTGAATAGACCAAGAAAAATGGCACTTTCCGCCACCAAGAACAGTACCACTCCAAACATCCGTAAATCAGGATGGCCGTGGTGGCTATGGGTTTCCCCAGACGTATAGGTGCTGTTTAAATCGGAGCTAAGGGCAGAGGTTTGCATGGGAATGGTAATGGATAAAATTGCTAAATTGTGGGCAACTTTTAATTGACTTCAAGAACTGAGGGCAAGATTTTTCTCTGCTAAAAATTTCTGGCATTAGGGCAATTCTCCCCAAAGGTGGGGAGCTAGGTTCTAACAGTTAACTTCCTGCCGCATCGGCAATTAAAGTTTGGACAGTTTCTTCTTCGTCTACCAATTCTGTGTCAATACCGAAATCGTAGGGTCCGCACCAGAGCACCGGTTCTTCCTCAAAATTTTCGATGATCGGCGGGGAAGCAGTTTGCCATTCTAAAGTTAGGGCTCGCCAGGGGTTACGGGCAGCTTTTTCTCCTTTAAACAAACTCCAGAAAACGTTAATCACAAAGGGAAAAGTTGATACAGCTAGGGTATAGGCCCCAATGGTACTAAGGATATTTAAGGGTTGAAATTCAATGTCATAAAGGGCAATGCGGCGGTTCATACCCATCAGTCCCAGTTCGTGCATGGGCATAAAGGTCAAATTCATGCCGATGAAAGTGAGGATAAAGTGGAGCCGACCCAGGGGTTCATTGACCATGCGCCCCGTCATTTTGGGAAACCAATGGTAAACCCCAGAAAATAGAGCAAAAGCACTGCCCCCAAAGAGCACATAATGGAAATGCCCCACCACAAAATAGGTATCGTGGACATGAATATCAAAGGGTACAGAAGCCACCATTACCCCGGTTAAACCACCGATCATAAAGCTGGACAAAAACCCAAAGGCAAACAGCATGGCGGAGTTAAGTTGGATTTTGCCGCCCCAGAGAGTGCCGCACCAACTGAAAATTTTGATCCCCGTAGGCACTGCGATCAACATGGTGGTGGCCATGAAGAACATTCGCAACCAGCCGGGAGTTCCACTGGTGAACATGTGGTGGGCCCAAACGATTAATCCCAGGAAACTAATGGCCAAACTGGAATAGGCGATCGCCCGGTAGCCGAAGATGGGTTTGCGGGCATGGACGGGGATAACTTCTGAAATTACGCCAAAAAAGGGCAGAATCATGATGTAAACGGCGGGATGGGAGTAAAACCAGAACAAATGCTGGTATACCACTGGATCGCCGCCCCCGGCAGGGTTAAAGAAACTTGTCCCGGCAATGAGATCGAAGGAAAGGAGAATTAAGGCCGCCGCCAACACTGGAGTGGAAAGCAGAATCAGGGAAGAAGTGGCCAGCATTGCCCAACAAAAGAGGGGCATACTGTGTAAATCCATATCCTTGATTCGCATTTTCAGAATGGTGGTGACAAAATTAATGGCCCCCAAAATGGAGGAAGTGCCCACTAGCAACAAACTCAAAATCCAGAGTTCTTCGCCCCATTTACCACTGAGCAAACTCAAGGGCGGATAGGAAGTCCAACCAGCTTGGGGTGCCCCCACAAAAAAGCTAGAAATTAATAAAATGCCCCCCGGCGGTGTTAACCAAAACGCCACCGCATTGAGGCGGGGGAATGCCATATCTTCTGTTCCCACCATGAGGGGGATGAGGTAATTGGCAAAGGCGGCCCCGGCGGGCACAATCCATAAAAAGATCATGATCGTGCCGTGGAGGGTCATCAGTTGGTTATAGAGTTCCGGCGGCACCACATCGGGATCGGGGGTGGCCAACTCCGTCCGCATCACTTCGGCAAAGGCTCCACCAACAAAAAAGAAAACAAAGGAGCTCACCAGATATTGAATGCCAATCACCTTATGGTCGACGCAGAACGTGAAGTAATCCGTCCATTTGCGGCGGGGATGATTAGCCGTTAGGTTTTCAGCGGCAATAGTCATAAAAAGTTTTCTACAAGATTGGTCAAAATTTAGGCAGTTTTAAAGCAAAATCCACTAAATTAATCAAGATTAATCAAAAAAGATATCCATTGGCGATCGCCGTAAAAAGGAGCATTAACCTATGGATGTCAGAGCAGATCCCCCGTAGCAGCATGATCTTTTAACTGCGCCAGAACCGTAGCTTCCACTCCCATTTCCTCCGCGTAGGGAGCCAGATATTCCCCCTCGGTCATGGAGCTGGTTGCTTTGGGCAAAGCTAAGGCCACTGATTCTGTGGGAGCCGGAGCATTGGCCGCCACCCAACTGTCATACTCTTCAGGGGTATGGGCATAAAACACCGATTTCATACCGCCGTGGTAAGCACCGCACAACTCAGCACAAATAACCGGATACTGCCCGGGGGTACTGGCATTAAAGACCAAAGTACTGCCCCGCCCTGGAATCACATCCTGCTTTAGTCGCAACTGGGGAATCCAAAAAGCATGGATCACATCCCCTGCTTCCATATTCAACTGCACCGGCCGATCAATGGGGGCGTGCAATTCCCCGGAAATAATACCCGTTTCGGGATAGGTAAAAATCCAAGCGTACTGAATTCCCTTCACATCCACCATCAAGGGTTTGACTCCCTGTTCTTGGCTATCTAGACCAATGCCTAGGGCCACATCATCTTGCCCTGCCATGGCCACCATGTTGCCCATACCGCCCATATGTCCCATGTGATTATGGGCCATTTGTTGACCGGCATTATCCCTGGAAATAGTTGGGTCTAAACCGCCTAGGTTGTTGTAAACCTCAAAGCTGTACACTGCCAAAGTAAAAACAATCACCGTGGGGATAGCAGTCCAGAGGATTTCTAGAGGCACATTCCCCTCCACCGGTGGGCCATCGGTTCGATCGCCTTTGCGACGGCGAAAACGGATCAGACAGTAAACCAACACCCCTTCCACCAGCAGGAATAGGCCGGTGGCAATGGTCATCATGTAATTGAAAATGCCATCCACTTCCTTGGCATCGGTGGAGGCAGCGACAGGCATCAGCCCATGGTTTTGCCCATACCAGAGGCTAATAATTGTGATCAGGACACCGACGAGAAGGGTGACGATACTACCAGGAATTTTCACAGCGAACCTCTATCTCTTCGGACAACGAGAAAAATTGCAATTCCCCTACAGGGTAAGGCAATTCTCCAAACTGGTGGCAAGCCCCAAGCAAATTCTTCAGAGTTCTTTAACAATCTTCCCGTCCCAGTTGTCAAATCTAGAGCTATGGTAGATTTATTCTATAAAAAATACCTTAGTTCCATAAATGCAAAGAATAACTGCCCTAACTTGCTTTGCTGCGTTCAGTTCCCTTTTCTGGGGAGTTGTGACGAAACCAGTCAATGCCCAGGCTTCCTGTCAGGATACGGTGGACGCTGTGGCCAAAGAGATGAGGAAAAAGGGAACAAGTGTAGCGTTACAAATTCGTGGAGAAGAAATGAATCCTCTTGAAAATCAAAGAAGAAAGAATTCTATCTTTATGATTATAAATTCAAGTAGCAAACGGGAACGAGAAAATATCATCAACTCCACTGTTTTATTAAAAAATCATGCTAACCGTATTTTAAAATCTTGTAGTGGTACGGGATATGTTAGCTTCTTCATGGGAGGTGAATATTCTCCATATGAAATATTTGGAATGACAGATGGTGGAACACTAGGATATCAAAAATGTTCTGATAATTACAGTTCTATAATTAATAGGATGACAAATATTTACAGTGGACCAAATGGTGATTGTGCCTTTGTTATCCCGGATTTTTAGAACTTCTCGTCCTTGTAAATTTAAGACCTTTTGCGTGATGATAAATTATAAATTCACCGATGGGCAAAAAACATCATAGATCTATCCTTAAACTACTAAACTGAGCAATGTATTAATTAATATCCAGCAGATGGTCAATTTCGATGTGCAGATGATTTGGTTTTGGCAGGCTTAAAGTTGCTTCGACAACGTCAACAAAGATTTAGTAAACTAAGTAAACAGATTGAAGTAAGATTAGCTTGAATTGCAGCAGATCAAGTAATTAATGGAGAAGTGTTTCTTGATAGTTTACTGGAACGACTCAACCGACATTAATTTAACCCGGCGATCCATGGTTACAGCAACTCTATGGTTTTTATAATCAAGCAATATTAGATCTTGAGGAAGTATATGCGGCGATCGCCAAGACTAGCAGAAAAGCTACGTACCCAAAAGAATGGTTTTTGAAATCTCTCTCCATTCCGATAGGTAGGCAATACAAAATTTACATTAGACCCAGGTAATTTCAGCTTCAATTTAAATTGCTTTGGGGAAATAACTCTCCCTTTGAGCTAAATACAAAAGAACGCTTCAAGATTTTTAATCGTAATCATCAAAATCATTGGGACTATACTAAGCAGGTAAATTTCATTACAATAATCGGCAAGCTTGCTGAGCCCCAAGCTCGGTTAATCATTTCAACCCTCCCAGCGGACGGCACCATGACTTCAGGCATTGATCTTCAGAATAGTTTTCTCCAATCGCTGCAAGGTTTCGGCCTCCCCCCAGGACTGGCTAAGCTGTTTTGGATTCCCCTACCCTCGATTTTGATGATTATTGGGGCCACGGTGGGGGTGTTGGTGGTGGTATGGCTGGAAAGAAAGATTTCCGCCGCTGCCCAACAAAGGATTGGCCCGGAATATGCTGGCCCGTTGGGGGTATTACAGCCGGTGGCTGACGGCATTAAGCTGGTCTTCAAAGAAGATGTGGTGCCGGCCAAGGCTGATCCCTGGTTGTTCACCCTCGGCCCGGTGCTAGTGGTGTTGCCGGTGTTCTTGTCCTATTTGATCGTTCCCTTTGGGCAGAACTTGGTCATCACCGACATTAACGTTGGTATTTTCCTTTGGATTGCCCTTTCTAGCATTGCTCCCATCGGCCTGTTGATGTCCGGCTACGCTTCCAATAACAAGTATTCTTTATTGGGGGGACTCCGGGCGGCCGCCCAGTCCATTAGCTACGAAATTCCCCTTTCCCTAGCGGTGTTGGCGATCGTGATGATGTCCAACAGCCTCAGCACCATCGACATTGTTGACCAACAATCTGGATACGGCATTCTAGGCTGGAACATTTGGCGTCAACCGGTGGGCTTTCTGATTTTTTGGATTGCGGCTCTGGCGGAATGTGAGCGTCTACCCTTCGACTTACCGGAAGCTGAAGAAGAATTGGTGGCTGGCTATCAAACGGAATATGCTGGCATGAAATTTGCCCTGTTCTACCTTGGTTCCTATGTCAACCTTGTTCTTTCTGCCCTGGTGTTCTCTGTGCTTTACCTGGGAGGCTGGGACTTTCCCGTTCCCTTGGAAAATGTGGCCGATTGGCTGGGAGTTGCCCCCACGACTTCTTGGTTACAGGTATTGATGGCCGCCTTGGGCATCACCATGACCGTGCTGAAATCATATTTCCTTATCTTCATTGCCATTCTGCTCCGTTGGACAGTGCCCAGGGTGCGTATTGACCAGTTGTTAAACCTGGGTTGGAAATTTTTACTGCCTGTTGCCCTGGCCAACCTTTTGATTACGGCCGGGTTGAAATTGACTTTTCCCATGGCCTTTGGCGGTTAAGTCCTTTGAAACAATTCAAAGTTTGCTGGGATTTTACTACAACTTTTTCTAACCCCGACCTCTAACTTTTCTGACTTAACAATTTACTGAGCCTTTAATCATTTCCTTATCTCAAAGCTATGTTTAACAACATTCTCAAACAGGTGGGCGATTACGCCAAAGAGAGCTTCCAAGCGGCTAAGTATATTGGTCAGGGGTTAGCAGTTACCTTTGACCATATGAGTCGTCGGCCTATTACGGTGCAATATCCCTACGAAAAGCTCATTCCTTCAGAACGATTTCGGGGCAGAATTCACTTTGAGTTTGATAAGTGTATTGCCTGTGAAGTTTGCGTGCGAGTTTGCCCCATCAACCTACCCGTAGTGGACTGGGAATTTAATAAGGCAGTCAAGAAAAAGGAGCTCAAACATTACAGCATTGATTTTGGCGTTTGCATTTTCTGCGGTAACTGTGTGGAGTATTGCCCCACCAACTGCCTGTCCATGACGGAAGAGTACGAGTTGGCTGCTTACGATCGCCATGATTTGAACTATGACAACGTGGCTTTGGGAAGACTACCCTATAAAGTTACCGAAGACCCCATGGTTACTCCCCTGCGGGAACTGGGCTACTTGCCTAAAGGGGTGTTGGAACCCCACGATTTACCCAAAGGCGGTCAACGGGCAGGCCAGCATCCGGAAGACCTGGTAAAGACAGAATAAATTTGTCGATTTTCCCCCTGCTTTAATCTTTGCAATAAACTCTTCCTGCTCAATTTTTCCCAATAACTATCTGTACCTAGGAGATTAACACTGTGAATTTAGCTGAAGGTGTTCAGTACATATCCTTCCTAATCCTGGCTTTTTTGGTCATTGGTGGGGCCCTAGGGGTCGTACTCCTCTCCAACATCGTCTATTCTGCTTTTCTCCTCGGGGGAGTATTTCTTAGTATTTCCGGCATTTATATTCTGCTCAATGCTGACTTTGTGGCGGCGGCCCAGGTGCTGGTCTATGTGGGAGCTGTAAGCGTACTTATACTTTTTGCCATCATGCTGGTTAATAAACGGGAAGATTTTTCTAAAATTCCTGGCCGTTGGCTTAGGAATCTTTCCACTGCTCTGGTTTGTGGGGGTATCTTTGCCTTATTAAGCACCATGGTGTTGATTACCCCCTGGCAGATAAATGAGGAGGGGCCTTTTGTGGAAAATACCTTGGTCTCCATTGGTAAACACTTTTTCAGTGATTATCTGTTGCCCTTTGAACTGGCTTCTGTTCTGCTGTTGATGGCGATGGTAGGGGCGATTATTTTAGCCCGTCGGGATTTGATTCCCGAACTGTCCCAGGATGACAAAACCGCCACTGCTTTGACTTTGCCGGAGCGTCCCAGGGAGTTAACCTCTGCGCCTAAATAGGATTGGCCAGTTTGGTTTAGTAAGATTTATTTCAAACTGGTCTATTGGGCTGGCTCGGTTAAAATTACTTGTTTTTGAACCAATATCCAGTCTGAGACCATTTGCCATCAGCTTTAATTAATATAGTTAAATTTCCCTTACCCAACTATGCATTTGCAACTCCAATATTGCTTGATCCTGGCGGCGGCCCTATTTTGTATTGGCATCTATGGTTTGATCACTAGCCGTAATGCGGTGCGGGTTTTGATGTCCATTGAACTACTACTCAACGCAGTTAATCTCAACTTAATGGGTTTTTCCAACTATCTTGATCCCAGCAACATTCGGGGCCAGGTGTTTGCGATTTTTGTCATCACCATTGCCGCCGCTGAAGCCGCTGTGGGTCTGGCCATCGTGCTGGCCATTTACCGGAATCGGGAAACAACGGATATGGAACAATTTAATCTCTTAAAGTGGTAGAAAATATCAGTATTAAATAACGACAAATCAACTAACGGTGGTGCTCTATTTTGATCCAATTTGATCCAAAAATTGGTTTGAAACGGCACCACTAACTTTTTAGCCCAACATTTTCAGTCGTTCCTGGAGCATTTGCCGTTGGATAGCAGCGGCATTGAGGGATTCCCTAGCTCCGGTAATCACTTCCTCCGGGGCTTTATTGACAAAACCGGGATTGGCTAGGCGTTTTTCGATGCTCTCATATTCCTTACTGACTTTGTCCAGAGTTTTTTGAATTTTATTACGCAGAATATCCAAGTCCACCAGCCCCGATAGGGGAATCAATACCTGGACTGTGTCCACCACTCCGGCGATCGCCTGGGTTTGTTCTGGGGATAGTTGGGGGATAACTTGGAGATTTTCCACTTTGCCGATGTCGCGAATATAGGTTTCCCCCAGTTGTAGGGTCTGCCGTTCCTGGCCATTCTCACTTTGGAGGATAACAGTGACCATGGCCCCTGGTTTAATGCCCGCTTCTGCCCGGAGATTACGGATGGTGCGTAGGGTGTTAATTAACAGGTCAAACTGGGTTTCCAAACCTGGATCTATCAAAGACTGGTTAACCAACGGGTAGGCTTGCAACGCCAGAAATTCCCCTTCTGCTTGGTGCAGAGTTTGCCACAGTTCCTCAGTGATGTGGGGCATGAAGGGGTGGAGCAACTTAATAATGCTGTCCAACGTGTGGGCCAAAACCTGTCGGGCTACCAATTGTCTCCTGGTCCCCGTTTCCCCCCCTTCTTTATTCCAAAGCCGGGGTTTAGCTAGCTCAATGTACCAATCACAAAAGTCACCCCAAATAAATTCGTAGAGCCCCTTGGCCGCTTCCCCTAAACCGTAATTTTCTATTTGCCCACGGGTTTGCTGAATAACTTGATTTAAACGAGAGAGAACCCACTGGTCTGCCAATTCCAGATCTTCCATAGGGGCTAGACCCAATTGCTCCGGTGTTTGACCATACAGGTTCATCATCACAAACCGGGCCGCATTCCAGAGTTTGTTAGCAAAGTTACGGGACGCTTCCACCGACTCCGACTCGTCTTTTTGGCGATCGTATTGCAGGCTAATGTCCTGCCCCGCCCCGGCCACTTCCCGGATGAGGGTATAGCGCAGAGCATCGGTGCCGTACTTATTAATCAGTAATAAAGGGTCAATGCCATTATTGGCGGATTTAGACATTTTTTTGCCATTCTCATCCCTCACCAACCCATGGATATACACGTCCTTGAAGGGCATTTTGCCGGTAAAGTGACCCCCCATCATGGTCATCCTGGCCACCCAGAAAAAGATAATGTCAAATCCTGTTACTAGGGTGCTAGTGGGGTAATACTTTGCCAAATCCTCCGTTGGCTCAGGCCAGCCCATGGTGGAGAAGGGCCATAAACCAGAGGAAAACCAGGTGTCTAACACATCAGGATCCTGTTGTAATTGCGCTGCCAAGCCATATTCAGCCTCGGCTTGGGCTTGGGCTTCCCCCTCGTCGTAGGCCACAATGAAAGGGGTATTGTCGGTAATTTCCCCATTGGTTTCACTAACTACGTACCAAGCAGGGATTTGATGGCCCCACCATAGTTGCCGGGAAATACACCAGTCCTTCAATTTGACTAACCAGTCTCGATAAACCTTACCCCATCGTTCCGGGACAAAATTAGGGGAATCCTCCTCATCCAAACAGGCTAGGGCATTTTGGGCCAGGCTTTCGATTTTGACGAACCATTGGGTGGACAACAAGGGTTCTACTGGTACCTTGCCCCGATCGCCGTAGGGGACGGAATGACGGTAGGGTTCAATTTTAACCAGAAAACCCTGGGCTTCCAGGGCTTGCACCACATTTTTGCGGGCTTCAAACCGGTCTTGGCCAGCAAAATCCCCGCCGTTCTCGTTGAGGGAACCGTCCTTATTGAGCAGATTAATAAAAGGTAAGTTGTGCCGTTTCCCCATGACAAAATCGTTGGGATCGTGGGCGGGGGTCACTTTCACACAACCGGTACCAAATTCTGGGTCCACCAAATCATCGGCCACAATGGGAATTTCCCTATTCATCAAGGGTAGGGTGATGGTTTTGCCTACCATGGCAGCATAGCGTTGATCATTGGGGTTAACCGCTACCGCTGTGTCCCCTAGCATGGTTTCCGGTCGAGTAGTGGCCACCACCACTTCTCCACTGCCATCGGTGAGGGGATAACGGAAATACCACAGATGACCGTCCACTTCCTGATTTTCCACCTCCAAATCCGACACCGCTGACTGGGAAGCGGGACACCAATTAACCAAGTAATTGCCCCGATAAATTAACCCCTCTTGGTAAAGCTGAATGAAAGCTGTTTTCACCGCCCGGCATAACTGTTCATCCATGGTGAACCGCTCCCTAGTCCAGTCCACGGAGACCCCCAGGCGGCGCAATTGATTAACAATAGTACTACCGGATTCCGCTTTCCACTGCCAGGCCCGCTCTAAGAACTTCTCCCGCCCCAGATCATCGCGAGTTTTTCCTTCTGCCTTTAACTGACGCTCCAAAATAGTTTGCACGGCAATGCTGGCGTGGTCCGTGCCCGGCAACCATAACGTATTATCTCCCCGCATGCGGTGATAACGAACCAAAGTATCGATTAACGAACTCTCAAAGGCGTGGCCCATGTGTAGACTGCCCGTCACATTGGGGGGAGGAATGACCACGCAATAGGGTTCCCCGAGGGCCTGGGGATTGGCTTTAAACACATGACCTTCTTCCCAAGCGGTTTGCCATTTAGCTTCGGTAACGGTGGGATCGTATTGGGGGGACAGGGAGGTGGTCATGGGGCGGAGTTTACTGTTAGGCCTTTATCATTCTGCCATAGGTTAGGAAAGGGAATTGGCAGACTGATTTTGGGGCAATGGGGATTTTCCCCCAATGATTTTCTGCAATTTAATCTGAGAAGTTAGGATAGTAGTTTAGGGCAGTCTTAGATGTTGGGCTATGTTTTCGGCAACCCTTGACATACCATTGAGTACCTAATTACTTTATTTTTGCCATGACACATTCTTTGCGGTGGGTTAATGCCCTTTCTACCCGGCCATCCCTGGAGGGGGCATTGGATGAGGCGATCGCCAAAGTACAGGGTCAAGGGCGGGGTGATTGGGATTTGGCGATCATTTTTCTGTCCTCTAGCTTTGCCAGCGATGCGGCCCGGTTAATGCCTCTGGTGCAGGAAAAGTTGTCAGTGCGTAACTTAATTGGTTGCTTGGGGGGTGGCATTATTGGCATGGAGCAACCCGGCAAGGTGCAGGAAATCGAGGGGGAAGTGGCATTGAGCTTAACTTTGGCCCAATTGCCGGAGGTGACCATAACCCCTTTCTACGTCCATGGGGAAACATTACCGGACTTGGATGCACCGCCCCAGAGTTGGGTAGATTTAATCGGAGTCGACCCAGCCACCGGGGCAGACTTTATTATTTTGGCGGATCCAATGGCAACGAGCATAACGGATTTCTTGGCAGGAATGGATTTTGCCTATTCCCAAGCAACAAAAGTGGGGGGCTTAGCCAGTGCGGAAAATATGGCCATGGGGGGCAGTCTGTTCCTGCATTCTCCCGATTACCCCAGCGGTCGGTACGGGGACGGTTTTATTGGGGTAGCTCTGGCGGGCAATGTTCGCCTTGGTAGCGTTGTGGCTCAGGGGTGTCGGCCCATCGGTGAACCTTTTATGGTCAACCAGGGGGAACGGAATATCATCACAGAAATTCAAGGACAGGACACGGAGAATGGAACGGTACTGTTGGAAAGTCCCCTAGCCCGCCTACAAAAATTGCTCCCCACCTTGAGTGCTAAAGATCAGGAATTGGCCCAAAGCTCTCTATTTGTGGGGGTAGCTAACGATGAGTTTAAGTTAACTCTCCAGCCAGGGGATTTTTTAATCCGCAATTTATTGGGGGTGGATCCCCGCCAAGGGGCGATCGCCATTGGAGACCGGGTGAGAAAGGGCCAGAGGCTACAATTCCATTTACGGGATCGGGAAACCTCCGCCGATGATCTACGAATTTTGTTGCGCCATTACACTGATAGCGAACCGGGCCAGCCCCCTACCACGGCGATCGGAGCATTGATGTTTTCCTGTTTAGGCAGAGGCTATGGCCTCTATGGCACTCCTAATTTTGATAGCCAAGTGTTTGGGCAATATTTTCCGGGGATAGCTTTGGGAGGTTTCTTCTGCAATGGCGAAATTGGCCAGGTGGGCGCCCAAACCTTTTTGCATGGTTACACTTCAGCTTTTGCCATTGTCCATAGGGCTAGTTAATTGAACGGCGATCGCCAAAGGAAATTGTACCAAGGCGGATCATAGTGGCTCCAGCGGCAATGGCTTGGGGATAATCCCCGGAAATGCCCATAGATAGCTTTGTTGATTGTGGAGTTGAATGGTGACTGATTGCCTGCGCTAAGTTTTTAAGTTGGGTGAGAGTTTGTTATGGATATAAGCAAAATTTTCCACCACTTTGCAGATCTTGTTACTCTGTAAACGGTCAATAAAATGCCAGCTAATATCGGTGCAGTTTGTCAGAGCTGTAATTTTTGGCAAAGCTTCCTAAATGTGGCTTTCCGCAAAATCCCGGAGCCCCGCCCCATAGGCCGCTTTAATGTTGGCGATCGCATCCTAATCCAGGGTTTAGCCTAATTCTCATATCTCCTTTTTAAACATTTTTAGACATCTCCTTAACGTCAAATTTTATTTTAGTTAGTGGGGGGGCATGGAGATATAAACTGGTGGCTGGCCTGGATAGTGGCTATGGCGCAAAATCTCAGCATCATCGGCATTATGGGGCTTGAGATAGAAATAATAGGGATCGCTGCGATTGATCAGGTCATCTTCAGGTTGAGACCGCTGACTGACCAATAAATCAGTATCTATGCGGACATGCATATACCCCGGAATTAATTCTGTGGGTTGGGGCACATTGGGAGTAAAAAGAGTTTCAAAGGTAGTTTGGGTTGTGAGTTTGATCAGGCTGTTTTTGGAGTCTTTTGGGACATTAGTGGGAATTTCTTCCCAGGTAAAGCCTTTTTGGACAAAGGCTCGCATGGGTAAGATTTGGATATAGAGGGGATGAGCTTGATCTAAGTTTTGCATCACCATCGTGAGGCGATAGGATTTGCCATCCGGTTCATAGGCAACGTTTTGAATATCAATGTATAAATAGCCATGGGTAGCCTGGTAGAGCTGAGCAAAAGCTTGTTTCTTGATGGCCATGATTCGCTGTTGATACCAGGCCACTGCCGTATCCAGGCCCCAGGCCACCGGTACAATCGGTAGGAACCACAGGAGTTTTCGTCGATTAATGCCTAGATTTGTCCCTAGGGATATGGGAACTGCGGTTGGTAATACTTCAGGCAACTCTGGCGGTGGGATATGGACTTTCTGATCCGCCTTGATTTCTTGTTTGACGGTTGTTAATTCTCCCCCTTGTAGCGTCAATACTTGGTTGGCATACTGGGTCAGGCTGAGATTATGGGTGACTATAACCAAGCTAGTAGCTTGAGAACGACAGATATGGATCAGTAAGGCAATGATTCCCAGTTCTGTTTTTTCGTCCAGGTCGCCGGTCGGTTCATCAGCCATTAGCAAAGGTGGGCCATTAATTAGGGCTCTGGCAATGGCAACTCGCCGTTGTTCTCCCCCCGATAATTGGTCTGGATACGCTTGTGAACGATCCACCAGGCCAACCTGTTCTAGTAACAATGCGGCTCGGTCGTAGGCCATGGTTGAATTGATCTTTGTTCCGAGTAATGCTGGCAAAGCAACATTATCAATTGCCCGTAGAGTGGGTAAAAGACTGGCAAACTGAAACACAAACCCAAAGCTGCGGTTACGCATTTCCGCCCGTTGGTGAGCGGATAGTTCCCAGAGATTTGTGTTATGGATCTCAACCAGCCCCCGAGTCGGCCGACTTAAGCCACTGAGCATGGCCAACAGCGACGACTTCCCTGACCCCGAGCGACCAATGATGGCGGTAAATTGCCCCGGCAACAAGCTTAAACTCACATCTTTAACGGCATCAACGGTTCCCCAGGGCGTGGCGTAGGTTTTACTCAGGTTTTGGGCGTTTAAGATCGGGGTGGGAGCATTCATGCCGCCATATTATCAAATCAATTCATAGGGATCATGGCGACTCATTTTCCAGGCCGGCACCAAAGCACCCAGTCCCCCGAGCAAGGCAGCTCCGAGAATGCAACTCAGTCCTAACGCTGCCATGGCCCAGGCTCCGGGCCAGAAAAACGAGACCCCGAGGCTGTTTAAGTCATAAATCAAAGTCCGTTGCGAGAGCCGGATTAACCCCACGCCTAGGCCTGTCCCAATCATCCCACCCCCGCCAGTCATCAGAGTTGCCTCCAGTAAGACTAGGCCGATCAATGGCCCTGGTTTGGTTCCGATGGCGGCTAAGAGTCCTAGTTCCCGTTGCCGTTCGCTGACAATGGCACTAAAAATCACACTAATCATTAATGCTAAACCCACCAACATTCCCAGCATCAAGAGCAAAATCCCGCCCAATAAAGCCGTCAACCCTTGCCGAACAGTGGTTAAAATGGCTGCACCGACAATCACCTTGACCTGGGGAGCCTGGGCCAGAATTGCAAACTGGACTTGTTGGGATGTGGCTCTGGGCTTGAGTTTGACTAATAATCCTGAATACTGGCCTGGTGTAATTTCTAGAGAATGATTTCCGTTTTGACTCGTTTCTGAGAGATGCTGCAAGGTCTCAAAATCAACAAACAGGCCTCGTTCATGGGTTCCCACTCCTGTGCGTTCCAATCGTCCGTAAACAGTTAATTGTTGTCCGTAGAGGTATAGCTCTTGATTGAGAGTTTCAGAATGGCCGCCGCCGACAATCACATCCCCGGCCTGGAATGGACGAGCTAACTGTTCCATTAACCAGGGTTGCACCGTAAAGTCATGTCCTGGGTCAAAGGCAATTAAATCCACTGGATGATTCATGTTACCCGGCCATTGATATCCAGATTGGTCGGTCCGCACAATCAATTGAGGGGCTACCTGTTCCACGCCGGGTATCGCTGCAATTTCAGAAGCCAGACTGGAGTCGAGGGTCACATCATTCGGTGCAACAGTCAGGAGAGCAGAGGTGATATTCACCAACGTCCCCTCGGGAACCACGAGCAAATCTGCACCCAAGCGGGAAAATCCCACGGTCATACTGCTTTGTACGCCCCATAACAGGGTTGTGATAGCAAAAATAGCACCCGTTGCAACCGCCACTGCCCCCATTAACAAAAGGGTTCTAGTTTTTCGCCGCCCCAGATTTTGCACAGCCAATCGCAAAAATATCCAATCTCTACTCATGTCACGCCAGTTCCTCATCCAGAATTCAAATTAATAAACTTGTGAAGAGTCAACATTTTTTTTCCACAGAACTAGAAATGATTATTTTGCCCTGAGTAATCCTCTTACGATACCGTCCGCTGCACCAGGGTTGTTATACTTGCTTCACCTATCTACTTAGCTCAGATACCTAGTTTATGGAAAAATACCTTATTACGCATATTTGCATCCTTTAATAACTTCTCCCAACTCATAACTTCTATATATAGATTTATATTTGTACGCCACCCAAACCAACCCATTCCATCTGGCATGGTTTTAAAGTCTTGATCATCTTTTAACCATTTTTCAACTTTTGGCGTGAGACTACACACTACATAACCGTAAAAAGGTGTATTGATAGCGATATTGATTTTCTGTCCCTTTGGTGTTTTAAATTTTCCGTCTCGTATATTATTAATATAACGGACTATCTGCTTAATAGGATCTTCTTTTGAAGATGGATTAACAAAATCATCTCTGTCAGGCTTTTTAAACTCAAATACTGTTACGGGATTACTGCTCTCGTTATCTCCTCGAAATGCAAATCGCCTATCGTAAGCAATTAAATCAGGGCGCTCAGTTTTTCCACTATTCAACGGCAAATCAGATGAAACATAACTAGAGAAGTTTAGTCTTTCATCAATAATCCATAGATTATGTTCATCATATTCTGTAGACTCACTATCTTCTTTTTTGGGAAAGATGATATCGTGAAGAGCACCTTCTGAAGAATACTCTCCTTGATTATTGATTTCCAAACTTTTCCTAAAGAGATCCAATACTTTTCGTCGAAAAGTAATATAGTGAATCAGGTCGTTTTTGCTAGATTCTGATATCTTCTCAACGACTTTTGATATAGTTTCTTTAAAGTTATCGACATCTTCTTCTTGCAATAAAGAATTTACTTCATGTCTTATTAAAATCTCACGTTGAAACTTTTCTCTTTGCAGTCGCACTTCAATTTCTTCATTACTTGGATTAAATGGAAACGAAGAAAGGTCAATACTACTCACTAACTTTTTATGCCAAGGTGCTTCCTCTTCTACATAAGAAATAATTCTTTCTTTCTTTTTTTCTTGTCTTACTGATATTTCATCAATGACTGATTTCTTAGTTAGCGCAGCAGCATTAGATTCGATATCTACTTGGGATATCCCATATAGTATGTCATTTTCTTTCTGAAATTCAAATCCTCCACGCTCAAGTGAAACATTGTTATCAAGATAATTACTAAAAACATATGCCTTGATAATATAATTTCTTTCTTGATCATTAGTCCCATTTTTTCTTTTATCGTAAAATTCATCGCTAAACTCAGGAATGTAGCTAGAAATTGAAGTTTCAGTAACTTCTCGTTTGTCAGCAACTAGACTAATTTTACTAACCTTATTTCTAGGTGAATAAATTTTGAATATACGAATCTGAAAATCATAAACATTCTGCCCTTGACCTAGAGAAAAATTATTTTCATCAACCTCCAACTCTTGGATAACAGCAGAAGCATTATTAATATAGTCATTCAGGATAATTGAACTTGATCCGTTTTCTTCTTCCAATATGATTTTAGGACAAGAATAATCTTTTGTTATGAAGTAAGGTAAAAGTTTTTCAACAAGACTTCTAGCAATTGTCATTGATTTTTTGTCAAGAGAATTTCTTTTTACTTCCTCTAAGTGTACTGAAGTACGGGAATCAGTCTCATGTGACTCACTCACATTTTCATTAATAATAATGTCATTCTTTTTTCCCATCGAAAAAACTCTTCTTTTGTATAGACCTGAATCGTTGTAAATACTATCTATACGCAGATATTGAAAGTACTTTAAGCAAGTGAATCTTCCAAAGCCTTTTCCACCCTGTCGGATTTTATAGTCACTATACAAAGTATCGAATGACTCTCTATTATTATCCGTAAAACCGATGCCATTATCTATTACAAAAATGCTTTCAATACTTGACAAAGAACCATCAATTTCAATTTGCGGAGAACGCCTTAAAATAACTCTTATCATGCCTTCGTCAACGTTCCCCTTTTCTTCTATTGCTTGAATTGCATTAACAATCACTTCAACAATCGGAGTGTAAACCGTGGTGCTGGATCTAATATTTTCGACAGCTCTCTTTATGTTTACATTGCTCATGTGATTTATCAGGCTTAATTTTTCATCATTATTTACACTTTACAGCTAATGTATAGCACCTTAGTCACCTTGTTGGCTCCAAGCAGATTAGTCTCCGAGGGAAGCTACCATAACTGTAATTGTGAGAGGCCTACAACATACAAGAGCGAGACCAACGCAACTCATCCACAGAACGGGGCACCAGGCTGAGATCATGATGACCACCAGGGCTGGGCATAAACCCCACTAACTCATCGGTGCGGGTATCAATGAAATAGACCATGCTGCGATAGCGTTGAAAGCCCCCCGTAATCCCGACTACGTAGCGACCATCCGGGGTAATCGTAATACTTTCCACATCGGCGGCAATATTTTGAATTTCTTTGCGGATTTTACAGGTTTCCGTATCAATGACCATGACACCGGACTTGGCCGGAGCGGGATAGAGAATCACCAGATAGAGCTTTTTAGCATCGGGAGTAAACACCATATGGAACGGTTCGGGATAGCGGCCGTACCAGAGGGGATCCCGGATTTCGGCAAACTTTTTCCACTTCTTCGGATCGGGATCGCTACTGTCAAAAACTCCTAAGGCATTTTCCCGGCCATTGTTCATAAAACAAAAATACTTGCCATCGGGGGAAAAGCCAGATTCATGGCCTGGAGACCCCACTTGTTCCATTTTGATTTCCCAGGTGTCTTTATCGATTTTGGTGACCGGGTAATGATCCGGGGTTTGGGAATTAAAGGAGCAGAAGGTGACGGGTTCCATATTTTTCTCGGCATCCAGCACCACCAGGCCCCCGCATAAGCGAATTAAGGTGGCGGCCCAGCGTCCGGAAGGATGCCAAATTGTCCCATCTGCCCCGCACAGCCCTAAGACATCTTGGCCTGGGATTTGTCCTTCTTCCACCAGTAACTCACCGGATGGAACCATTTCCCAGTCGATTTTCAGCCCCTTAGTGCCTTGGTAATCAAACAGGCCAGTGCTGGCATCGGGATAAATTCGTCGTACTTTGAGTGTTCCCCCTTGTCGCCAGGCCTGGGAAAGCTCCGGCACGTTCGGCACCCAATCATATTTCAGGGCCACCTTCACTTGGGAATTCCCCCGATCAAACCAGGCCGCAATATCTTTTTGTCCATCCGTAATCCAGTAGGATTGGGCATCATCCGGCTTAATAGTGGTGTGGACTCCCAGGCCCAGGCCTGTACTGGCGGCCACATTATCCTCCAGCACCATCATATTGCCGTCGTACTTGACCTTATACATATTGAAGCCCTCGGCTGGCTCCGTCATCGGCGTGGGAATGCCAAAAATCAACGCATCTTTACCCCCTTGGCAACTGTTGATAAATTCAAAACCTTCATAGGGATTGCTGGAGGGAAAGGCCTGGATGTGGTGGGAAATCGGGCAATAATCACCATAGTTCCAGTACCAAATTGAAGCCATCACTGTGCCTGTTTTTAAGTCCAGAGCATGGGTGCCGCCGCCCATTTTTTGGGGACATAGCAAAACATAATCCCCAATCACATCGCCGTTGGGTAAACGAAACAGATAGTCATCAATATTGGAGACTTTGCGGTGGATCGGTTGATTGGGGCTATATCCCGGTTCCAGAACAACCCCTTGGGCGGGTAAAGTTGACGTTGTGTCTGCGGCGATGGCTGGCCGAGCTAAACCCACTCCTAAAATACCGGTGGCGGCAATTTGAATCACGGAACGACGATTGAGGGATGGGGCAACAGGATTATCTGAGCACGGGGGAACGTCTGCCGTAGTTTCAGTTTGCTTTGCTTGGTCGTCCATGACTGGCTTAATTCCCTATGGGTTTAATTTGGCAATGTAGAAAGACCGACTTGATACCTAGGGTAACGTAGGAAAATCGTCATGGGATAGAGGCTTTATAAATTGCAATAAATGTCCAGGCTAGTGCCGATTAAGTAATGGTCTAAAACTCTTCCCAGGACTTTATTTAGAATATAAAAACACCATACTGCTGATTGATTTTCTAACGATCGCCAAAGAGAATTGTACCGAGGCGGATCATGGTGGCTCCAGCGGCAACGGCTTGGGGATAATCCCCGGACATGCCCATGGATAATTCTGTTAATGATAGGTTTGATGTTTGATTAATTTCTTTTGCTAAGTTTTTTAACTCGGTGAAAGTTTGTTGGCGATCGCCAGGGGAAAGACCGAGGGGCAAAATAGTCATTAAGCCACAAATTTTTAGATTTTGTAATAGCTCCAGTTGGGGCAAATCAAGTTTTAATTCTTCCTTAGTCCAGCCGGATTTATTCTCATCGGGCAGTAACTTGACTTGTAATAATCCCTGGGGAAATTTGTTCAACTCCCCAGCTATGCGATCCAACTTGACGGCGATCTCTAAATTATCAATGGAATGGATATAGGCAAAATTTTCCGCTACCTTACGGGCTTTGTTACTCTGTAAACGGCCAATAAAATGCCAGTTAATATCGGTGCAGTTTGTCAGAGCTGTAATTTTTGGCAATGCCTCTTGGATACGACTTTCGGCAAAATCCCGGATGCCTGCCCCATAGGCCGCTTCGATGTCTGTGATCGCCTTGGTTTTGGTCACCGCCACTAACCTTACACTGGGGGAAAGAGTAGCGATAATTTCTGAGTAAACGCTGGGGGAAAACATGGGCAAGCTAACAGAGAAAGGAGCCAGACTGCCTTTGATCCTAAAGTGAATTGGGGAAACGGTGCTTAACCGAACTAACTCCGACGGTTATCCCAATCGGTGCTTTCTTAACATCTCGTTACAATTAATTCATGTTAAGCCTCAGTGTAGGGGGGCAGTTTATGAACAACAATATCCGCGTCGGCAGTCTCTTTGGCATTCCTTTTTACGTCAATCCATCCTGGTTTTTAATCTTGGGATTGGTGACCCTGAGCTATGGCCAGGACTTAGCCCGCTTTCCCCAACTTTCCGGCGGCACACCCTGGATTTTAGGGTTAATTACAGCCTTACTCCTCTTTGCTTCCGTTGTTGCCCACGAGTTGGGCCATAGTTTAGTGGCGATCGCCCAGGGCATTGAAGTCAAATCCATCACCCTCTTTCTCTTTGGTGGTCTAGCCAGTTTAGAAAAGGAATCCAATACCCCCTGGCAAGCTTTTGCGGTGGCGATCGCCGGGCCAGCGGTGAGTTTACTCTTGTTTTTGGCTTTAACCATAGTTGGTACCCAGATTCCCTTGCCGGTGCCGGGGCAGGCCATTATTGGCTTGTTGGGCATGATTAACCTTGCCTTAGCATTGTTTAACCTCATTCCCGGTTTGCCGTTGGACGGGGGCAATGTGCTCAAATCTATCGTTTGGCAAATCACAGGCAATCAAAATAAAGGTATTCTCGTTGCCAGTCGGGTCGGTCAAGGTTTCGGTTGGTTGGCGATCGCCATTGGTAGCTTAGGCATTTTGAATATTCTGCCCATTGGTAGCTTCTGGACCATTTTGATTGGTTGGTTCCTGTTGCAAAATGCTGGTTCCTCCGCCCGCAATGCCCAGGTCAAAGATCAAATGGAAGCCTTTACTGCGGAAGATGCGGTCATTCCCAACAGCCCCATCATCCCTGCTGGGTTGAACATTCGAGAATTTGCTAATGATTATGTGATTGGTAAAACCCCCTGGCGACGCTTCTTAATCATCGGTGCCGACAATCAACTGCTGGGGGTACTAGCTACGGAAGATATTAAACATGTACCCACTTCCGACTGGCCCCACGTCACAGTGGAGAGCCTGATGCAATATCCCCAACAAATGGTCACGGTTAACGCTAACCAATCTTTGTTTGAAGTGGCCCAGTTGTTAGACCAACAAAAACTGTCGGAATTGTTGGTGGTGCAACCCTCCGGGGAAGTGGTGGGATTATTGGAAAAAGCTTCCATTATTAAATGTCTGCAAACTTCGGCAGCGTAGAATTCACTGAAATCTAATTCCCCCAGTAATTACAGTAGTTAAGCAGTGAGGGGGATTTACAAACAGAATTTCAAAATCAAGGATTGGGATTGGGCATTCATAGTCTTTTCTCAATTCTTTTTAGTTGTTGAATAGGGGATTATCTGGTGTTACCCAACGGGGTAAAATTAGACCCAACCGCTACTCTTCTCTGGAATAGGATCTTTCCCCATGACCGTTGCCGCCCACCCTGCTTTTTGCCAAGGAATTCGCTTTTTCGGTGAAAACCTGCCGGATTTTGATCGTTACGGCCAGGAAACGGCGATCGCCAGTGGAGAAAAAGCCATCGGTTCTGCCAGTGATCCCCAGGCGGTGTATCAAACATTATTGGCGGCGGATGCCCTCAGATATTTAACTCTACAAACCACCGCTAGTAAGGAATCGGGCCACCCCGGCGGTTTTGCCAGTATTGCAGAGGCGATCGCCTCCCTAGTTATGTTGGGCTACAAAAATACAGTGACGGAAGTGGGCCACCATGCCCCCGGTTTTTACAGCACCATGTTTTTGGATCGTTCCCTGGAAGCTATGGGGATTAATAATGTCCAAGACCTTGGCGATCGATTCCGGGAAATGCACGGCCTATTGGGTCACCTCTC